>NZ_JAUPWM010000004.1:0-430749 GCF_032436795.1 Streptomyces sp. P9(2023)
GGCTCTCCCCGACCGTCAGGCCCCGGCGACCGACGCCAGGTAGGCATCGGTCTTCTCCGGCTCGTAGAAGAAGTTCTCGAAGTCGGCCGGGTCGTTGAAGCCGTTGGCGAAGCGGTCGGCGACCGGCTGGAGCTGGCCGGCCGCGCCGATCAGGTTCAGGACGTGCTCCGGCGGGACGCCGAGCATCGCGTTCGTCCACTTGGTGACGTGCTGTGCGGTGTTCCAGTACCGGTCGAAGGTGGACCGCATCCAGTCCTCGTCGAAGGGCTTGTCGCCGTTCTCGACGATCGCGGCGAGGTAGGCCGCGGCGCACTTGGCGGCCGAGTTCGAGCCCTGGCCGGTGATCGGGTCGTTGGCGACGACGACGTCGGCGACGCCCAGGGCCAGGCCGCCGCCGGGGAGGCGGCCGATGGGGTTGCGGACGGTCGGGGCGTAGCGGCCCGCCAGGGTGCCGCCCGCGTCGGTCAGCTCGACCTTGGTGGCGCGGGCGTACTCCCAGGGCGTGAACCGCTCCATCAGCTCAAGGGTCAGGGAGAGGTGCTCGGAGGGGTCCTTGACGCCCTGGAAGACGTCGAGCGGGCCGCCGGGTATGCCCTCCCAGAAGAGGATGTCGGCGCGGCCGGAGGTGGTCAGGGTCGGCATCACGAAGAGCTCGCCGACGCCGGGGACCAGGTTGCAGCGGACCGCGTCGAAGTCGGGGTGCTCGGGGCGCGGGCCGAGGCCGTGGACGTACGCGACGGCCAGCGCGCGCTGCGGCTCGGCGTACGGGGAACGGGCGGCGTCCCGGCCGAACATGGAGACCAGCTCGCCCTTGCCCGCGGAGACGAGCACCAGGTCGTACGTACGGGAGAAGTAGTCCAGGTCGGAGACGGCCGCGCCGTGGATGACGAGCTGGCCGCCGCGCTGGGCGAAGGTCTCCATCCAGCCGGCCATCTTCACGCGCTGGTCGACGGACTGCGCGTAGCCGTCGAGCTTCCCGACCCAGTCGATCGGGCGGGACGCGTCCGGGGCGGCGACGGAGACGCCGAGGCCCTCGATCCTCGGGGCCTGGGACTCCCAGAAGTTGATGCCGAGGTCGCGCTCGTGCTGGAGCGCGGTGTCGAACATGCACTGGGTGGACATGACCCGGCCGGACCGGATCTCGTCCGCCGTGCGGTTGGACATGAGGGTGACCTCGTACCCCTGCGACTGGAGTCCGAGGGCGAGCTGGAGACCGGACTGGCCGGCTCCGACGATGAGTATCTTCCGCATGGCGGGCGTTCCTAACGAGTCGTTCAGGCTGTTCGGGTGCGGCGGCAGCCTGTTCGGGGGGCGGGCCTATTCGGGGGGCAGGCCTATTCGGGGGCGGCTTCGAGCGCGTGCGCGACCGTCGCGAGCAGGGTCTCCACGACGCTGTACCGCTTGCGCGCGTCCATGATCACGACGGGTACGTCCGGGGGCACGGTGAGCGCCTCGCGGACGTCCTCGGGCTCGAACCGCTCGGTGCCCTCGAAGTGGTTGACGGCGACGACGTACGGCAGCCCGCAGCTCTCGAAGTAGTCGAGTGCGGGCCAGCAGTCGGTCAGCCGGCGGGTGTCGGCGAGCACGATCGCGCCGATCGCGCCGCGCACCAGGTCGTCCCACATGAACCAGAAGCGCTGCTGGCCGGGCGTGCCGAAGACGTACAGGACGAGGTCGTCGTCCAGGGTTATCCGGCCGAAGTCCATCGCCACGGTCGTGGTGAGCTTGTCGGGCGTCGCGGTGATGTCGTCGGTGTCCTCGCCGGCCTGGGTCATCAGGGCCTCGGTCTGGAGCGGGGTGATCTCCGAGACGGCCCGGACGAAGGTCGTCTTGCCGACCCCGAAGCCGCCGGCGACCACGACCTTCGTCGCGATGGGGGCGCGGGTGTGGTCGAGCTGCCAGTCCTGCGCGCCCTCTTCGGTGCCCGTTTCGTGGCGTTCGGGCTGGGCTTCGGGCTGGGCTGGGATTCCGGCGAGGGCCGGGGCAGCCGCTTCGGAGACGGCGGCTGCGGAGACGGCGGCTTCAGAGACGGCGGAGTCCACTCAGCACCCTTTCGAGGAGCGCGCGGTCGGGCTGGCCGGTGCCGTGACCGGTCCCGTACACACGGATCTTTCCCTGGTCGGCCAAGTCGCTGAGCAGCACTCGGACGACACCCAACGGCATCTTCAGGAGCGCCGAGATTTCCGCGACGGTACGCATCCGGCGGCAGATTTCGACGATGGCCCGCATCTCGGGCATGAGGCCCCGGGCGGCCGGCCCGCCATCGGTCAGGACCTTCCTCCCGGGCGCCGCCTCCAGGGCGGCGACGAAGGTCTCGACGAGCAGGACGTGGCCGAAGCGGGTGCGGCCGCCGGTGAGCGAGTACGGGCGTACGCGCGCGGGGCGGCGCCCCTCACCCCGTACCGGCAGCCTGACGGGGTGGGCGGTCGACACGGACGTCACTGGGCGCTCTCCATCGATTTGCGCAGCTCGCTGCGGAGTTCGGGGGTGAGGACGTGTCCGGCGCGGCCGACGAAGAGGGCCATGTGGTACGCGACGACGCTCATGTCGCAGTCGGGTTCGGCGTGCACGCCGAGCAGCGAGCCGTCGCTGATGGACATGACGAAGACACTGCCCTCCTCCATGGCCACCATCGTCTGCTTGACGCCGCCGCCGTCCATCAGCCGCGCGGCGCCGATGGTGAGGCTGGCGATGCCCGAGACGATCGTGGCGAGGTCGGCGCTGGAGCCCCGGGGGCCGGTCGCCCGGTCCTCGGCGGGGGTGGCGTCCTGGGCCGCCGGGTCGGACGACAGCAGCAGCAGTCCGTCGGAGGAGACGACGGCGACCGAGCGGACCCCGGGCACCTCCTCGACGAGGTTGCCCAGCAGCCAGTGCAGGTTGCGGGCTTCCGTGCTCGGTCCGAACGTTCCGGTCTCAGGTGTGCCGGTCTCAGATGTTCCGGTCGCGGTCAACCGCGTGCCTCCTCGACTGTCTCCCCCGTCTTCTCCTCGGTACGTGCTTCGATCTCGGCCTCGACGTCCTTACGGCCCTCCTCTGCTCCTCGGTGGAAGCCGCCGAGCCTGCGGCGCAGGGCCTCCGGGTCCACGCCACCGGAGCGCGCGGCGGGCATGTCCGCCCCGGTCTGCCGGACGACCTTCGGGGTCCGCTTGGGGAGCCCCTTGTCGGTGACGCGGGGGGCGGCGGCCGACGGCTGCGGCTCGCCCTCCTCGCGCGCACGCTCGTGCGCGTCGGGCTCGGGGGGCGGGTCGGGCAGCCGGACCTGAAGGGTGGTCTCGGCGGGGGAAGGCTGGGGGGCGGCGGGGGCCTCCGCGGCCGCGGGGGCCTCGGGGGCGGGGTCCACGAACTCCGGGCCGGACTCCGGATTTTGGATATCGGATCCATGATCCTGGACATTGGATCCAATATCCGCTATCTCGGATCCACCATCCGATTCCCGCTCGGGCGTCGGATCCACCGCGGATTCCTCGGCGGCCTGTTCCTCCACCGTGGCCGCCGCCTCCGCCGCCTCCGCCTCCGCCGCCTCCGTCACCGCCGCCTCGATGGCGCGTTCCGCGGCCTCCACGAGGGGGTCGCGGGTGCGGGAGGGCAGGGTGTTGGAGTTGGCCTCGGCGACGGAGCCCGGGAGGTTCAGCGTGGGCGCGGCGCCCGCGACCGGGACGGCCGGCGGGCCCGCGGTCGGCGGCGCGTCCGGGAGCAGCGGCAGCGGGAGGACGACGACCGCCGTGATGCCGCCCTGTTTCTGCGCGCGCAGCTCCACCCGTACGCCGTGGCGGGCGGCGAGCAGCGCGGTGACGCGGATGCCGAGCCCCTCCCCCTCCACGTCGGCCGGGTCGGCCGAGGCGAGCCGCGCGTTGAGCTCGGCCAGCCGGGACTCGGTCATGCCGATGCCCTCGTCCTGGACGGAGAGCATGACCTCGCCGCTCTCCAGGAGCCACCCGGAGAGCTGGACCTGCGCGTCGGGCGGCGAGAAGGAGGTCGCGTTCTCGAGGAGTTCGGCGATCAGGTGGCTGAGGTCGTCCGCGGCGAACCCGGCGATCTGGGCGTGCGGCGGCAGGGACTGGAGGGTGACCCGCTCGTACCGCTCGATCTCGCTGACGGCGGCGCGCAGCACGTCCACCAGCGGGACGGGACCGGGGTGGCCGTGGACGTGTTCGTGACCGGCGAGGACGAGGAGGTTCTCGCTGTGGCGGCGCATGACGGTCGCCATGTGGTCGAGCTTGAAGAGGGTGGCGAGCCGGTCGGGGTCCTGCTCGCGCTCCTCCAGCTTCTCGATGACGCCGAGCTGCCGCTCCACGAGCCCGAGGCTGCGCAGCGAGAGGTTGACGAAGGTGTGGTGGACACTGTGCCGGAGCCGTTCGAGCTCGGCGGTGAGCACGGCGGTCTGCCCCTGGAGTTCGGCGCGCTGGGCGGCGAGTTCGGCGCCGAGCGCCTCCCGGGCCCCGGCCAGGTCGGCGCGCTCGCTGTCGAGCCGCCCGGCGCGCCGGCCGAGGTCGGCCAGCTTGCCGTGCAGGGTGTTGAGGGACCGTACGACCTGGGCGAACTCGTCGTTGCGGCCGGTGAAGCGGACCGGCTCCTCCGTCTCGGGCTCCGGTGCGGCGGCGAGCCGCGCGGCGCCGATGCGCAGGACGGCGAGGGGGCGGGTGAGGGTGCGGGCGACGAAGGTGGAGATGCCGATCGCGACCAGCAGGAAGCCGCCGAGGTAGGCGATGCGTACTTCGAGGGCGGTGACGTCGTCGTCGCGGAGCTGGGCGAGGCGGTCGACCCGGGTGGCGGCGAGCGAGGACTCCACGCCGCGCATCTGCTCGATGCGGGCGGAGAGCGCGGCGTCCAGCTGCTCGGGGTCGGTCCTGCGCTCGGACTTGGTCAGCTGCGGCTGGTCGGTGAGCTTGGCGAGCAGGCTCTCGGCCTTCTTGACGTCGGGTCCCGCGACCGTGGCGGCGAGGGAGTCCCGGCCGGCGGTGGTGGCGGCCTGGTCGAAGTCGGCGAGGGCGGCCAGTTCGCGGACCCGGGCCTGCTGGGCGGCGGCCGTCAGGGCGTCGCGGGTCCGCTCGGCCTCGTCGGCGCCCTCCGCCTTGGCGGGGACGTAGGTGCCGGTGATCGGGTCGTAGATGACGCCGGTGGACTTCGGCTGGGGTACGGCGAAGGCGGCGAGGAGCAGCCCGCGGGCGGCTGAGGCCTGTTCGACGGCGCGGCCGAGGGCGGCGGGGGCCCGGGTCGCGTCGGCGGCGCGGGCGGGGGTCTGCTCGGCGAGCTCGTCGGCGAGGGCCTGGAGCTTGGCGATGACCTCCGTGTACGCCCGGTGGGCTTCGAGGGCGGTGCCCTTGCCGGTGAGCGCGGTACGGCGGATGGACGGCAGGCCCGCGAGGTCGCGGCGCAGCTCGGCGGGGGCGGCGGGCCGGATCTCGTCGATCTGGCGGTCGACGCGGGTCGAGCGGGTGCTGGTGATCTGCCGCTTGTCGTCGGTGTCGCCCTGCTGCTCGTCGCGGCCCGCGGCGATGTACGCGACGACCTCGTCGCGCTCGTCGGCGAGGGAGTGGGCGAGGGTGACGGCCTGCCGGTCCAGCTCGGCGAGGGTGACCAGGCGCTGGGCGTCGCTCAGTTCGCCGGAGGCGGTGAGGACCGCGGGCGCGCCGGCGGCGAGCACGGTGACTCCGACGAGGGCGACCCCGGCGACGAGGCGGTTACGGACGCGCTTGGGGCGCCCGGTGGGCGCGGGTACGACGGGTACGGATGCGGTGCTCCCGTTTCCGGGTACGGCGCCGGGGCCCGTGGCGTCGCCCGTCGTCTGCGGGTCACCGGGGGCCTGGCTCCGCGTGCCGTTGTTGCTCCGAGGCCGCTTCTTCTGCACCGGTGCTCGCATTCTCGACTCGTCCGCCCATGAAGCAGAGGTGACGACCGGTCACGTGTTTAGAGCGCCCCCACCCCTGGTACGGCTTCCGACCATTCCAGCGCTTCTGGGAAGGGGACGCGCATCGGCCGCTCCGCCACCCGAACGAGTGAACAACACTCCTGAGTTGGCGAACAACTTCGCGCGGGCCCGTCCGCGCGGCCGTGCGGGGCGCCGGTTGGATCTTCCGCTCGGGCTTTGGCAAGATGCCCGCCCGCAGCTCGACGGAGGCTCAGCTTCCGCCTCTCGTACGGCCCTCGAAGGCCTGGTACAGGCCAATTTCGGCCATTGGGAGGTGCTGTGAAGGCGCCATGCGGCCACCGACGACGTCGGGGGCAGACTGGGGATCATGCGCACCGAGGTCGTCACTCTTCCCGGCAGTCCCGAACGCCCCAACGAGGACTGGGCGGCCACCGCTCTACCCGCGTCCGGCGGGGGCGGGACGGTCGTGGTGCTCGACGGGGTGACACCGCCGGCCGGTGATGACGGTTGTGTGCACGACGTGCCCTGGTTCACCGCCCGCCTCGGCGGCGCCCTGACCGAACTGTCCGCTTCGCGGCGCGACATGACGCTGCCCGGGATTCTGGCCGAGGCAATCCGGCGCACCGCAAACGCCCACCGCGATACCTGTGACCTTTCTCACGTACGTACTCCCCAGGCAACCGTCGTGATGGCCCGCTGGGACGCGACGGACGTGGAGCACCTGGTGCTGTCCGACTCCGTACTGCTCCTGGAGGCGCCGGACGGGGCGGTGCGGGCCGTGCTCGACGACCGGCTTGACCGGATCCCGGCCGAGGTCCGCCGCTCCCTGGCGGCCACGGACCGGCTACGGAACCAGGAGGGCGGCTTCTTCACGGCGGCGGCGGACCCGGAGGTGGCGCGGCGGGCGGTGACCGGGACGACGCCCCGGTCGGAGGTACGGGCCCTGGCGGCGCTCACGGACGGGGCGTCGCGCTGGGTGGAGCTGTTCGGGGCGGGCGACTGGACGGACTGCTTCGCGGTGCTGGCCGAGGAAGGCGCGCACGGACTGCTTGCCCGGGTCCGCGCGCTGGAGGAGTCCGGCGCCGCCGCCCACCGCTGGAAGCGCCACGACGACGCGACGGCGGTCCACGCGCTTCTCTGAGGGGGCCGAGGGGGCTGAGGGCTGAGGGGGCCTGAGGAGGGGTCTCCTCCGAGGAGCCCCCGAAGGCCTCAGCCCTCCGCGCGCGCGTTCAGCTGGTGGAGCAGGCGGGCCAGTTCGGCGACCTCGCCACGGTCCCAGTCGGCGAGCTTGCGGACGTACCGCCCGC
The DNA here is from genome assembly GCF_032436795.1 of Streptomyces sp. P9(2023). Lineage (NCBI taxonomy): Bacteria > Bacillati > Actinomycetota > Actinomycetes > Kitasatosporales > Streptomycetaceae > Streptomyces > Streptomyces sp. P9(2023). The sequence continues at coordinate 7,177 of NZ_JAUPWM010000004.1, forward strand.
GCCGGGCGTCCCGTACCCGCCGGAAGCGGAGCCGCCCCTCCTCGGTGAGCCGGACGAGCGAGGCTCGTCCGTCGGCCGGATCGGGGTCGCGGGCGACGAGCCCGAGGTCCTCCAGGGTGCGGAGTTGGCGGCTCATGGTCGCCTTGCCGACGCCGAAGTAGCCGGCGAGTTCGGTGGCGCGCTGCGGCCCGGTGTCGTCGAGCCGTACGAAGAGGCCGTACGCGGAGGACTCCAGCTCGGGGTGGACCTCGCGGGCCATCTCGCCGGACGACGCGCGGGCGCGGCGCAGAAAGACCGCCAGTTCCCTTTCGAGGGCCAGGAATTCCTGGTCCACACCACTCCCACCGCGAGCCCCGCCGGTGGGTTCGGCTTCACTCCCCGTACCGCTTCCGTGCACGTCAGCACCCCTCGCGCGCTTTCCGGTCGCTGAAAGTTTCTTCCATCCGCGGTCATCACCGCAGCTCTCTCAGTATTTCGCAGGCGTAGACCAACGGCAGCACCCGGGCCCCCTTCCGCCCGGCGGGTCTACGTGCGTAGCGTCGTCGGTGACATGTCCACACCAGGACGGTCGACTCGCTCCCCCCGCCGAGCCTTTCGGAGGCACGCAATGCCCGTGCACAGATCCGGAAAGACCCTCGCCGGCGCCGCGCTCGCGGCCCTGGCCCTGCTCCTGCCCCTCACTCTCGCCGCCCCGGCCGGCGCCGCCGGCACCGACGCCGAGGCCGTTCCCCCGCGCGGCTCCGCCCACATGGGCATGGGCGTCGTCGCCCACGACGGCACCTCCGGCACGCCGGGCACGCCCCGCGCCGCCCAGACGGAGGGCGTCGACGTCTCCAGCCACCAGGGGAACGTGGCCTGGTCGACCCTGTGGAACAGCGGGGTGAAGTGGGCCTACGTCAAGGCGACGGAAGGCACTTACTACAAGAACCCCTACTTCGCGCAGCAGTACAACGGCTCCTACAACGTGGGCATGATCCGCGGCGCGTACCACTTCGCGACCCCGGACACGACGACGGGCGCGGCCCAGGCCGACTACTTCGTGAACAACGGCGGCGGCTGGTCCCGGGACGGCAAGACCCTGCCGGGCGCGCTGGACATCGAGTGGAACCCGTACGGCGCGACCTGTTACGGCAAGTCCCAGTCCGCGATGGTCACCTGGATCCGTGACTTCCTGAACCGCTACAAGGCGCGGACCGGCCGGGACGCGGTCATCTACACGGCGACGAGCTGGTGGACGCAGTGCACCGGCAACTACTCCGGCTTCGGCGCGAGCAACCCGCTGTGGATCGCGCGGTACGCGTCCACGGTCGGCACCCTGCCGGCCGGGTGGCCGTACTACACGATGTGGCAGTACACCTCGACCGGACCGACGGTCGGCGACCACAACCGGTTCAACGGTGACCTCTCGCGCGTGGTGGCACTGGCGAACGGCTGAGCAGGACTCATACGGCGGCCTTCCGGGCGTGCGGCGGCGCACCCGGAAGGCCACGCCCGACTTTCCGTCCTCCCTCCCTCTTGCTCATTGGTATGGACCAATGCGAGGCTCGGACGGGCGCGTACGGACCTCCCCAACTCCCGTACGCGATCCCCTCGTTGCTCGTCCCGTCCGACCCCCACGCGCGAGAGAGAGCCCCGCATGCCGTCGTCGTACCGCCGCACCGCCGCCGCCGTCACCCTGTCCGCCGCCGCACTGATCCCGCTCACCCCGTCGACCGCCGGCGCGCACGGCGCGGTCTTCAACCCGGTGAGCCGGGTGGCTGCCTGCTACGCGGAGGGCCCGGAGACGCCGAAGTCGCAGGTGTGCAAGGACCTGGTCGCCGACTCCGGCACGCAGCCGCTCTACGACTGGAACGAGGTGAACATCGCCAACGCGGACGGTCAGCACCAGGTGGTCATCCCGGACGGCAAGCTCTGCTCGGCCAACCGCGAGAAGTACCGGGCGCTGGACTGGGCCCGGACGGACTGGCCGGCGACGGCGGTGTCGGCGGGCTCCTTCGACTTCAAGGTACGAGTGACCGCGCCGCACCAGGGCACGATGACGGTCTACATCACCAAGCCCGGCTTCGACCCGACCAAGCCGCTGAAGTGGTCGGACCTGGACGCGACCCCGGTGGCCACCTACGCCACGACGCGTACCTCGGCGGACGGCTACTACAACTTCACCGGCAACCTGCCCGCGCGCACCGGCCGCCACATCGTCTACAAGGTCTGGCAGCGCAGCGACAGCCCGGAGGCGTTCTACAGCTGCTCGGACGTCGCCTTCGGCGGTACGGCGTCGGCGGCGTCGGCCCCGAGCGAGGCGAAGATCGCGGCGGGCGCGGACCGCTCCACGGTGAGCCACGCGGGCCACGGCGGCGACGAACACGCCCCGGCCCTGTCCTCCGACACCGCGCAGCCCCCCTCCTCCCCGCTCCCGCTTGCCCTCGCGGGCGCGGGCGCGCTCGCGGCCTTCGGCGCGGGCAGCCTGCTCCTGACGCGGCGCCGGAACGCGTCGTAACGGCGGGCGTCGTCACGGCGTACGGCATGACGGGGCATCGGTGTACGACCTGACGGAAAAGCCTCGCGGCGAGCGGGATTCCGCTCGCCGCGAGGCAGCCGGCGCAGCCGGTCGTCACCTCGCGGAACTTCGCCGTCTCCTCCTCGAACCGCTGTTGCCGGGCGTCGGCGCCTCGGGGTGGTTCGTGCACTCCGGGTAGGCGCAGAGGACGGGGGTCTGACGAACACGCTTGAGGCGGTTGGGGAGTTGTGGGCGTCCCGAGGGGGCGGCGTCAGGAATCGGTAAGGTCCTTCGGATCCCTGCGCGATCACGGCTACCCGCGCAGGGACCGGCCCCGCTGTTCCAGCGCCTCGGACAGGACGCGCACGGCCTTCGGGCCGACACCGTGCATGGCCAGGAGCTCGCGTCCGGTGTGCCGCGCCACCTGGTCCAGCGTCGTCAGCCCCGCACCGAGCAGGGCCCGGGTCGCCGGCCTGCCGATGCCGGCGGGCAGGTCGCCGCCGGTTTCGCCGGCCGGCGCCTCCGCCGTGGCCAGGGCTGCCGCGAGCCGCTTGGGGGCGCGGCTGAACCAGGCGGCCCGGACCAGGGCGTTCAGGTCCTTGCCATTGATGTCGGCCAGGGGTACGCGGAATCCGATCGGCCTGCCCGCCCGGACGAGGCTCTCGCCGGTCGCGTGCGCGGCCACGGCGGCTTCGGCCTCGTCCTACGGCAGGTGCAGCTGTACGTGGCCGTCCTTCGTCACCGAGACGAAGCCCTTGCCCCGTACGGCGAAGGCGGCCATGCCGACGTGCGTGCCCTCCTCGACCTCCGGGAGGGCGCCACCGCGTACGTGCGCAGCTGAGCCAAGGTAGTCATCCGCGCAGTGTTCCAGGATCGATCGACGGTCCGGGCCTAGGCGCTCCGGCCGGTGGTGGAGCCGAAGCCCAGCCAGGTGTGGCGGTTGCCCCACCAGCACCAGCCGACCTTGGGCGCGTCGCGCCGCTCGCGGCCGTCCCGACCGGTGCCGTTGCTGATCCAGATCGCCGGGGTACGGGCGTCCAGGGCGCCGTTCGCCTTGCGGAGCCGGGAGCCGATGGTCATGAAGCAGCGGTTGCGCTCCAGTGCGGCCGGCTCCTGGAGCACCCAGTGGATGCCCTCGGTGAGCAGCAACGGGGTGCGCTCCTCCTTGGTGAGCGCGGGCAGCGCCTCCTCCGGGCTCCAGTTGGACATCTGGTCACCCCGGTCGACCCCGGCGACGAGGTAGAGCGGCGCGTCGGGCACCTCGATGTCGTACGGGGCGAAGTCGTCGACGTCGGGCATGTCGACCACGACGAACCCGGGCTTGTCCTCCCGGCGGAGCAGCGGCGCGAGCGCGGACGCGGGCGCCCGCTCCGGGTGGACGGCGAGCAGCACGTCGGTGCGCTCGGCCCCGGAGCGCTCGGCGAAGGCGCGCAGTTCGTCGGCGGATATCCCGGCGAGCTCGGCCACCCCGAGGTCGACGAGGTGGTCCGCCTGGGCGGAGAGCGACGGCAGTGGGGGCATGGCGGGTTCTCCTCGGTTCACGTTCACGTCGAGAGTGCGGAGCGGTGATGGTGAGGGGGGTGGTGACGCACGGTCGGCGTGCGGCACGAATTGGCTGAGCCGGTGGACGGTCGGCTGCCTCAGACGCCCGCAGAGGATGTCCACCCGCGTCGACTCCCCGTCGAAGGCAGCGGCCCGCCGCGCCTCGTCCAGCTGTCGGCGCTTCCTCTTCGACTGTCCCATCGGCCCCCCAACCTGGTGGCCAGGATACGGATGTCGGCTTCCCCGCTCAAAGCGAGGTGATCTTGTCGGCGCGTGCGCCGGTGATCTCGCCGAGGTATATGCATGGCGGCTTCTCCTCTCGTGAACGCACGGATCGCGCACCCATGCTGCGGGTCCGACCGACCGCGCTCAAGGGCGGAAAGGACACCCGGGGATGAAGAGAGGCTGCCCGGAGGTACTCCGAACACCCGGTGCACGACGAGGAGTGGGGCGTCCCCGCGCGGGGACGCCGCACTCCTCGTACCGACGTGGTTACTGATGTACCCACGTACCGAACCGGCTCACGCCACCGCGCTCACCGACACCTCCGCCGGGGACAGGGCGATCTCCAGGACCTGGCGGACGTCCGTCACCGGGTGGACCTCCAGCTTCTCCAGGATCTCGGCCGGGACGTCGTCCAGGTCCGCCTCGTTCCGCTTCGGGATCACGACCGTCGTGATGCCCGCCCGGTGCGCCGCGAGGAGCTTCTGCTTCAGGCCGCCGATCGGCAGGACCCGCCCGGTCAGCGACACCTCACCGGTCATCGCCACGTCCGTGCGGACCAGCCGCCCGGACAGCAGCGACGCGAGTGCCGTCGTCATCGTGATGCCCGCGCTCGGACCGTCCTTCGGGACCGCGCCCGCCGGGAAGTGGATGTGCGCGCCCCGGTCCTTCAGACCGGTCACGGGCAGCTCCAGCTCCGCGCCGTGCGACCGCAGGAAGGAGAGCGCGATCTGCGCGGACTCCTTCATCACGTCGCCCAGCTGGCCGGTCAGGGTCAGCCCCGCCGCGCCCGTCTCCGGGTCGGCGAGCGACGCCTCCACGAAGAGGACGTCACCGCCCGCGCCGGTGACGGCGAGACCGGTCGCCACGCCGGGTACGGACGTACGGCGCTCCGCCGGGTCCTGGGCGGACTCCGGGATGTGGTGCGGCCGGCCGATCAGCCCGCGCAGATCGTTCACGCCGACCGTGAACGGCAGCTCCCGGTCGCCCAGTTCGTGCTGTGCCGCGACCTTCCGCAGCAGCCGCGCGATGGACCGCTCCAGGTTCCGTACGCCCGCCTCACGGGTGTATTCGCCCGCCAGCTTCCGCAGCGACGCGTCCTCCAGGACGACCTCGCCCGGCTCCAGGCCGGCCCGCTCCAGCTGCCTCGGCAGCAGGTGGTCACGGGCGATGACGACCTTCTCGTCCTCCGTGTACCCGTCGAGCCGCACCAGCTCCATCCGGTCGAGCAGCGCCTCCGGGATGGCCTCCAGGACGTTCGCCGTCGCGAGGAAGACGACGTCGGAGAGGTCGAGTTCGACCTCCAGGTAGTGGTCGCGGAAGGTGTGGTTCTGCGCCGGGTCGAGGACTTCGAGCAGCGCGGCCGCCGGGTCGCCCCGGTAGTCCGAGCCGACCTTGTCGATCTCGTCGAGGAGCACCACCGGGTTCATCGACCCGGCCTCCTTGATGGCCCGTACGATCCGTCCCGGCAGCGCGCCGACGTACGTACGCCGGTGGCCGCGGATCTCCGCCTCGTCCCGTACGCCGCCGAGCGCGACGCGGACGAACTTCCGCCCCATCGCGTGCGCGACGGACTCGCCCAGCGACGTCTTTCCGACACCGGGCGGGCCGACGAGGGCCAGCACCGCGCCGCCGCGCCGGCCGCCGACCACGCCGAGACCGCGCTCGGCGCGCCGCTTGCGCACCGCCAGGTACTCGGTGATCCGCTCCTTCACGTCCTCCAGGCCCGCGTGCTCGGCGTCGAGGACGGCCTTGGCGCCCAGGATGTCGTACTGGTCATCGGTGCGTTCGTTCCACGGCAGTTCGAGGACGGTGTCGAGCCAGGTGCGGATCCAGGAGCCCTCCGGGGACTGGTCGCTGGACCGCTCCAGCTTCTCGACCTCCTTGAGCGCCGCCTCCCGTACGTTCTCGGGCAGGTCGGCGGCCTCGACGCGGGCCCGGTAGTCGTCGGACTCGTCGCCGTCCGTCTCGCCGTTGAGGTCGCGCAGCTCCTTGCGTACGGCGTCCAGCTGGCGCCGCAGCAGGAACTCGCGCTGCTGCTTGTCGACGCCCTCCTGGACGTCCTTCGCGATGGACTCGGCCACGTCCTGCTCGGCCAGGTGCTCGCGCAGCTGGGCGGTGGCGAGCTTGAGGCGGGCGACCGGGTCGGCGGTCTCCAGGAGTTCGACCTTCTGCTCGACGGTGAGGAAGGGTGAGTAGCCGGAGTTGTCGGCGAGCGCGGAGACGCCGTCGATCTGCTGGACACGGTCCACGACCTGCCAGGCGCCGCGCTTCTTCAGCCAGCTGGTGGCCAGCGCCTTGTACTCCTTGACCAGTTCGGCCACCGAGCCGGGCAGCGGGTCGGGCACGGTCTCGTCGACGGCACTGCCCTCGACCCAGAGGGCGGCGCCGGGGCCGGTCGTACCCGCGCCGATCCTGACGCGGCCGAGGCCGCGGATGAGCGCGCCGGGGTCGCCGTCGGACAGCCGGCCGACCTGCTCGACGGTGCCGAGCACACCCGTACCGGCGTACGTGCCGTCGATGCGCGGCACGAGGAGCACCCTGGGCTTTCCGGTGCCGTTCCCGGAACGGGCGGCGGCCTGGGCGGCCTCGACCGCGGCCCGTACGTCGTTGTCGGACAGGTCCAGCGGCACCACCATTCCGGGCAGCACGACCTCGTCGTCGAGCGGCAGCACAGGCAGAGTGAGCGGTGAGGACGTCGCAGCCATGATCTCCCCTTCGGCAGTCAAGTTGAGCTATGTGGACTCAATGCACGTGAGCCTCGGGATGTTCCCCACGGACTGTTCGCCCTGAGCGATCACTCTGGCGCAGGCCGTCGCCTCCACCCTGTAATGAGCACATGGATACTGCGTCTATTACTTCTGCCTGGGTGGCGGGCTGGACCGTCGCGCGGGGCACTTCGCCCGCTGTCGTCGAGCCCTGGGGCTGGCGGATCGACGTCGGCCTGCCGACGCACGTCTTCCGACACGTCCTGCCGGCGCCGGACGCGGTGTCCGTCGGGAAGCTCTGCGCGGAGATCACCGTGCCGGGCGCCTGGCTGAAGGTGATGGCCGGACCGGAGGAGGTCGCGGAATGGATCACTCCGGGGTGGACCGTCCCGGACGACCCCGGCTACATGATGAGCAAGACCCTGGACCCGGGCACGCGCCCGCCGGCACCGGAGGGGTACGCACGGACGACGGAGACCCGGGACGGCGTGATCCGGGTCCGGATCGTGGCGCCGGACGGCACGCTCGCCGCGTGGGGGCGGATCGCCCCGACGGGGGCGACGGCCGTCGCCGACCAGATCGAGACCCACGCCGGCCACCGCCGCCGCGGCCTCGGCTCGAACGTGATGCGCACCCTGGAGGCGGCCGCCGCCCAGGCGGGCGCGACGACGGGCGTCCTCTTCGCCACCCGCGACGGCCTGGCCCTCTACGACAGCCTGGACTGGCGCTACGAGTGCCCGCTGACGGGGATCGTGCGGGAGGCGTAGGGAGCGGGGGTCGGGGCGGCAAGGGCCGGCCGGGGGCGCGCGTGAAACGCGTGTGAGAAGGGGGCGCGGAATTGCAACCTCCGTACCCCTCCCGCGCGTTCAGAGGTCGTGACGACGAGCTTCCCCGGGTGCGGGCAGTGCACCGAGGACGGGTCGGGGGCCGAGGACCGGCCATCCACCGACCGGCCATCCGAGGACCGGCCATCCACCGACCGGCCACCGGCGGACGGGCCGTCCGCCGACCGGCCACCGGCGGACGGGCCCTCCGCCGACGTGCCACCCACCCGCGCGCCGGCCCCGCGCAGGCCGGCCGGCGAGGACGACGCGTGCGACGGGCATCTCGTCCACGCCGTCGCCGAAGGCGACAGGGACGCGCTGTCCCAGCTGTTCACCCGGCACGCCGGCCCCCTCTTCGCCCATCTCCTCAACCGCGGCTTCCCCGCCCAGACCGTCGAGGGCGCCGTCCAGGAGACCTTCCTGACGGTGTGGAAGAGCGCGTCCGGCTTCCACGAGGGCAGCGTTCCCGCCTGGCTGCGGCGGATAGCCCACTGCCGCGCGATCGACCTCGAACGGGCCGCCGGCCGCCAGCGCGCCCTCGCCGACCGGGCGCGCGAGCACACCCCCGCCTGCGCCGGAACGACCCCTTCCGCCGAGGACTGCCTGCTCGCCTCCTCGCCGCGTTACGCGGCCGTCGCCTACGCGCTCGCCGGACTCCCCGCCCCGCAGCGCGAGGTCATCGAGCTGCGCTACCTCCAGCACTACAGCGTCCGCGAGACCGCCGAGCGCCTCGCCGTCCCGGAGGGCACGGTCAAGGCCCGCGCCGCCCGGGGCTGCGCCCGGCTGCGCGAATGGATCGTGGCCGAGCGCGAGGCGGAGGCCCCGGACGGTGCCCACGGAACCGGCGGAGGAGGTGCCCATGACCGCGACAGGGTCCCCCGCCCCCGCCCGTAACCCCCGGGAATCCCCCGCCTCCACCCCCACCCCCACGTCCGAAAGCGGCCCCCGCATGACCGAGCTCTCTCCCCCCGTGACGCCCGTCCCCACCCGGCACCTCCCGGCGCACTGGGTGCAGGCGTACGCGCGCGGGGAGCTCTCCCCCGAGCTCCTCGGCCACGCCGAGGCCCACCTCGACCGGTGCCGGCCGTGCGTCGACGCCGTCGACCTGGCGGTACGCGGCGGCCCGCACGGCCCCCGCCTCGACGCCCTGCACGCGGCCCTGGTCAACCGGATCGGGTGAGGGCATGCTCGGGGTCATGGTGAACGGCGGAGCGGTGAACGTAAGGCGGTACGGGAGGCTCTGGGCCGCCACGGCGGTCCTGGTCCCGGTCCTCGCGGTGGCCGGCTGCGGCGAGCAGGGCCCCCCGTCGACACCCGCCGCGACGGCACCGGCGGCCACCGCGCCGACCGGAACCGCCCCGCCCGCCACCGGCACCGTCCCCGCGCCCCCGGTCCCCACCGGCACGGACGGGACCGTGAAGAACGACCACGAGCCCGGCCCGCGCGAGGTCCTCGTCGAGGTGAACGTGAACGGCGGCCTCGCCGGCGTCCGCAACCAGCTGATCGTCCACTACGACGGCACCTACACCACCCGCTCCGGCACGGAGTCCCCGCGCACCGGCCGCATGACCGCAGCCGAAGTGGCCGAACTCCGCGCGGCGCTGGAGGACCCGGCGTACGAGAAGGTGCCCACGCGACCGACGGGGAAGCCGGTGGCCGACGGCTTCCAGTACGTCCTCACCCACCGCTACCGCGTCGTGGTCACCGCCGACGGCGACCGCCCACCGGCCCTGCAACGCGTCTTCGCCGCCCTCCCCGACGGCGGCCCCCCGACGAGCCCCTGAGTCTCGAAACCGGCGTCGGCGGCCGCGTGAACCGCCGACCGTCCGCCGAGCGATAGAGGGGCGTGAGACTGTTGCGCCCCGAACGGGGAGAAGAGCGGGACGACTCCGCGCTGTTGCGCGCGGTCGCCCGGGGCGACGCCGAGGCGCTGGCGGAGCTGTACGACCGGCACGCGGGGTGGCTGCACGCCCGGCTGGCCCGGCGGTGCGCGGACGAGGAGACCGTACGGGAGGTCCTCCAGGACACCTTCGTCACCGTCTGGCGCTCCGCCGGTTCCCACCGGGGCCGGGGCGAGGCCGGCGGCTGGCTCTGGGTCGTGGCCGCGCGCCGCCTGGTCGACGCCCAGCGCGTCCGGGCTCGCGCCGAACGCGCCGCACCGGAACCGGTCGCCCCCGCCCCCTCGGCCGAGGACCGCGTCCTCACCGGCCTCGAGTACGGAGACGTCGGCGCCGCCCTCGACCGGATCTCGCCCGAGCTGCGCGAGGTGCTGCGGGCCACCGTCGTGGACGGCCTGACCACCCGCGAGACGGCCCGGCTGCTCGGGATACCGGAGGGCACCGTGAAGACCCGGGCGCTACGGGCCCGTCGCGAGCTGCGCGCCGCCCTCGGCCCGCACCCCCTGGGAGGCACCGCATGACCGCGCCGTGGCACGTGAGCGAAGCGCTGGCCGCCCGTTACGCGACGGGTTCGGCGGCCGAGCCCGACGCCTGGTCCCTGGAGAAGCACGTCGAAGTGTGCGGCGGCTGCGCCGCCCGCGTCTCGGCGGCCGTCCGGGCGGGGGAATCGGGTCCGGTCCTCGCCGACGTCCGGGCCGCACTGCTTGAAACGGTCCGCACGGGGGCGGAGCCGCACCGGGGCCCGGCCCACCCGTGGCCGGCCGGGCCGCACCGGCGCATGGGCGCGTCCCGCTGGGCGCGGGTGCTCTGGGCCGCGGGCCCCGCGCTGCGAGGGGCGTGGCTGGTGGCGGTGTTCGTCGTGGTCGCCGCGGCGATGGGGCTCGCGTACGGAGCGGGCTTCCGGGGGGCGCGGCCGGTGCTGCTCGCGGTCGCCCCGGTGCTGCCGCTGGTCGGGGTGGCGGTCTCGTACGGACGTCACGCCGACCCGATGTACGAGATCGGGGTGGCGACGCCCTCCGGTGGGCTGCGCCTGCTGCTCACCCGGGCGGCGGCCGTCCTCGGGGTCTGCGTACCGGTGCTGACCGCGGCCGGGGCCCTGCTGCCGCCGGTCACCGGCGTACCGGGGGCCGCCGCCTGGCTGCTGCCCGGGCTCGCGCTGACGCTGGCGGCCCTGGCCCTCGGCTCGTTCGTGGGGTGCCGGGCGGCCGCCCTCACGCTGACCGGCGGCTGGCTGCTCGCCGTGGCCGGTCCTGTGCTCGGGCGGCCCGGGGCCACGACCGGGCTGGCCCAGTACCTCGCGGGCCCCGCCGCGCAAGGCGGTTGGGCCGCCGCCGCCGTCGCCTGCGCGGGCCTGCTGGCCCTGCGCCGCCGTTCCTTCGACCATCTGGAGACCCGGTGACCACCCGGACCACGCCGAGCACACACCGTACGCCGGGTGCCTCGGCGACCACCGTCACGGCGAGCGGTCTGACCGTCCGGCACCGCCGGACCGTCGCGCTCGACCGCCTCGACCTGACCCTCGGCCCCGGCGTCCACGGACTGCTCGGCCCGAACGGCGCCGGGAAGACCTCCCTGATCCGCGTCCTCGCGACCGTGGCCGCCCCGTCGGACGGCCGGGTGGAACTCCTCGGCAGGGACGCCGCGGCCCACCGCGAGCGGTCCGAGATCCGCCGCCGACTGGGCTACCTGCCCCAGGAGTTCGGGTACTACCCGGGCTTCACGGTCCGTGAGTTCGTGGCGTACGTGGCCTGGCTCAAGGAGATGCCCGCGGACCACGCACCCGCCGCCGTGGAGCGTGCCGTGGAGCGGGTGGGCCTGACCGACCGGGTCGACGCCCGGCTGAAGACCCTGTCCGGGGGCATGGTCCGGCGGGCGGGGATCGCCCAGGCGATCGTGAACGAACCGGAGTTGCTCCTCCTCGACGAGCCGACTGCGGGCCTCGACCCCGAGCAGCGGGTCGAGTTCCGGACGCTCCTCAAGGAGATCGGCGCGTCGTCCACGGTGATCGTCTCCACCCACCTGGTGGAGGACGTGGCGGCGGCCTGCTCGGAGGTCACGCTGATCGAGTCGGGCCGTATCGCCTTCCGGGGCACGACCGCGGAACTGACCGCCCTCGGCGAGGAGTCGGCGGGCTCGGGACAGGCCGGGGACGCCGGCAACGCGATCGAACGCGGCTACACGTCGGCGCTCCGCGCCCACCGTGCGCCGTCGGCCGACTCCACCGGGGGCCTCCGGTGACCGCGACCGCCACCCCGCCCCGCGAGGCCGTCGGCCCGCCCCGCACCTCCGTCCTCCGCGCCGAGCTGCGACGGGGCGCCGGGCCCTGGGTCGGCGCCGCCGTCGCGGTCACGATCCTCGTGACGATGTACGGCAAGGCACCCGACTGGCAGTCGCGCTGGACCGACGCCACGGACACCCTGCACGTCGCCACCGGGCTGCTCGCCGGCCCGCTCGCGCTCGCCGCCGGCTGCTGGCAGGGCGGCCGGGAGCGGCGCCGCGGGACGCTGGAGCTGCTGCGTTCCGTCCCGCGCGGCCGGCTGCGCCGTACGCTGCTCGCCGTCGCGCCCTCCGCGCTCTGGCCGGCCGCCGGACAGCTGCTCGCCACGGCGGTGTGTCTGCTCGCGACCTGGCCGTACGTCGGTGGCGGCCGGCCGTACCTCGAACTCGTCGCGGCCGACGCGGTCGCGCTCGCCGCCCTCGGCACGCTCGGCCATCTCGTCGGCCTGCTGGTGCCGTGGCGGTTGACGGCACCGCTGCTCGCGGTGGCCGGGTATGCCGGGCTCGGGATCGGCGCGTACACGGAGAGCGCCGCGCGCTGGCTCAGTCCGGCCGCCGAGCACTCCTCCCCCTGGGACGAGCCCGTGTGGTGGTTCGCCCCGGCCTCGGCCGTCTGGACCGGCGGTCTCGCCCTGGCGGCCCTCCTCGCGTACGCCGCCCGCCCCGCGCGGCTGCGGCTGCTCGCCCTGCTTCCGCTCGCCGCCGCGGTCGCCGCGGCCGTGCCGGTCCTCCGGCTGCCCGACGAGGGGCCGTGGCGCCCGGACCACGAGGCGAGCCGCCCGGTCTGCGACTCCGGAACACCCCAGGTCTGCGTACCGGCCCTGGACCGCGGACTGCTGCCGGACATCTCCCGCACGCTCGCGCCGCTCAACGAGCGGCTGCGCGGGCTGCCGGGCGCCCCCGTGCGCTGGGTCGGCGGCCCGAACGGCCCCGGCGCGGGGGAGACCGAACTGCCGGACCCGTCGCTGGACGCGGTACGGGGCCGGCTCCGGAACCCTGACCTGTACCTCAACTCGGCCGTCCAGTGGCTCTTCTCCGAGACCTGCCGTTCCGAGGACTTCGCAGGTCCGGAGGTCGAACGGCTCGGCGAAGTCCATCTCGCCGTGTCGGAGTGGCTGGCGCCGACGCCGGAGGGCTACGGAGTCCCCGTCGGCCCGTCCACAGAACGCCATCTCGACGCCCTGCGCGCCAAGTCCCCGGCCGCCCAACGGGATTACCTCGCCCGCTACCTGGCCGCGGACCGCTGCCGCCCCGAGGAGGTGCCGATCCCATGAGCGGCCTCGCCCTCTACGCCCGCTCGCGTACGCTCCCCGGCGCCGTCGCCGCCCTGCTCGGCACGGCGGCCGCGGCCGCCTGGTCCGCGTCCTGGCTGCAGTCGGGCTTCGACCACGCCGGCCGCGCGCCGGTCGTCGTCCTCGGCCCGCTGCTGGCCGCGTCGACGATCGGGACGAGCCTGTACGCGGCGAGCGACGAGCTGGACCGTACGGCGACCCGCCCATGGCCCCCGCGTCGCCTCGCGCACCTGCTCGCCCTGACCGCCCTGGCCGTCGCCCTGCTGGCACTCGCGGTGCCGGGTCACCCGGAGGAGTTCGGTGCGCCGGCGATCGTCCGAAACACCCTGGGCTCGGTGGGTGTGACGGCCGCGGCGGCGGCGCTGTTCGGCGCCCGGCCGAGCTGGCTGCCGATGACGGCGTACGTCGGCTCGGTCTACGTGGCGGCGCCGCCCGAACCGGGGGGAACGGCCGCACTGTGGGCCTGGCCGATGCAGCCGGGCCCGCAACCGGGCGCCTGGGCGGTCGCGCTGGGCGCGTTCGCCGGCGGCACGGCGCTCTACACCTGGCGCGGCGCCCGTCACCCCGTACGGAACGGGTGACCGGATCCAACACATTGGATCCAACGCATCGGATCCAATAGATCGGATCCAATATCCAGACCATCGGAGCCAGTACCCAAGATCCACGATCCACGATCCACGATCCAGGATCCGATCCACTGGATCCACGAACTTGGATATTGGATATTGGATCCATGATTGGATCCATCGGATCCAATATCCCGTTTGTCCCGGCCCCGCCCGCCCCGCCAGGATGGCCCGACAGTCGTCTGCCGAGACCGGGAGTGAGCGAACATGTCCAGCCCCGTCACCCTCGACCGCCGCGAAGGCCCGTACGGAGAAGTCGTGCTGCGGCGGCGCGACGAGCATTTCGAGATCATCGCCAACGGGACCTTCCTGATGGACACCTCCGACGGGCGCTCGGAGCGGCTGCTCGTCGACGCCGCGATGAGCGCGCTCGACGGGCGGGCCGGGGCCGGTGTCCTCATCGGCGGCCTCGGGGTCGGATTCTCCCTCGCCCATGCCGCCGCCGACCCCCGCTGGGGCCGGATCGCGGTGGTCGAACGCGAGCAGGCGATCATCGAATGGCACCGCGAGGGTCCACTCTCGGCCATCTCGGGAGCGGCGTTGGCCGATCCGCGCAACGTGATCCTGCACACGGACCTGGTCGAGTACGTGCACAGCTCCCCCGACACGTACGACGCACTCTGTCTGGACATCGACAACGGCCCCGACTGGACGGTCACGGAGGACAACCAAAACCTGTACTCCGCCAAGGGATTGGCGGCCTGCGCCAGGTGCCTGAATCCGGGCGGAATCCTCGCCGTATGGTCGGCCCAGCCGTCCGCCGATTTCGAAGAGTCCTTGCGGAATGCCGGATTCAGCGGGGTACGGACGGAAGAGATCCCCGTTGCCCGGGGCGTCCCTGACGTGGTGCACCTCGGCATCAGGCCTGCGTAGCCGGGACGCGGCAAGTGCCTCTAGGCTGCTGGCCGACACCAGCGATGCGAGGCGGGGCAATGGAGCAGACACACACCACTCACCACGGTGCGGCGGCCACTCCGGGTGCGCAGCGGCGGGTGCTGGTCGTCGAGGACGACACGACGATCGTGGATGCGATCTCCGCCCGGCTGCGGGCGGAAGGATTCCTCGTCCAGACGGCGACGGACGGTCCGGCGGCGGTCGACGCCGCCGAGGCCTGGCAGCCGGACCTCATGGTGCTCGACGTGATGCTGCCCGGCTTCGACGGCCTGGAGGTCTGCCGCCGGGTCCAGGCCCAGCGTCCCGTCCCGGTCCTGATGCTCACCGCGCGGGACGACGAGACGGACATGCTGGTGGGCCTCGGCGTCGGCGCCGACGACTACATGACCAAGCCGTTCTCGATGCGTGAGCTGGCCGCGCGCGTGCACGTGCTGCTGCGCCGGGTGGAACGCGCCGCGCTCGCGGCCGTCACCCCGCGCAGCGGGATCCTGCGCCTCGGCGAGCTGGAGATCGACCACGCGCAGCGCCGGGTCCGCGTCCGCAACGACGACGTGCACCTGACGCCGACCGAGTTCGACCTGCTGGTCTGCCTGGCGAACACCCCGCGCGCCGTCCTCTCCCGCGAGCAGCTGCTCGCCGAGGTCTGGGACTGGGCGGACGCCTCCGGCACGCGGACGGTGGACAGCCACATCAAGGCGCTGCGCCGGAAGATCGGGGCCGAGCGGATCCGTACGGTCCACGGCGTCGGCTACGCGCTGGAGACGCCGGCGTCATGAGCCGCCGGGGGCAGCGCCCCGAGCCCCGGAGGAGGCGCCGGATCGTGATCTCGATCAAGACCAAGCTGGGCACGCTGGTCGTCGGGGCGGTCCTGCTGACCTCGGGGCTCGCGCTGGTGGCGATCCGGACCTCCACGGAGTTCCGGTACATCACGATCTTCGCGATGATCGCGACGCTGCTGATCACCCAGTTCGTGGCGCAGTCCCTGACGGCGCCGCTGGACGAGATGAACACGGTGGCCGGGTCGATCTCGCACGGGGACTTCAGCCGGCGGGTGCGCGGCGCGGACCGCCGCGACGAGCTGGGCGACCTCGCCTCCACGATCAACCGCATGGCGGACGACCTGGAGTCGGTCGACCGGCACCGCAAGGAGCTGGTGGCGAATGTCTCGCACGAGCTGCGCACCCCCATCGCCGCCCTCCGCGCCGTCCTGGAGAACGTCGTGGACGGCATCTCGGAAGCCGATCCGGAGACCATGCGGACGGCCCTGAAGCAGACCGAGCGGCTCGGGCGGCTGGTGGAGACCCTGCTCGACCTGTCACGGCTCGACAACGGTGTCGTCACGCTCAAGGCACGACGCTTCGAAGTCTGGCCGTACCTCTCGGGCGTGCTCCGCGAGGCGAATCTGGCCGCCTCGCAGCGCGGCCTGTCCTCCACGTCCGGGCTGCACAACCGTACGGACGTCCATCTGCACCTCGACGTGTCGCCGCCCGAGCTGACCGCGCACGCGGACGCCGAGCGGCTGCACCAGGTGATGGCGAACCTGATCGACAACGCGGTGAAGCACTCGCCGCCGCACGGCCGGGTGACCGTACGGGCGCGGCGCGGGGACTGGGCGGACTCGCTGGCCCTTGAGGTCGAGGACGAGGGCCCGGGCATCCCGGAGGCGCTGCGGCACATGGTCTTCGAGCGGTTCAACCGGGGACAGGTGCCGGCCCAGTCCGGTCCGGGCAGCGACGGCGGTACGGGTCTGGGGCTCGCGATCGCCCGCTGGGCGGTGGATCTGCACGGCGGCGAGATCGGAGTGGCCGAATCGTCACGTGGCTGCCGAATCCAGGTCACTCTTCCGGGCAGCCTTCCGGCGCGGGATTGACGTAGGGTCGAACCGGAAGAACATGTTCTGCGTGGTCCTGTGTAGGAACACGATCAGTACGTGGTCGGGGATGCGCGCCTCACGGGCCGCAACCCAGACCTCTCGTACCCGCGAGAGGGCAGAACCACGCTTGTTTCCCGCCATTCCCTGCCCCGAAACACCGCGTCAAGTGTGACTTGCGCGACGTTGGTAGTGCCCGGCCTGCACCTCTCGGCCAGGGAGGCGTAGCCTTTATTTCCGCTGTCCATCACCTTGTGAAGCGGAAGAGGGCGGTTACCGCCGTGTCGTCTCAGTCCCCCAGTACCCCGAGTACCTCCACCGGCCAAGACGGGCAGGGTCAGAACCCTGCGACCGCCTTCGGCGCCAATGAGTGGCTCGTCGACGAGATCTACCAGCAGTACCTCCAGGACCCGAATTCGGTCGATCGTGCCTGGTGGGACTTCTTCGCCGACTACAAGCCCGGTGCCACGGAGACCCCGGCCGCCGCGCCTCAGGTGAGCCCCGCACAGGCCGCACCTGCCGCGCCCGCCGCTCCGGCGCCCGCCAAGGCCGTCCCGGCTCCGGCCGCCCCGGCCCCGGCCGCTCCGGCCCCGGCACCCGCCGCCACTCAGGCTCCGGCCGCCCCGGCCGCCGCCCCGGCTCCGGTCACGGCCGCGCCCGCCGCCAAGGCCCCCGCGGCCCCGGCGGCGAAGCCCGCGGCCGCCGCGAAGCCCGCCGCCGCGCCGGCCACCGAGGCGCCCGCCGGTCCCGAGCTGATCACGCTGCGCGGCCCCGCCGCCGCCGTCGCGAAGAACATGAACGCCTCCCTGGAGGTGCCGACGGCCACGTCCGTCCGCGCCGTCCCGGTGAAGCTGCTCTTCGACAACCGGATCGTGATCAACAACCACCTGAAGCGCGCCCGGGGCGGGAAGATCTCCTTCACGCACCTCATCGGCTACGCGATGGTGCAGGCGATCAAGGCCATGCCGTCGATGAACTACTCCTTCGCGGAGAAGGACGGCAAGCCGACGCTGGTCAAGCCGGAGCACGTGAACTTCGGTCTCGCGATCGACCTGGTGAAGCCGAACGGTGACCGTCAGCTCGTCGTCGCCGGCATCAAGAACGCCGAGACGCTGAACTTCTTCGAGTTCTGGCAGGCCTACGAGGACATCGTCAAGCGCGCCCGCGTCGGCAAGCTGACGATGGAGGACTTCACCGGCGTCACGGTCTCCCTGACCAACCCGGGCGGCCTCGGCACGGTCCACTCGGTCCCCCGCCTGATGCCCGGACAGTCGGTCATCATGGGCGTCGGCTCGATGGACTACCCGGCAGAGTTCCAGGGCACCTCCCAGGACACCCTGAACAAGCTGGGCATCTCCAAGGTCATGACGCTGACCTCGACGTACGACCACCGGGTCATCCAGGGCGCCGCCTCCGGCGAGTTCCTGCGGGTCGTGGCGAACTTCCTCCTCGGCGAGGAGGGCTTCTACGACGACATCTTCAAGGCCCTGCGCATCCCCTACGAGCCGGTCCGCTGGCTCAAGGACATCGACGCCTCGCACGACGACGACGTCACCAAGGCCGCCCGCGTCTTCGAGCTGATCCACTCCTACCGGGTCCGCGGCCACGTCATGGCCGACACCGACCCGCTGGAGTACCGCCAGCGCAAGCACCCCGACCTGGACATCACCGAGCACGGACTGACGCTCTGGGACCTGGAGCGCGAGTTCGCCGTCGGCGGCTTCGCCGGCAAGTCGATGATGAAGCTCCGCGACATCCTCGGCGTGCTGCGCGACTCGTACTGCCGCACCACCGGCGTCGAGTTCATGCACATCCAGGACCCGAAGCAGCGCAAGTGGATCCAGGACCGTGTCGAGCGCTCGCACTCCAAGCCGGAGCGCGAGGAGCAGCTGCGGATCCTGCGCCGGCTGAACGCGGCGGAGGCCTTCGAGACCTTCCTGCAGACCAAGTACGTCGGTCAGAAGCGGTTCTCCCTGGAGGGCGGCGAGTCCGTCATCCCGCTGCTCGACGCGGTCATCGACTCCGCCGCCGAGTCCCGCCTGGACGAGGTCGTCATCGGCATGGCCCACCGCGGCCGGCTGAACGTCCTCGCGAACATCGTGGGCAAGTCGTACGCGCAGATCTTCCGCGAGTTCGAGGGCAACCTCGACCCGAAGTCGATGCACGGCTCCGGCGACGTGAAGTACCACCTGGGCGCCGAGGGCACCTTCACCGGCCTGGACGGCGAGCAGATCAAGGTCTCGCTCGCCGCCAACCCCTCGCACCTGGAGGCGGTCGACCCGGTCCTGGAGGGTGTCGTCCGCGCCAAGCAGGACGTCATCAACAAGGGCGGCACGGACTTCACCGTCCTGCCCGTCGCGCTGCACGGTGACGCGGCCTTCGCCGGCCAGGGTGTCGTCGCCGAGACGCTGAACATGTCGCAGCTGCGCGGTTACCGCACCGGCGGCACGGTCCACATCGTGATCAACAACCAGGTCGGCTTCACCGCCGCCCCGGAGTCCTCGCGTTCCTCGATGTACGCGACCGACGTGGCCCGCATGATCGAGGCGCCGATCTTCCACGTGAACGGCGACGACCCGGAGGCCGTGGTCCGCGTCGCGCGGCTCGCCTTCGAGTTCCGCCAGACGTTCAACAAGGACGTCGTGATCGACCTCATCTGCTACCGCCGCCGCGGTCACAACGAGGGCGACAACCCGCAGTTCACCAACCCGCAGATGTACAACCTGATCGACAAGAAGCGTTCGGTGCGCAAGCTGTACACCGAGTCGCTGATCGGTCGCGGCGACATCACCCTCGAAGAGGCGGAGCAGGCGCTCCAGGACTTCCAGGGCCAGCTGGAGAAGGTCTTCGCGGAGGTCCGCGAGGCCACCTCGGCGCCGGCCCCGGCGCACGTCCCGGACGCCAAGCCGGAGTTCCCGGTCTCGGTCACCACCGCGGTCTCCCAGGAGGTCGTGAAGCGGATCGCCGAGTCGCAGGTCAACATCCCGGAGCGGATCACCGTCCACCCGCGTCTGATGCCGCAGATGCAGCGCCGCGCGGCCTCCCTCGACGACGGCACGATCGACTGGGGCTTCGGCGAGACCCTCGCCATCGGCTCGCTGCTCATGGAGGGCACCCCGGTGCGGCTGTCCGGCCAGGACTCCCGCCGTGGCACCTTCGGTCAGCGGCACGCGGTCCTGGTGGACCAGGAGACCGGCGAGGACTACACCCCGCTGCTCTACCTGGCCGAGGACCAGGCCCACTACAACGTCTACGACTCGCTGCTCAGCGAGTACGCGGCGATGGGCTTCGAGTACGGCTACTCGCTGGCCCGCCCGGACTCCCTGGTCATCTGGGAGGCCCAGTTCGGTGACTTCGTCAACGGCGCCCAGACCGTCGTCGACGAGTTCATCTCCTCGGCCGAGCAGAAGTGGGGCCAGACCTCCGGCGTCACGCTGCTCCTGCCGCACGGCTACGAGGGCCAGGGCCCGGACCACTCGTCCGCGCGTCCGGAGCGCTTCCTCCAGATGTGCGCCCAGGACAACATGACCATCGCCATGCCGACGCTGCCGTCGAACTACTTCCACCTGCTGCGCTGGCAGGTCCACAACCCGCACCACAAGCCGCTGATCGTCTTCACCCCGAAGTCGATGCTGCGTCTGAAGGCCGCGGCGTCGAAGGCGGAGGAGTTCACCACCGGCGGCTTCCGCCCGGTGATCGGCGACGACAGCGTGAACGCGGCCGACGTCCGCAAGGTCGTCTTCTGCGCCGGCAAGGTCTACTACGACCTGGAGGCCGAGCGGCAGAAGCGCGGCCTCACGGACACCGCGATCATCCGTCTGGAGCGCCTGTACCCGCTGCCGGGTGCCGAGCTGCAGGCCGAGATCGCCAAGTACCCGAACGCCGAGAAGTACCTGTGGGCGCAGGAGGAGCCGGCGAACCAGGGCGCGTGGCCGTTCATCGCGCTGAACCTGATCGACCACCTGGACCTGGCGGTCGGCGCCGACATCCCGCACGGCGAGCGCCTGCGCCGGATCTCGCGTCCGCACTCCTCGTCCCCGGCGGTCGGTTCGGCCAAGCGTCACCAGGCCGAGCAGCAGCAGCTGGTCAACGAGGTCTTCGACGCCTGACCCGTTGCGGTACCGATTCCGGTACACGTACGTCGAGAGGCCCGGCACCCCGCGAGGGGCGCCGGGCCTCCGGCGTTCCGTCCCGGCCTACCCGAGGTTGGCCTCGAAGTCCCAGTACGGGCGGTTGCGCTGGCGAGCGGAGAGGGTGTGCGGGTGCTGGGCGCCCAGCGTCCTGGTGAGGGTGAGCAGGGCGTCCTCCTCCAGCTTCCCGGCCTCCTCGACCTCGCGCAGGCCGCGCAGGTCGGTGGCGAGCGCGACCTGGCAGGACAGCGTGAGCGGGTGCTCGTTGCCGAGGGTGTGGCGGGCGCGGCGCAGGGTCTCGCGGCTGAGTTCGGCGGCGTCGCCGACGCGACCGTTGAAGTTACGGGCGGCGGTGGCGTTGAGGGCGCAGCCGAGGGCCCAGGGGTGGTCGGCTCCGAGGGAGGCGGTCAGTCCGGCGAGCGCGGCCTCCAGCATGGCGAGGGCATCGGCGCGTTCGCCGGCGGCCTGCATGACGAGGGCGGTGTTGGCGAGGACGCCGGTGGCGATGGGGTGGGCGGGGCCGAGGAGGGCGCGGTAGCCGGCCTCGGCCTCGTTGCTGAGCTCCCGCGCGTGGTCGAGGTCGCCGTGTTCGCGCAGGTAGTTGGCGTAGTTGTTGATGGAGGAGAGCGCCGTGTAGTGGGTGCGGCCGTGGACCTGTTCCTGCTGTTCGAGCAGGCTGGCCATGGTGGCGCCGAGGTCCTGCTGGAAGCCGCCCTCGCGGCGGCGGCAGAGGGCCAGCTGGGCGCGGGCGTACAGGGTCTGGAGGTGCTGGGGGCCGAGGACCTGGACGTGCACCCGGACGTTGGCCTCCTGACGGGCCAGCGCCTCGCGGTAGTTGCCGAGGAGGCGGAGGTCCTGGGCCACGGCGTTGCTGGAGTTGAGGGTGTGGGCGTGCCGGGTGCGGAGCACGCTCTCGCTGCGGGCGAGGGAGGCGACGTCCTGGTCGTACGCCTCCCGGTAGCGGCCGAGCATGCGCAGCACGACGCCGAGGTTGTGTCCGGCGACGAGGGTGAGGAACTCGGTCTCGCCGAGCAGCCGTTGGGCCTCGGCGTAGGACTCGCGCTGGATCCGTTCCGATTCCTGGTACTGGCCGAGGAAGCGCAGGTCGCTGGCGATGGAGATGGCGGAGCGCAGGGAGCCCAGCTCGTCCCGGGTCTCGGCGGCGTTCAGCCGGTCCCGTACGGAGATGTCGAGTTCGTACGCGTCCCGGAAGCGGCCGAAGGAGCGCAGGATGTAGCTCTCCTGCGTGGTGAGTTCGAGCATCTCGGGGCTGACCGGGTCCATGAACCGGGACCATTGGTCGCGGATCTTCTCCGCGAGGCGGATGCCGGCCCGGAACTCGGCGCTGCGGAAGCAGTAGCGCAGGCAGTTGAGGACGGCGGTCTGGACGCGGGGGTTGCGGCTGGCGAGGGCGCCGGACGGCTCCAGGTGCGGGAGGAGTTCGGCGTACCGGGGCCAGTGCCGGCTGTCCATGGGGTTGCCGGGGTCGGCCTCGGCGAGGAGGGTGCGGACGGCCTTGCGGTGGGCCTCGCGGTGTTCGCCGTCGGTGAGCCGGGCGACGATGTCGTGGACGAGCCGGTGCATGTGCACGGACTCCTGGTGGGGTCCCACCTCGACGTTGGTGACGGGTCCGCGTGATTCGCGGCTGAGCACCGAGTAGTTGACGAGGGTGTCGAGGGCCCGGGTCCAGGCCGGGAGGTCGGTGACCATCCAGCGAAGGTCCTCGGGGAGCTCGGCCTGCGGGTAGGCGCGCACGATGCCGAGCGGGATGCGGCCGGGGGCGAAGGAGGCGCACAGGCTGAGGACGTCGATGGCCTGCGGCTGGGCGCGTCGGAGCCGGTTGATCAGTATCGACCAGGAGGTGAGGGAGGCGTTGGGGAAGCCGTCGCCGGACGGCTCGTCCACGGTGGAGAGCCGTCCGTCGCGGACCATGCGGAGGTACTCGGGAACCTCCATGCCGGACTCGCCGAGCCAGGCGGCGGCCTGGACGAGCGGCAGGGGTACGTCGCCGAACTCGGCGGCGACCTCGTCCGCCTCGGGTCCGGAGATGTGCGGGGCGCGGCGCATCAGGTAGGCGGTGGACTCGGCGCGGTCGAAGCCGGGGACTTCGAGGATGTCGGTGTGGTCGCCCCAGCCGCGGTTGCGGGAGGTGATGAGCACATGGCCGGGGCCCTGCGGGAGCAGCACGCCGGCGCCGTCGGTGTCGTCCCAGCCGTCGAAGATGATCAGCCAGCGGCTGTGCGGGTCGCCGCGGCGCAGGGCCTCGCGGACGGCCCGGATGCGCTCGCCGGGTTCGTTGCCGCTGGGCAGGCGCAGTTCGGCGGCGAGTTCGCCGAAGCGGTCGCGCTGGACGTTGCGGTCGTCGGAGTTGACCCACCAGATGACGTCGTAGTCGGGGCTGAAGCGGTGGGCGTACTCGGCGGCGATCTGGGTCTTGCCGATGCCGGACATGCCGAGCAGCGTGCAGGCGGCGCTGCCCCGCTCGGCGTCCATCAGCCGTTCCTGGAGCTTGGTGAGGAGGTCGTCGCGGCCGGTGAAGCGCGGGTTGCGGCGCGGGACCTCGCCCCAGACGTCGGGGGGCGTCTCCGGGTAGCGGACGAGGGCGCCGGCCGGGATGCGGCGGGCGGCCGTGCGGCGCGGTTCGATGCCGAGCCTGCTGAGGAGCCGTGCTTCGGCCTCCTCCTCGCCGACGCCCCAGAGGCTGACGGGTTCGAGGACGGCGGTGGCCGGGAGGAGGGTGCGGTTGGTCAGGTTGACGGCCGCGAACCGGTCGGCGTTGGCGGCGACGAAGCCGCGCAGGACGTCGTTCCACTCGCCGGCCGGCCGGGGGCCGAGCTGGAAGAACCAGTCGTCGAGGACGAGCAGCACCTGCCCGCGGGCGAGCAGCAGGTCGCCCAGGGAGTCCTCAAGGGCTGACTCGCGCGGGGGGTCCCAGCGCAGGGCCGTGGTCCGCACCCCGTGGGATTCCAGGCGCTGGCCGATCCAGGCCGACCACGGGCGGTGATAGCCGGGGAAGACCACGAGGACATGCTCCGGTGCGGCTCTCCCTCCGTGGTCCGCCGCCGCGCCGCCACCCGACCGCTGTTCCGCCATCTGTACGTCTCCCGTCCCGCTCCCGCGCAACGCAGTGTCATGTGCGCTTGGCACAGTGTTACCCAGCCGCCCTCGGGGCTGCGCCCAGGCTCGCGTGGTGCCGCCTCATTTGATGGACGAACTCCCGCCCCTCACTGGTCAGTTCATCAGATTCAAGCAGGATCGACAGCGCCTCACCCACCTGATCGTGGATACGGTCGAACTGTTGCCCGGCACTGGTCCGCCAGGGTGCGGGCGCGCTCTCGGCGGTGCCCGCGCGCCGCCACAGGTCGGTCAGCGCCAGATGGGCGTACGCGCCGTGGAGCACGCCCGCGATGGGCCTCGGGTCGGAACGCCAGCCGACCCGGTGCACGGCGGCCCGGCCGGGCAGGTAGAGCGGGACGAGCTCGTGCAGGGTGGCCAGTTTGCTGTGGTGGAGCTCGTGGACGAGGGTCTCGGCCATGTCCTGCGCCCCGGAGGGCAGCGAGGTCAGCACGGCGCCGGGGGCGACGCTCAGGGTGGCTCCGGAGGAGCCGGGGCCGCGGGGGACGAGCGGCACGAGGGCGCGCACGGCCCGGCGCACCTCGGCCGCCCGGGCCGGGTCGGTGCGGGCCAGGAGGGTCTGGGCGGAGCGCCAGCAGGCGGACCAGGCCGCCCGGTCGGTGGCGGAGTGCTCCGTTCCGTCCCGGGCGGGGCTGCCGATGCCGCCGGGCGGGACCCGGTACGGGTCGAGGTCGTCGAGCCGGGCGACGGAGCCGCTGAGGACGGTCAGACCGGTCCAGCCGGGGCCCCGTCCGGTGAGGGCTCCGGTCCGCCGGTCGGTGAGCAGCAGGACGACGGGCGGCCGGCGGGCGTGTCCCTCGGGCCGGATCCGTACCGTACGGGACCGGGCCCGGATCCGGACCCGGTCCGCGTGCCCCGCGCGCGGCCCGGTCCGCAACCGTCCGACGCCGGGCAGCGACAGGAGTCCGTCGGGGGCGTCGACGGTGACGTCGAGGGGTGCGCCGGAGCGCAGGGCGGCGGTGACGGCCAGCAGGTCGAGGCGGGCGAGGTGCCGGTCGAGGAGCGGGCCGGGCGGCTCGTTCAGCGCGGTGGCCAGCCATGTCCCGGTCGTCGGGTAGTCGAGCAGGTCGCGGACCACCGCCGGGTGACGCCGTTCGATCCGCTCCAGGAGCCGCCAGGCCTCGGTGAACCGGCGGTACACGACGGGGTCGACGGAGTCCCGCTGCCGGTGGACGCGGACGAGCAGTGCCTTGAGCAGCAGCAGACGCCGGGCGTGCAGCGTCGAGCGCAGCAGGGAGACGCTCTGCGTCGCGGAGCGGGTACGGGCCAGCTCCGCGAAGGCCTCGGCGTGCGGCGGCGCGAGGGTCATCCCCGCCTCCCCGGACGCGCCGGGGGCGGGCTCGCGCTTCTGACCGGAATCAGACGGTGGAGACGGCCTCGGAGGTCAATGGCCGCCACCGGACGTGCAGCTGTCGACGAGCGCGCCCTCCTGCCAGGACTCGGCGAGATCCCGGGGCTGCCAGAGGACCCGCTCCACGGCGTCCGCCAGCTCGGGATCGTCCATGAATCGCAGGGTCCGCAGGTCGACGGCCGTGAGATCGGGCAGGTGCGGTGGGCGGCCCTCGCCCCGGTCGACGCCGGCGACCCACTCCATGTGCTCCAACACCCTCGGCTCCTCCTCACCGACGCCAGTCCCCCACGGTCGTAGCGGCGCAGCGGTTCTTCCCGACGCCAGGAAGTCAGAAACCCGTTCGACTCAACTGCGCCCATTCGCGCCCCCGTTATTCAGCCGTTGTCCGTACCGGCTCTCCGTACCGGCTTCCCCTCGTCGACGGCAGCGGCCGTCCGTCCGTCAGCCGGCCGTCTCGCTCCACGTCCACCACGGCGGCGCTATCCGGCGCCGGTCCTCGGCGGAGAGCGGCGGCCGGTACGGGTTCTGCTCCGCGCCCACCTCCGCCAGGAGCGTCCTGGTCCGTTCGACGTCGCTCCAGTCCACCTCCACCAGCGCGGCCGTCAGCCGCCGCCACTGATCGGCCGCCGCGCGCAGGACCGTACGGGCCCGTGCGTTCCGGCCCATCAGGGACAGGACGGCCCCCTGGGCGTGCAGCGCGCGGGCGCCGGTGATCGTCCCGGGGGTGTCGCCGTGTGCCGACCGGGCGTCCTCCCCGGCGCGTTCGAACGCCGTGAGCGCGTCGCCCAGGACGCCGACCCGTGCGGACTCGCTCAACTCCAGTCTCACCCGTCCCAGTTGCAGCCACACCTCCGAGCGCAGACCGATGTCCCGCGTGGTGCGCGCGGCCTGTTCCAGGAGGTGCCGGCTCTCGAAGAGGTCGGGCAGGAATCCGGCGCGGTGGAAGCGGAGGGCGAGCACGGTGCCGATGAGGATCCCGGCCCGGGCGCGCTCCGGGGCGTCGGCCGGGAGGCTGGTGAGGGCCTCGCGCAGCACGCCCTCGGCGCGGTCGACGGGCGCCTGGCCGGGGGCGGTGGCGGCGCGGCGCATCAGGGACTCGCCCCAGGTCATCAGGATCCGGCCGCGCCGGCCGCTGTCGGCGGGGGCGAGCAGGGTGGCCTCCTCGTAGGCGGTGTCGGCGGCCGGACCGTCGCCCGCCGCGTCGTACAGCCGGGCGCGCGCCGTGGTCCAGCGCAGCCGCAGCGCGGTGGCCTCGCCGAGCAGCGGCTCCGCCCGGTCGAGTACGGGGACGACCTCGGCCGGGTCGGCGCCGGCGAGGTGCAGGGCGTCGGCGAGGTCCAGGAGCGCCGGGGCGCTCTCCCGGAGGGAGAGCGCGGTGGTGAGTTCGGTCGCCGCGGCGGCGCCGTCACCGCGCGCGAGGAGCAGCCGCCCCCGGCGCAGATGCAGCGTGTGGTGGTGCACCTCGGGCCAGTCCGGCACATCGCCGAAGAGCGCGGCGAGGGCGTCGTCCAGGTGCTGGGGGTCGGCGGTGTGGCGCCACAACCCGTGGTGCGCGACGGCCTGTTCGAGCCGTGCCTCGGCCCACTCGGCGCCGCCCGGCTCGGCGAGGCCGCCGGCCCGCTCCAGCTCGGTCAGCGCCCGGCTCAGCAGCTCCTGGCGGCGCTCGGTGCCCTGGACGGCGGCGGTGCCGGACTCCGCGTACAGCACGCGTCCGAGCAGGATCCCGGCCTCGACGGGGTGGTCGGGCAGCGCGGCCTCGGCCTGCCCGCGGGCCCTGCCGAGCAGCGAGGAGTCGGACTGGCCGAGCCACTGGTCGAAGAGCCGTCGCGCGGCGGCCAGCGGATCGGGGGTGATGAGGTCGGGGTGGTAGAAGCGGAGCACGCGCGCGGGGATCCGGGCGAAGAGTTCGGGTTCCGTACCGACCGGGCCGGTGGGCTCGTCGGTGCCCTCGTCGCCCTCGACCGGGCCGGGCGCGGCCGACGGCTCGCCGTCGGCGCGGTGGCCGGCGAGCCGGGCGGCGGCGAGCGCCGGGAAGTTCCGCATGCCCTGGCCGAAATTGCGCTCCACGTACTCCGAGCAGTGTTTGAGGACGAGCGCGGCGGCGCCCCGGTCCAGGGAGCCGAGCAGATGCTGCTGGACGCGCGGCGCGTAGCTGAAGCACGGGTACGGGGCGGGGCCGGGCAGTTGCCGCAGCAGGCCGCTCAGCAGGACCTCGGCCAGCTCCATGGGGCCGGTGTCGGGGAGCATGGCGCGCTGGACGAGCTGCATGACGGGCAGGGCGAGCGGGGCGGCGGCGAGATGGACGGCGAGCCGCAGGGCGCCGGGCGACGCGCCGGCGGTGAAGGCGCGCAGCAACTCCTCGTCGCTGCGGGGGGCACGGGCCTTGGCGGGCGTGCGGGGCGTGGTGGCCGACGTGACCGTGGCCGCGGTCCGCGGCGGCTCGGGGGCGATCAGGGCCGCCCAGCCGCGCACCGCGCCCGAGCCGTGGCCGGCGTGCAGCCGCGCCCAGGAGGCGAACGCCTCGGGGGTGGGCGTGAGCACGGGCACCGCGCGCGTGTCGGGGGAGGTCGGCTCCCAGGGCTCCTCGTCGGGCTGGAACCCGGTGTGCCCGCCGGGGGCGGCGGGGCGCAGCAACAGGCCCGGTTCGACGGAGAGCGCGGTCCGGGGCCAGAGCCGTGGGGGCAGGGGCTGGACGAGGGCGAGCGGGGACTGCCGGGGCCACTGGTGGATGAGCCGCTGGGCCGCGCCGCGCTGCCACAAGGGGCCGACGCAGTCGCTGACGATCAGGGTGAGGCGGCGGCCGGTGGGGTCGTGGAGCTGGTCGCCCGGGCGCAGCCGGGGCCGGCCGTCGGCGCCGGAGGTGGTGGTGACCAGCGGCGCGCCGTCGCCCGTGTCGTACAGCCGGTGCACCTGGACGTCGCGGAAGGCGCCGGACTGCTGGCAGGCCTGGCGGAGTTCCTCGACCATGCGGGTCCAGACGACCATGGCGGGGCCGGTGTCCATGAGGAGCTGGATGTCGGGGCGGCGGCCGGCCGCCGGGCGCAGGACGGGCAGAAGGATGCCCGCCGCCGCGCTGCGTTCGGCGGTCGCCTCCTCGTCCAGGAGGCCTTCGCCGGGGCGCAGCGGGAAGTGGGCGTAGTGGCGCAGCGGGCGGAGGGCCTTCTGCAGGCCGAGGAGGCCGGGCAGGGCGTTGGCGCCGGGGGCGCGGACGGGGAGGGCCCTGCTGCCCGCTGTCCCGCGCGCGGCGCTGGTGCCGGCGCCTGAAGAGCTGAGGAACGGCCTGATGTCCACGGTGTCGGAGGGGCGGGCGGGCCGGGTTCCGTCGTCACCGGGGCCTGTGCCGCCGCCGGGGGCGCGTTCGCCGTCGATTCCCGGACCCGTGTCCGTACCCGTACGCGAGGACGGGGCGTCGCCACCGTCGCCGCCGTCGCCGTTGGCCGGATCTCGCCCCTCCCCCGACGGCTCGCGGTGCTCCGGGTCGTGCGGCCGGGCCCCGGAGTGGGCCGCCAGGTCCGAGTCCGGGCCCACGTCCGGGTCGGCGTCGGGGTCCGCGTCCGGGTCCGGGTCCGGGGGAGGACTCGGCAGCCATTGGGCTAGCCAGACGGCGTCCGCGACCTCCTCGGCGGTGGGGTCCTGGCCACCGGCCCGCAGTCTGCGGGTGAGCTCTTCCAGATGCATCCGGTGCATCCGGCCATCACCTCGGCTGATCGAGCGGCTGCATGAGCATGTCCGCGATGCGTTCCCGGGTCACCCGCTCGGTGCGCGGGGCGTGCTGGGTCAGATAGATCGCGTTCAGGAGCTGGTCGGTGGCGATGACCTCGCCGGGTTCGCGGTTCAGGAAGCGGCTGACCAGGCCCTCTTCGCCGGCCGCCGCGTCGGGTCCGAGGTGTGCCTCGATCATGGCGCCGAGCTGCTCCTCGCCCGGCGGCTCCAGCTCCAGGCGGATGCAGCGGCGCAACAGGGCGGCGGGGAAGTCCCGTTCGCCGTTGGAGGTGAGCACGATGAACGGGAACGTGGAGCAGCGGATCCGGCCGCCCTGGACCGGCACCTTCCGGCCGTCGTCGGTCAGCACCTCGACGACCGGCTCCCGGTCGGCGAGCCGCTCCAGCTCGGGGATGGCGAACTCGCCCTCCTCCAGGGCGTTCAGCAGGTCGTTCGGCAGGTCCAGATCGCTCTTGTCGAGCTCGTCGATGAGCAGGACGCGGGGCTGCTCGGAGGGGAGCAGCGCGGTGCCGAGCGGTCCGAGCCTGATGTACGAGCCGATGCCCGCCGGGGTCGCGGCGGGCACCGTCGACCCGGCCTGGGCCCGCTCCAGCTGGACGTCCTGGAGGCGGCCGATGGCGTCGTAGCGGTACAGGCCGTCCTGGAGGGTGGAGCGGCTGACGATCGGCCAGCGCAGCACCCGGCCCAGGCCCAGTTCGTGGGCTACGGCGTGGGCGAGCGTGGACTTGCCGGTGCCGGGGTTGCCGGTGACCAGGAGCGGGCGTCGCAGGTAGAGCGCCGCGTTGACGGCGTCGGTCTCGGCGGGCCGGGGGTGGTGGTTCTGGACCAGGCGGCGGCGCACCCCGAGCCGCCGGTCGGAGCCGGCCAGGGTGTCGTCCGCTCCCCCGGTCGAGAAGTCCCGCCAGGGCGGCGGGGCGGGCAACCGCCGTATCTCGTCGTGCGGGTGGCCGGCACCACGGTAGATCCGCCAATCGTTCACGTCGAACTCCTCCTGGCTGGTGTGGTGTCGTGGCCCGGCCCTTCGAACGTACCGCCCGACCGCACCCGCTGCCGATGGGCTAACCGGACCTTTTGGCCGGGTGGTCCACCGGGTGGTCCACCGGGCGGTCCACCGGGCGGTCGCGGGGTCACCA
The DNA here is from genome assembly GCF_032436795.1 of Streptomyces sp. P9(2023). Taxonomy (NCBI): domain Bacteria; kingdom Bacillati; phylum Actinomycetota; class Actinomycetes; order Kitasatosporales; family Streptomycetaceae; genus Streptomyces; species Streptomyces sp. P9(2023). Next base: position 37,302 of record NZ_JAUPWM010000004.1, read on the forward strand.
CTCCTCCTCGCCGAGCATCGGCGGACCCTGGAGCGGATCTTCGTGCGGTGGGCGGTCGGGGGGATCGAAGAGGACGGCGAGGTTCGTGGCCCAGGCGTGCTCGGAACCGTCCGGCCCGAAGGCCGGGTCGAAAGCCGGGTCCAAAGCCGGGTCGAAGGCCGGGTCTTCGTCGAAGTACGGATCCGGGTCCAGGCCCGGGTCCAGGTCGAGGTCCAGGTCCAGAGGCATGTCGGCCAGGTCCATGTCCATTGCCACCCGCCTGCGCAGCGAGAGGACCGGCCCGTGCAGCCCCTCGGCCCGGCCCGCCTCGGCGAGCAGCCGGTCGGCCCGCTCGTGGAACTCGACGCAGGCGGCGTGGTCGTGATCGTGGGCGCCGGTGCGCCAGAGGGCGATGGGGTGACCGGCGGCAAGCGCGGCGGCCATGGCCTTGAGTCCGTCTCCGCTGCCCACGGGCCCGCAGTAGACCGGAACGGAGCCGTCCGCCGCCTCGGAGAGCCGTACCCAGGCCTGTCGGGGGGACTCCCGGCGGATCCGGTGCGCCGCGTGGAGGTCCCGCCGCGCCGCGAGCACCTCGGCGCGCAGCGGTACCGCCCGGAGCGGTCCGATCCCTGCCGTACGCCACCGCCGGTGCCACTCGGGCGCCGGCGCGCGGGTGCGCCGGCCGGCGTCCCGGATGACGACGATCCGGCGGTGGCCGAGGGGCAGCGAGCGTTCGTCGAAGAGTTCGTCGTCGGGCGACAGACGCCAGGTGTCCAGGGGTTCGTCGAAGAGCTCGCGCGGCAGCAGCGCCTCGACGGCGGCCAGATGCTCGCCCCGGTCGCCCCGGGCCAGCGCGTCCGCGAGGGGCTCCCGCAGGGTGTCCCGGAGCCGTTCGCGCTCGACGCCCTCGTCGTCGCCGTGCAGCGGGGTGATCGTGCGCCCGTCGAAGAGCAGCTTCACCTGCCAGGGGAACTTCCGGCCGTAGCGCGGGGGGTCGATCTCGATGAGGACGTCGGCCCGCGCCCCGGGCTCCCGCACCGGGCCGCCGCCGGTGGGACGGCCGTCGGCCGCCGCCCGGCCGACGGCGAGGGCGCCGGCGATCGCCTTGCGGGTACGGAGCGGCATCTCGGTCGCCGCCTCGGTGACCCAGGTGGCCAGACTCCGTAGCGCGACGCTGTCCCCGTGCCGCTCCCTGACGTGCCGGGCGACCTTCGCCGCGTACACGAACACGGCGTTCGGGCCGAGGTCCGCGGCCGACTCCTGGTCCGGCTCGTGGAGTTCGTGGAGGAGTCCGACGCCCTCGCGCCAGGTCTGCGGGGCGACTTCGAGCACGGGGCGCAGGTCGTGGCCGACCGTCAGCCGGCGGGCCTCGTCGACGAGGTGCAGCACGTCTCCGGGGCCGGTGGGTGGGGGCAGCTCGGCGAGCCGGCCGTACAGATCGATACGGCGTCCGGGGTCGAGGCCCTGGGCGGTGGGCGGCCGGTGGTGGAGCTGCGCCCTGGTCCAGTCGGCCTCGTCGGAGAGCGAGTGGTACCGGGCGAGATGGTGCCGGTCGTGGTCCCGCATGACCTCGGAGAGCACCTCGCCGCCGCGCTCCCGGCGGAGCCACTGCAGGGAGGTGATGGGGACGGCGGCGCCCTCGTCCGCGCCGCGCCCCTTGTTGAGGCCGATGACGACCGCGCGGTTCAGATCGACCACGGGTCCCCCGGAGAGCCCCTCCACGGGCTGGGTCCCGCTCAGCAGGAGGGCCCCGCCGTCGACGCCGTGGACCTGGCCGAGGGCTTCGCGGATCGCGAGCCGGCCGGTCACCCGGGACCAGCCGTGCAGCGCGACCGGGATGGGCTCCGCGATGACGGGGGCGCGCTCACTGAGCCGTACGCAGCTGGCGTCCCGGGCGTCGGGGACGCGGACCAGCGCGAGGTCCGGGAAGTCCCAGCGGTCGAGCCGCTGTTCGGGCTCGGCGGGGCGCGGGCTGGCGAGGACGACCTCGCCGGTCGTCACTCCGCCGTCCCAGACGATGCCGACGGCCCGCTCGCCTTTCCACACCGCGCTTCCCCCCTTTGCCACGACGTGGGCGCAGGTCAGCACCCAGCCGGGGGCGATGAAGAAGCCGGTGCCCCAGTACCGGTCGCCGAGCGGGTCATACCCGTCACCGGGAGCCGCGATGCGTACCAGTGCGGGGCGCACGAGTGATTCGAAGGCGCTCATACGGCGCCATCGGCCGCCGGCCGGTGCGACGGCCCGTCATCGCGCGCGTGCGCGGGGCCGGGCACGGTGGCCGGGCCCGTGACGGGGGCCGGCTCCGGCGCCGATCCGGGTACGGGCGCCGGTTCCTGCGGCTCCTGAGCGGGCTCCTGCGCCGGGCCCGGTTCGGTCCAGGTGAGGGAGACCGCGATCGAGGCCGTGCCGCCGCCCTCCGCGAGGACGCTGATCACCTTGCCCGCCTGCGCGGACAGTTCGATGCCGAAGCTGACGGAGACCTCGACCGGCGACTGCGGGTCGAGCCCGCCCCGCAGGGAACCGACCACCCCGCGCACCACGTCGGTGAGCCCCTCGGCCATGGAGACCACCCGGTCCCCGATGCCGGTGTCCGTGAAACCGCCGCCCCGGCGGAGTTCCTCCGGCTCGCTGACGCGGGCCCAGACGGGCGTTCCGTCGTCCAGTCGTATCCGAGCGATCCCATGCGTCACAGCGGCCCCCCGCTCCCCGAAACGATGATGAAGAAGGCTAGTCCCTGCCGCTGACAAGCGCGATAGGTCCGCGCGGACCACGGCCTATCCTGATCGTATGTACTTCACTGACCGTGGCATCGAGGAACTGGAGAAGCGGCGTGGCGAGGAGGAGGTCTCCTTCGAGTGGCTCGCCGAGCAGCTGCGTACGTTCGTCGACCTCAACCCCGACTTCGAGGTGCCGGTCGAGCGCCTCGCGACCTGGCTGGCCCGCCTCGACGACGAGGACGAGGACGAGGACGAGTAGGACGCCCCAGGTGCGGGTGACCCCCTTCGGGGGTCACTGACCGCGCAGTCGGTCGTACGCGAGCCCCAGCGCGCCGTGCACGACCAGCAGACCCCCCGCCGCCGTCCAGCCTCCGCTGCGGCGGCTGATCCCCCAGGCGAGCAGCGGCAGCCCCGCCCCGAGTTGGGCCGCGCCGAGCAGCCGGGCCCTGGGGCCGCGCAGATACGGGCCGAACGGGCCGCCCTCCACCGCGTCGAGTTCGGCGCGTACGGCGTCGCGCCAGCCGGACCATTCGAGCTGTTCCGCACCCTGCGCCAGGGCGACCGAGCGGAGCCGGTCGGCGCTCTCGCCGGGGGTGAGGCCGGTGGGCATGACCAGGCCCACGCGCGCGAGGACGGCGGTCAGGGCGATGAGCCGGGTGTGCGCGTCGGCGTCGCCGTCGGGGCGGGTGAGCGGCTCCAGGGCCTGGACGTCCAGGACGGGGTCGAGGGCGAGCCGGGCGGCGAAGGTGCGCATCGCCTCGTCCTCGCCGACCGGGGTGCCGTCCGCCAGCCAGGTGTAGCCGACGGTGCGGCGGAACCCGGCGGCGAGGGTGAAGCCGGCCCGGTCCGCGTCCCACCAGAGCGCGAGGACGGGCCAGGTGGCGGCCGAGACGGCCAGTGCGGTGGCCCAGCCGGTGACCACGCGCTCGACCGGCTCACCGCCGTGGAGCCAGGGCTTTCCCTCGGGGACGACGACGCTCCATTCCGTTCCGGCCGGCGCCAGGAGCAGTTGTTCGCGCAGCAGCTGGGCCGGTGGGCGGACCGCCGCGGGCTCGGCGCGGCAGAGCAGCAGCGCGCCGGCGGGGCGGCGCGATCCGGATGTCGCGTTCATGGGCCTTACGCTAGGCCAATTTCTCCCGTTATGAGGATGAATGTCGGCCCGCACGCCCACCGAACGGGGGTTGACTTCCCCGTGCCGCGATATATCGTGTCTACGGAGAGACGCGATATGTTGCGTCGCCGAACGGGAGGTCAGCACGATGACAGAGTGGTCCGTGGCCGAGCCGACGAAACTCACGCTGACCGAGCCCGTCACCCGCCTCCGGGTCCGTGTCGTCCACGGCACGGTGAACGTGGTGGGGACCGACGAGACCACCGCCCGCCTGGAGGTCTCCGAGATCGAGGGCCCGCCGCTGATCGTGACCCAGGAGGGCTCGACCCTGACCGTCAGCTACGAGGACCTGCACTGGAAGGGCTTCCTCAAGTGGCTCGACCGCAAGGGCCACCGCCGCCGGGCCGTCGTTTCCCTGGCCGTTCCGGCCGGCACGGACGTCGAGGTGGGCGTGATCGCGGCCGGCGCCGTGATCTCCGGCATCAAGGGGCGTACGGACGTCCAGGGCGTCACGGGTGACACCACTCTCGTCGGGCTCTCCGGTCCGGTCCGCGCCGAGAGCGTCGCGGGCTCCTTCGAGGCCCAGTCCGTCACGGGCGCGCTCCGGGTCAACACGGTGACCGGCGATCTGACCGTCATCGACGGCTCGGGGGCCTCCGTGAAGGCCGACACGGTCAGCGGGGACATGGTGATCGATCTCGACGCCGGCGAGCCGGCCGGCCCGCCCGCCGACATCCGGCTGACCAGCGTCTCCGGAGAGGTCGCGATCCGGATCCCGCACCCGACGGACGCCCGGGTCGAGGCCAGCACGACGAGCGGCGCCGTCTCCAACGCCTTCGACGACCTGCGGGTCTGGGGGCAGTGGGGCACCAAGAGCATCACCGGCACGCTCGGCGACGGCCGCGGCACGCTCAAGGCCACGACGGTCTCCGGTTCGATCGCCCTGCTGCGCCGCCCGGACCCGGTCGGCTCCGACGACGTCGACGCCTCGCCCCCGTCCTCGTCGTCGTCCTCCTCCACCACGTCCGCGTCCTCGCCCTCCGGAAAGGTGCTGTGACATGCCGCCCGTCTTCGCCCACGGCCGCCTGCGTCTCTATCTCCTCAAGCTCCTCGACGAGGCCCCCCGCCACGGCTACGAAGTGATCCGGCTCCTGGAGGAGCGGTTCCAGGGTCTGTACGCGCCGTCGGCCGGTACGGTCTACCCACGGCTCGCCAAGCTGGAGGCCGAAGGGCTCGTCACGCACGCCACCGAGGGCGGCCGCAAGGTGTACTCGATCACCGACGCGGGCCGCGCGGAGCTGGCCGGCCGCGTCGGCGAACTGGCCGACCTGGAGCGGGAGATCCGCGACTCGGTCTCCGAGCTCGCGGCCGAGATCCGCGACGACGTGCGCGGGGCGGCGGGCAAGCTGCGCAGCGAGATGCGCGCGGCGGCGAGCGAGACCCGGCAGAAGGACTCCTCGTTCGCCGACGCCAAGGAGGAGCTGCGCCGCGCCAAGCAGGAGTGGCGGGAGCAGACCCGCCAGGCCCGCGAGGAGGCCCAGTCGGCGCGCCGGCAGGCCAAGGAGTTCCAGCGGATCGCCCAGCAGGTCCAGGACGAGGTCCAGAACCGGTTCGCGCGCGGCGACTGGCCGACGAGCGTCTGGGAGGGCCTCTCGGACATCACCGCGCAGCTCGGCGGCCTGGTCACGGGCACGACGCACCCCAAGGCGTCGGGCCGGACCTCCGCACCCGGGGAGCCCGCCCCGGCGGGGCCCGTCGCCGAGGACCACGCCCCGGAGGACCGCGTACCGGAGGAAGCCGTCCGGGACTGGGCCCGGACGGTCGAGTCCACCAGGGAACCGGCCCGTGACCTGGACCGGCTCCTGGACCGCTTCCGCGACGACGTCCGTGACGCGGCCCGGGACCACGGGGTGACGGCGGCGCAGCTGACCGAGGCCCGCCGCCATCTGTCGACGGCGGCGGACCGGCTCACGTCCCTGCTGCGCCCGGAGCGGAAGGACGCCTAGCGGGCGGCGGCCTGGCGGGCGGCGGCCCGGGTTGCGGTCACCGTCACCCGGGCGCCCGGCGCGGCGAGGACCCAGGCGGTCCGGCCGCCCTTGTCCGACTGCCCGGCGGCCTTGTCCGTGCGGAGCACGATCGCCTTCCCCCGAGCCGTCACCTGCCAGGCGCCCGGGGGAAGGGACAGCTCGGTGACCCGGGACCCCTGGCGGGAGGCGGTGTACTCCAGGCGGTAGACGCCCGCCCCGGAGTCGTACGCGGCCGAGGCGACCGTGCCCGCGACGGCCTCCGCGTAGGGCTCGGCGGTCAGCTCCTTGTTCGTACGGAAGGTCCCGGCGCCGTCCACCGCGCAGTACCCGCCGCCGTAGCACCACACATAGCCGGCCCACCCGCTGCCGTACCGGCCGAGGGAGGCCATCGCCTCGCGGTAGAAGCGGTTCATGTTCGGCAGGGAGTTGTTGAGCGGCCCCCACTCCCCCACGACGACCGGGACCTGGTAATCCCTGGGGTACTGCGTCACGGCCTGTTCGTACGTCTCGATCCAGCCGGCCGCCGGGTCGTAGTCGGCGCCCGCCTCCATGGCGGTGTTGTAGAAGTGCGGGGCGTAGACGATCTTCGGGTCGTCGATCCTGCCGAGGCCCGTCGGCACGCCCTCGCCGACGATCGGGGTCGGCTCGACGAAGACCCAGGTGTCCCGGTCCACCGAACGGACCGCGTCCGCGAGCCGGTTGTACATCGGGGTCAGCTGCTCGCGCTCGATGCGGCGGGCGGCCGTCGGCAGGTCCTCGTCCGCGCGCAGCTCGCCCATGGGCTCGTTGATCAGGTCGTAGCCGAGGACGGCCGGATGGTCCTCGAAGCGGTCGGCGAGCACCCGCCACATCGCGGCCTGGGCGCGCCGCAGGTCCTCGTCCTCGTAGAGATGGGTGAAGGCGCGCTGGACGGCCGGTTCGAAGTACTCGGCGAACCAGTCGTCCGGGTGCGGGGTGAAGGGCAGTCCGTCGGTCCTGGTCGCCCACGCGGGCACGCCCCGGTGGCCGAAGGCCGGTCCGAAGACGTCCTGGTGGGCGTCGATGAGGACGTTGACGTCGTACTTCTCCGCCCAGTCCAGGACGCGTTCGATCTTCCGCAGATAGGACTCGCTGTACTGGCCCCGCTTCGGCTCCAGGTCGTCCCAGAAGACCAGCAGCCGGGCGAAGTTGAAGCCCTGGGCGCGCATGTCCCGGAAATGGCGCTCGGTGATGGCGGAGAGGGCCTGCTCGCCGCGGTTCGTCTTGTCCTCGACGTTCCAGCCGCGCAGGGTGAGGGCGCGGCCGCGGTCGTCGGTGAGCACGGGTATCGCGCCCGCGGTGTCGGCGTGGGCGACGCCGGGCGGGGCGAGGAGCGCGGCGACAACGGCGCCCGCGGCAAGGGTCGTTCGCAACATGAGAACCTCCGGCACGACGGTGTGATCGCAGTGCCGGAGATCCCATCAGCACATCTGACGATGCATCAAGCCTTTGTCAGGACGTCGTTCCGGACGAGTTCCGGACGACGTTCAGGACGTCGTCAGGACGATCTTCCCGAACAGATCGCCCGCGGCCATCTTCTCGAAGCCCTCGCGGGCCCGGTCCAGCGGCAGCACCTCGTCGATCACCGGCCGTACGCCCGTGGCGGCGCAGAACGACAGCAGGTCCTCCAGCTCGTCCTTCGTGCCCATGGTCGAGCCGACGACCTTCAGCTCCAGGAAGAAGATCCGGGTGAGCTCGGCGTGCGAGGGGCGGTCGCCGCTCGTCGCGCCCGAGATCACCAGGGTGCCGCCGGGGCGCAGCGACTTGACCGAGTGCGACCAGGTGGCGGCGCCGACGGTCTCGATGACGGCGTCCACCCGCTTCGGCAGCCGCGCGCCGGGCTCGTACGCCTCTACCGCGCCGAGTTCGACGGCGCGCTTGCGCTTGGCCTCGTCCCGGCTGGTGGCGAAGACCCGCAGGCCGGCGGCGCTGCCGAGGGCGATCGCGGCGGTGGCGACGCCGCCGCCCGCACCCTGGACGAGGACCGAGTCGCCGGGGCGCACGCCCGCGTTGGTGAAGAGCATGCGGTACGCGGTGAGCCAGGCGGTCGGGAGGCAGGCGGCCTCCTCGAAGGAGAGTTCCTTGGGCTTGGGGAGCACGTTCCAGGAGGGCACGGTGACGCGCTCGGCGAAGGTGCCCTGGTACCGCTCGGTCAGGATCGAGCGGGGCTCGTCGGGGCCGACCCCGTGGCCGGTCTGGCCGATGACCGAGTGCAGGACGACCTCGTCGCCGTTCTCGTCGATGCCCGCGGCGTCGCAGCCGAGGATCATCGGCAGCCTCTCCGCAGGCAGTCCGACCCCGCGCAGGGACCAGAGGTCGTGGTGGTTGAGCGAGGCGGCCTTGACGGTGACGGTGGTCCACCCGGGACGCACCTCGGGCTCGGGCCGTTCCCCCAGCTCAAGGCCGTTCAGCGGCTGGTCGCGGTCGATTCGGGCGGCGTAGGCAGCGAACATGGCCCCGAGCGTAGGGTCCCCACCCGCACGGCGGAACCAGGCGCCTCTGTGACGCACGTCCCCCCGGCGGTACGCGAAAGGGCCCCGCTCCGCACAGAGCGAGGCCCTCAGGCGTACCGGCGCGTCAGCGGCGCGCCACGCCCTCGGCGCGGGCGGCCGCGGCCACCGCGGTCGCGACGGCCGGGGCGACGCGCTCGTCGAACGGCGACGGGATCACGCAGTCGGCGGCGAGCTGGTCGCCGACCACGTCCGCGATCGCGTTCGCGGCGGCGATCTTCATACCCTCGGTGATCCGGGAGGCCCGGACCTGGAGGGCGCCCGCGAAGATGCCGGGGAAGGCGAGCACGTTGTTGATCTGGTTCGGGTAGTCCGAACGGCCGGTCGCCACGACGGCCGCGTACTTGTGCGCGACGTCGGGGTGGACCTCGGGGTTCGGGTTGGCCATGGCGAACACGAACGCGTTCGGCGCCATGGACGCCACCGCGGCCTCCGGGACCGTACCGCCGGAGACGCCGATGAAGACGTCCGCGCCGGCCAGGGCGGTCTCGAGCGAGCCGGTGAGGCCGGCCTTGTTGGTGAGCTCCGCGAGCTCACGCTTGACCGGGTTCAGGTCGTCCCGGTCGCGGCTGACGATGCCCTTGCGGTCCGTGACCGCCACGTCACCGAGGCCGGCCTCGAGGAGGAACTTGGCGATGGCGACACCGGCCGCGCCGGCGCCGGAGATGACCGCGCGCAGGTCGCCGAGGCCACGGTCGGTCAGCTTCGCCGCGTTACGGAGGGCGGCGAGGGTGACGACGGCGGTGCCGTGCTGGTCGTCGTGGAAGACGGGGATGTCCAGGCGCTCCTGGAGCTTCCGCTCGATCTCGAAGCACCGGGGGGCCGAGATGTCCTCCAGGTTCACGCCACCGAAGGAGGGCGCGAGCCGGACGACGGTCTCGACGATCTCGTCGGTGTCCTTGGTGGCGAGCGCGATCGGCACCGCGTCCACGCCGCCGAACTGCTTGAAGAGGATCGCTTTCCCCTCCATGACCGGAAGCGAGGCCTCCGGGCCGATGTCGCCGAGTCCGAGCACCGCCGTACCGTCGGTCACGACCGCGACGACCTGGGACTTCCAGGTGTAGTCGTGGACCAGTTCCGGCTGCTCGGCAATCGCGGTGCACACCTTGGCGACGCCGGGCGTGTACGCGAGGGACAGGTCGTCCTTGTCACGCAGCGGCACCGTGGCCGAGATGGCCATCTTGCCGCCGCGGTGCAGCGCGAAGGCCGGATCGAAGGGCTCCTGAGCCCCTTCCGTACCGCTCTCGCTCCGAGGATTGACGATCTCCGCTGCCATTGGGTTGACCCCTTAAGTCTTCTTCATTTGAGGGTTGCCACTCCTTGTTGAGGAGGGGTGGGCGGGTCCCGCGGTCGCCGTGTCTGGCAACCGCGCGGGCGCGCCGCACAACGCGCCCTGAGCCCCGGATGAGGGGTGTAAGGATCCTTCTTACCGGACGTACGTCACCGTAGACGAGTCCATTCCGGAGCGGTGATGCGGCTCATACGGACGCAATGGCGTCTTGCGCAGAGCGGGCGCGTCGCGCCATGTCAGGACACGTTCTCCTGTAGACCGGATGGTGGCCTTCGTGTCGCCCGGATGGCGAGATCAACCGGAGATTTTCCGGCCCTGAGAGGCATTTCCCGGAAGAGGTCCGGCCCGTGTCCACCGGCCCTCCGGAGTTCGGGGGTCACCCGTTACCCGATTTTGACATGCGTGGCCGTCTGAATGACGCCGTCCGAATGGCAAGATGCGCGTAATCACACGAGGTCGCGACACCCGAAGGTGCGTGCGCGCGGCCTATGGCAACGCCTCACACGCCGGAGGAACCCGACCATGACCGCACGCTCCACGCGCTGTACGACCGCCAAGACCCGCACTTCCCGTCTTGCCGCGGTCGCCGCCATCGCGGTCGCCGGCTCCATGCTGCTGACCGCCTGCGGCGACCAGACCGAGGGCGGCTCGACCGCCGAGGGCACCAAGACCGGGAACACCGCCCCGCTCTTCGCCAAGCTGCCCGCCGACATCCAGAAGGCCGGTGTCGTCAAGGTCGGCACGGACGCCTCCTACGCCCCGATGGAGTTCACCGAGGGCGGCAAGATCGTCGGTGTCGACCCCGACATCGCCGAGGCCCTCTCCAAGCAGCTCGGTGTGAAGTTCCAGTTCACCTCGGGCACCTTCGACGGCCTGATCACCTCGCTGGAGACCGGCCGCCAGGACCTGATCATGTCCTCGATGACGGACAACAAGAAGCGTCAGGAGGGCCTGGACGACGACGGCAAGAAGATCGGCAAGGGCGTCGACTTCGTCGACTACTTCAGCTCCGGCGTCTCGCTCCTCGTCAAGAAGGGCAACCCGCAGGGCGTCAACACCCTCGACGACCTGTGCGGCAAGACGGTCGCCGTCCAGCGCGGCACGATCTACGAGGACACCTTCAAGGCGCAGGCCGAGAAGTGTGGCTCGAACAAGCTGACGATCCAGGCGTTCGACACCGACGCCGAGGCCCAGACCCGTGTGAAGGCCGGCGGCGCCGTCGCCGACCTGAACGACTACCCGGTCGCCGCGTACATCGCGAAGACCTCGGGCGGCGGCAACGACTTCGAGGTCGTCGGCAGCCAGAGCGACGTCGGCCTCTTCGGCATCGGTGTCGCGAAGGAGAACACCCAGCTGCGCGACGCCGTCAAGGAAGCCCTGGACGCCATCATCAAGGACGGCTCGTACGAGAAGGTCCTGGAGAAGTGGGACGTCAAGGAAAGCGCCGTCAAGCAGGCCACCATCAACGCCGGCAAGTGACGTCCGCGCTCCGCTGAAGGGCAGTCGTTGTGACTGACAAGATCGACAAGGGTCCGGCCGACGCACCGGTCGGACCCGGCGCCTCGGGTGTTCCGTACGAGGCGATCAAGGCAATCCCCGTGAGGCACGTCGGCCGCTGGATCAGCGCCGTCGTCGTCGTCGCGCTCCTCGGCTGGCTCGTCTACGCCTTCTCCCAGGGCAACATCATCTGGGCGACGGTCTGGGACAAGCTGTTCGACACCTCGGTCCTCGAAGGCCTGGGGAACACGATCATCATCAGCGTCGCCTCCATGGCGCTGGGCCTCGTGCTCGGCGTCGTCTTCGCGGTGATGCGGCTCTCCAAGAACCCGGTGACCGGCGCGGTCGCCTGGCTCTACATCTGGTTCTTCCGCGGCACGCCGGTCTACGTCCAGCTGCTGGTCTGGTTCAACCTGTCGCTGATCTTCGAGTTCATCAACCTCGGGCCGATCTACAAGAACGAGACCGTGGACGTCATGACGCCGTTCATGGTCGCGCTCCTGGGTCTCGGCCTCAACGAGGGCGCCTACATGGCGGAGATCGTCCGGGCCGGCATCCAGTCGGTCGACGAGGGACAGACCGAGGCCGCGCACGCGATCGGCATGTCGCAGACGAAGACCATGCGCCGGATCGTCCTTCCGCAGGCGATGCGAGTGATCGTGCCGCCGACGGGGAACGAGTTCATCAACCTGCTGAAGACCTCGTCGCTGGTCTCGGCCGTGCAGTACACCGAGCTCCTGCGGGCCTCGTCGAACATCGGCAGCACGGCCGGCGCCGTGATGGAGATGCTGTTCGTGGCCTCCATCTGGTACCTGGCCCTGACCAGCGTGTTCAGCGTCGGCCAGTACTACCTGGAGCGGTACTTCGCCCGCGGTTCGCTGCGAAGCCTGCCGCCGACTCCGTGGCAGCGGGTCCGCACCAACCTCACCATGTTCAAGCGTTCGGAGGTTTCGGGATGAGCGCGATGGTGAAGGCCGAGGGCGTTCACAAGTCCTACGGGCCCGCCCACATTCTCCGGGGCATCGACCTGGAGGTCGCCCCCCGTGAGGTCTTCTGCCTGGTCGGTCCGTCCGGCTCCGGCAAGTCGACGTTCCTGCGGTGCATCAACCACCTGGAGCGGGTCGACGGCGGACGGCTGTCCGTCGACGGCCAGCTGGTGGGCTACCGGCAGAAGGGCGACAAGCTCTACGAGCTGAAGGACAGCGAGGTCGCGGCCCAGCGCCGGGACATCGGCATGGTCTTCCAGCGCTTCAACCTGTTCCCGCACATGACGGCCCTGGGCAATGTCATGGAGGCGCCGATCCAGGTGAAGGGCGAGTCCCGGGCGGTGGCCCGCGAGCGGGCCGAGCGGCTGCTCGACCGGGTCGGCCTGGCCGACAAGGCCGCGAGCTACCCCTCGCAGCTCTCCGGAGGTCAGCAGCAGCGCGTCGCGATCGCCCGCGCGCTGGCGATGGAGCCGAAGCTGATGCTCTTCGACGAGCCGACGTCGGCGCTCGACCCGGAGCTGGTCGGTGACGTCCTCGACGTCATGCGCGACCTGGCCGAGTCGGGCATGACGATGATCGTCGTGACCCACGAGATGGGCTTCGCGCGCGAGGTGGGCGACAACCTGGTGTTCATGGACGGCGGCGTGGTGGTCGAGTCGGGCCACCCGCGCGACGTCCTGGGCAACCCGCAGCACGACCGGACGAAGGCGTTCCTGTCGAAGGTGCTGTAGGAGCGGACAGTGCTGTAGGCGCGGATACGGAAGGGGCGGTACGGAGCACGATCCGTACCGCCCCTTCGTGCGTACCCGCCTACCCGCCTATCCGCCTACTTCAGCGCGAGCAGCAGGGTGTCCGAGGGCGAGGCCCAGACCGGGCGCGCCTCGTCGAAGCCGGCGGCGCGGAGGATCTCGGCGTGGCGGCGGGCGGAGGGCATGTCGCCGTCGGCGTGCTCGCCGTAGATCGCGAAGCGGCGGGCGGTCGGCTCGGCGAGGACGGGGTCCTGGGCGGCCACGGCCCACCACTCGGCCCAGTCGAGCGCGCCCGCGGCCTTGGCGCGGTCCATGGCGGCGTGGCGGTGGGCGCGCTCGGCGGCGTTGATGCGCGGGGTGGTCTCGTCGATCATGTGGTCGGCGTTCATGAAGACGCCGCCGTCGCGGACGAGGCCGGCGAGCTGCCCGTAGAGCGCGGTGAGCGGTTCGGTGTGCAGCCAGTGGAGCGCGGTGGCGGTGAGCACGGCGTCGTACGAGCGGTGCGGCAGGGCCTCGGCCCACTCCGGGTCCTTGAGATCGGCGCTGACGAAGGTGACCCGCTCGTCCCCGGCGAAGTACCCCTCGGCTATGGCGAGGAGGGCGGGGTCGAGGTCGACGCCGACGCTGGTCGCCTTCGGGAACCGCTTGAGCAGCCGATCCGTAATACTCCCTGTACCGCACGCCAGGTCGAGGACGCGGGGCTCCGGCCCCACCACGGCCTCGACCATGTCGAGCATCACGCGGAACCGCTCCTCGCGGTCCGGCATGTACCACTCCTGCTGTCGGTCCCAGCTCTCCTGCCAGGCCGCCCAGTCGGTTCCGGTGGCAGCCGGGTCCGTCACGTCCGTCATGACACTCCCTCACCCTCTTCGTAATACCCTAGAAGGGGGATCGTCCATTACCCCCTCCGGACCCGACACTAGACCTCCGCCGTAAGGACTACAAGTGGAACTGGCCTATTACTCGGATTACGCCGTGCGTCTGGTCAACACCGAGGAGCCGGCCCGCAACAAAGACTCCCTGACGTCGGTCGAGGCGGTCCGGGAGCTGTTCGGCGCGGCCTCGCAGATGGCCCGGCGGGCGACGGACGCCGATGTGACGCGCTTCCGTTCGGTACGCGCCCGGCTGCGGGCGGTCTTCACCGCGGCGGACGAGGGCGACCACACCCAGGCGGTGGACCTGCTGAACTCACTGCTCCTGGAGTTCCCCGTCAGCCCGCAGATTTCGGGCCACGACTACCTGGACGACGAGGGGCACCCGCGCTGGCACATGCATCTCGCCGACCACCCCTCGAACGCGACCGCGGGCTTCGCGGCCATCGCGGCGATGGGGCTCGCCTTCCATCTGACGGAGTTCGGGGCCGACCGGCTGGGCCTCTGCCAGGCGCCACCGTGCCGGAACGCGTACCTGGACACCTCGACGAACCGCTCCCGCCGTTACTGCTCGGACCGCTGCGCGACCCGGGCGAACGTGGCGGCCTACCGGGCCCGCAAACGCCTGGAGGCGGAACGGTCGGCCACCACGGGCCTGACGGCGGAGAACAGCCAGGAGAGCACCACACCGGCCGACCGCTGACGCCCGGGCGTGACGGGCCGGTACCGGGCTCGTACGCGCCCGAGCACCAGCTCGGCGGGCACGGCGCCGAAGACACGACTGTCGCCTTCGGCATCGGGATTGTCCCCGAGGACCCACCACCCGCCACCCTGTCGCTCGATCAGCCGCTTGACGATGAGCAGATCCTGCTGGAGCGGGTGACGCAGCACGGCCACGTTCCCGGGCCGCAGCCGTCCCCCGTAGTGCACGAGGAGCTGGTCACCGTGGAGCAACGTGGGCACCATCGACACCCCGGTCACCTCGGCGATCCCGAACGGGGCCCCTGAGCCCTGCCTCGGCGCGCGCCCAGCGTCCGCCATCCGACACCTCCTCCATCCGACCTGAATCCGGTCCGATCCGATACCCGACCCGATACCTGATCCGATCTGATCCGATCTGATCCGATCGTCCACTCATCCACGAGTCCCATGGTGACCCTGGACTTTTGTCCTAAGCCCCTGGGGGCGCTCGCGAAAACCGTCTTCTCGGGGAGTAATCTCCCACCTGAGAAGACGATCACGAGGAAGGACCAGCTGCATGCTCTCCCGCCTGTTTGCCCCCAAGGTGAAGGTCAGCGCCCACTGCGACCTCCCCTGCGGTGTCTACGACCCGGCCCAGGCCCGGATCGAGGCCGAGTCGGTCAAGGCCGTTCAGGAGAAGTACCAGGCCAACGAGGACGCGCACTTCCGCGCGCGTGCCACGGTCATCAAGGAGCAGCGCGCGGAGCTCGCGAAGCACCACATCTCGGTGCTGTGGAGCGACTACTTCAAGCCCCCGCACTTCGAGAAGTACCCCGAGCTGCACGCGCTCATCAACGACACCCTGAAGGCCCTCTCGGCCGCGAAGGCGTCGACGGACCCGAAGACGGGCGAGAAGGCGCTGGAACTCATCGCCGAGGTCGACCGCATCTTCTGGGAGACGAAGAAGGCCTGATCCAAGCAGTCCGGCCCCTGCGGCTGGACGGCAGGTCAGAAGGCAAAACGAGCGGCCCGACCCCCTTCCGGGGGCCGGGCCGCTCGCTTGTTTCAAGATCCAATGGGAGGCGTTTGGGAGACGATCATGAAGAGCGCCGGCGCACCCACTCCGCCGGCTCCATCTCCTCGACCAACGACTTCTCCCAAGTCTCCTGCAAGCCCTTGGCGATGGCGAGTTCCATCTCCGGCGAGGTGTGCGAGTACGTACCCTCGACGCCCTTCAGCCGGTGCCCCATCCGCTCCTCCACGGCGACGCGCGGATGGCCCGCCTCGTCGAGCCACACCTTGTGCCCGTGACGGGTACCGTGCGGAACCATCTCCTCGACCCCCTCAACAGCCGGCAGGGCCAACTGGGCGGGACGCCCCCGGCGTGAAGGCTCAGCGTCCTGCCCCTTCACGATGGGGTTCCAGAACCGCCCGTAGAACTGATCGTCCACCCGCAGGGGCTTGCCGCGCTGGGACGCGAAGACCAGGAGGCTGTGTGCGTTCAGCGCCATGACCTCCGCGAGCAGGTCGGCGACGAACGGCGGCAGGATGAGGGTGCGGTAGCTGCTGTACTTCGGCGGTAGCAGCGTGAACCCCTTGGCCAACTTGAGCTTCTGGCCGGTCCGCAGCTTGGCGTCTGGCTCCATCTCGTTCGCCTTGGCGACGTCGGCCGCGCGCTTGGGGTCGGCGTGTCGTAGGGCCGCGATGGACTCCCACGTGTCGCCTTTGGTCACGATGTGCTTAGCCGGTGTGGTCAGCCACTGGCCCTGCCACTGCACACGCAGGGACCGGCCGTACTCCAGCCCCAGAAGGTGGACCTGGTCGCGGCGGAGGCCGGCGATCTCACCGATCCGCATGCCCGTGTAGGCCATGGTCAGGATCATGACGTACCACTGCAACCCGCGGAGCGCCCGGGCGTTCTCGGCGACGAGCCTGGCCTGTCGGGGTGTCGGCCAAACGTAGACATCCTCGACTTCCACCGGCACGTGCCGGCCGCGGCGGCGCTTCGAGCCGGTGGGCATCGGGTTGTAGGGAATGATCCGCTCGTCGACCGCGTCATCAAGGAGCATCCGCATGATGCCTTCGACGCTCTCGACGTAGTTCTTCGAGAACTGGTCGGCAAGCTGCATGCGCCACGCCTTGTAGGCCATGGCCGTGATGTCGCCGAGCGGGACGTTCTCCCACTTCGGCAGGATGACAGCATTCAGGCGGCTGTTGTAGGTGCGGTCCGTGGTCTCGGCAACATCCATCACCTGAAGCCACTCGGTGACCCACTCACCAAGGAGCTTCCGTCCGTCGTTGGGGTTGACGAAGACCTTGCGCTGGACGTCGGTTTCCTGCGCGCGACCCCAGTCGAGGGCGTCTTGCTTGGTGGCGAACCCGCTCTCGGAGGCGTACTCGCCGTTGGGGAGTTGGTACCTGACGCGCCACGACTTACCGCGCTTCTCTGCGTATGCCACAGTCCGCCCCTCCTGGTGCGGAGATGGCCGACAGGCACCCCTGACTGTCAGTCATCTTCTTCCGGACTGCGGGGTGCGGTTCACCTGAGCGGGCAGCTCGGGTGGTCGCACGTGTCGCAGTCGCCTCCCTGACGCCGTATGAGCTTCCGCGCGTCCTGTCGTACGGACTCGTCGGTATGGACTCTCGGTGTCACTACGCACACGATTCTGTCGCCTACCCGCCCAGACATGCCGACGAATCCGGGCCCAGGGTCGTGCGTGAACAGCTCGTGCATGGGCCTCCTTTCGGTGCGCTCGGAAACCCCAAGGAGACGAGCCTTACATACCGAACGGGTGACCGATAGAAGGTCGGTGAATCTTGAATCGAACTCAATGTAACGATCCAACTACAACCGAAAGGTTGTACGGCTAGGGGGTTGCACTGTCGTCCTTCAGAGGGATGACACCCCGCTCCCGCAGCATCTCGACCACCGCTTCGCTGAATTCGGCCATGCGGCCAGCAGGCACGTCAGGCATGACCGCGATCACCACATCCTGAACGGCCTTGCGCGCGACCTCGTCCATATTCGCGACAGGTGCGAACCGGACGCCCGCTTCCACCTCGCCGGCGGGCTGCGCCTCCTCGGCGCCTTCAAGGATGGCGATGCAGGCGCCAGGAGCCCAGCCAAACGCAGCGTCGATCTTGGCGTAGGTGACGTCGCGTACCGCCTCGCCCTTCTCAACGCGCATGTACGTGGTGTGTGTGAGGTCGGCCTGTTGCGCGGCATCCGCCTTGTGCCAGCCCAGTTCCTGGCGGCGACGGATAACGAGCTTGGCGAGTCTCAGCCTGTCGGCGGGGCTGGGATCAGTCATGCCTTGATGTTCTCAGGAACTGCCAGGTACCGCCAGGAACACCTTTCAGCCTCTACGCGTTCATCACGCTCTCTTGAGCTGAGCCAAAGGTTCCGGATCACATCTCCTGCGAGTTCCTGCTAGTTACTTCCAAGTACTGCTAGGAGTTGCCAGCAGAACCTGTTAGGTTCTGTGCATGAAGGCACCCCGACCCACTTACGAGGTGGACGGGGCGGCAATCCGAAAGATCCGCATGTCACGCGGCATCAAGATCGCCGACCTCGCCCGTAACGCCCGCATCAGCCGCAGCTACCTGACGCGGCTGGAAATCGGCGTTCGGACCAACATGCGGCCCCCCACCTACGCGGCACTCCGCACCGCCCTTGAGCTCGACCCCGAAGACGAGCAGCTGCTCGCACCCCGCGAGCCCAACACCGAATGAGGTGACTCCATGTCCGCCACGGCTCTCGCCACGCTCGCGCCGGAGGACTTCACCGACGTCTCCGAGACCGCCCGCCGCCTCGGCATCGGCGCCCGCCGGCTCCGCGACGGCGTGAACCACATGGGCTTCCCGGCCCACCGCATGGGCCGCCGACTGATGTTCAGCCCGCAGGACCGGGCCGAGATCGCGGCCATGCACCGCATCCCCGCGCAGCAGAAGACCCGCCGCCGCGCCGCCTGACCAAACAAAGCGGGGCCGCCCGGACCGGGCCTGGTCCAGGAAGCCCCTCGGCAAGACCTCACCCACAGAGAAATGAGGACACCGTGACCATCAACCTTACCCGCCCGGTACCGGCCATCGAGGTCGTACCGGTCCCCGCGCCGGCCGACCCGCGTGACGCGATGATGCACGCGTTCGCGGTGGCCGAGACGGTCGTTGCGCAGCTGGCTGACCGGCCGACGACCGCCTCACTCAACGACGACTACCGCGGTGGGTACCGGGTGGAGTTGTACTTCCACCGCGCCCCGGACCGCGTTGCGGCATTCGCGGGGCAGTACCGCGTGCCGGTGAGCACGGACCCCGACTACGGCAACGACGGGTCGTCGTACTCGTCGGCCGACGTCATGGTCGACGGCGTGTCGGTCCGCGCCTGGGCGCTGGTGCGCGTTGAGGCGGTGGCGGCATGACGCACGAGAAGCTCATGGCCCATGCCCGGTCGCTGATCTGGGCCGCGTGGCAGGGCAGTTCGGAGGAGCTGGCCTCGCAGGCCGTCGCGAGCCTCGACGGGCTCGGGATGCTCGTCCCGGAGGGCGGCGCCGCGGAGCTGGAGCGGCTTCGGCTGCTGCTCAACGCGCAGCCGGTCGAACTGACCGAGGAGCAGCGCGATGCGCTGTCCGACGCGGGCAACCGGGCGTTGAACGACCACTACCACCAGGACCTGTGCGCCTGCCGGGACTGGCCGGCCAGTTGCGCAAGTAGCGGCAACTACTTCATGGGCACGTGGGACACGGCCGCGTTCGACATCGGCATGGGTGCGGTGCTGGGCCTGTGGGAGTCGATGCGTGCGGACTCTCCGTCGGCCGAGTTGGTTGCGCTGCGGGCCCGGGTGGCCGAGCTGGAGGCGGAGCGGCACGCGACGAACGAGGCGCTGTCCGACGCGGCCGAGGAGCTGCGTGCGCGCCGCGACCGAATCGCCGAACTGGAGACGCTGAAGCCCGCGCCGATCCAGACGTGCCGGACCTGCGGCGCGGGCTACGACTACGGCCAGCCGTGCAGCACATGCAAGTTCCACGGCCTCATGGCTGCCGCGCAGGCGGCTCGCTACCACGAGGGCGAGTTGGCCGAGCAGCGGCACCTCGTCGACCCGCTCGACCACGCCCTCGAAGCACTCGCCCCGCGTACCACCACCACGATCGAAATCTCCGGGAGCGCCCTGTGAGCGACGACCGTACGCCCGTCGACGGGCCGTTCCGCGTCCACGTCGAGGCCATCCCCGCCGGGGCCACGCTCGACATGTCGCACTACCTCACCAGCGTGCTGCTGAACCTCGCGGCGGCGGCCGAGGAGGACGGCGAAGGGCTCCTCGCGGAGCTGGTCCACATCGCCGAGTGCGCCCGCCAGGCCGCACACCAGGGATCGGACTCCCACGCCGCGCACGAACGGGACGAGCGGGTCGCCGACCTCCTCGCCGAGGTCGCGAACGACGGCAAGGTCCCGGTGTACGGCGGGCAGGTGCTCCGCCTCGCCGAGCGGCTGACCGCGATCGGCACGCCGAAGGCGGTCCCCGGACCGCGCCAGGCCGGTGCTGCCGCGTGACCGCCCTGCCGATTACCCGCCGCGTCATCGACGAACTGGCCACCGCCCGCCGCGCGCAGAAGGTCTCCGCGCTGGAGATGGCCAACCGAATGACGGGCTTGGGCTACCCGATCAAGCGCTCCGTGATCGCCAACTGCGAGACCGGCCGCCGGGCGGAGATCTCGGTGGACCACATGGTGTTCGCGGCCCGCTCGCTGGAGCTCAGCCCGGCCACACTCCTCGTCCGCTGTGGCGTCGCCAAGTGCCCCACGTGCAACGGCGCGCCGCCTGCCGGATTCACCTGCAACGTCTGCGGAGGTACCGCGTGACGAACACCGCGCTGGCCGGGGCTTCGGCCCCGGCCGCCGGCCCCGGCCGCATCCCCCAGCCCTCGCAGGGCTGGTATCGCGACCCGGAGACCGGAACCAAGCTCCGCCGCGTCACCACGATCCTCGGCCAGGGCTTCCCCAAGCCCGAGCTGGTGTTCTGGGCGGCGAACCTCACCGCAGCCGACGCCTTCGCCACGCTGCCCACACTCGTCGCCGCCTCGCTGCGCCCGGCCGAGCGGGAAGCCGCGTACGACTGGCTGCGCAAGGGCCACATCCGCAAGAAGGACGAGCGCGGCGACATCGGCAGCGCCGCCCACGACCTCGTTGAGGCCCACGTCCTCGGCGAGCCGCTGCCCGAGGCTCTGCTGAACGACTCGGAGATGGCGCCGTACCTGGAGAACTTCCTTCAGTTCGTCGCCGACTGGCAGGTCGTCTTCGAGGCCTCGGAGATGACGGTCGGGAACTTCACCGACGGATGGGCCGGGAAGCTCGACTACCTGTTCCGTTCCGCTCGGATCGCCGCCGCGCTGCGGGTGCCCGCCGACACCCTGTTCATCGGCGACACCAAGACCGGTGGCGAGCTCGACGAGAAGGGTGTCTACCCCGAGGCCGGGCTCCAGATGTCCGCATACCGCCGTGCCGAAGTCGCCTGGCTCCGCGACGGCACGAAGGTCCCAATGCCCGCAGTGCACTCCACCGGAATCGTGCTGCACCTGCGGCCCGAGGGATACCGGCCCCACCCGCTGCTGTGCGGCGACGACGTGTACGAGGCGTTCCTCCACGTTCAGCAGGTCGCCGAGTTCAAGCGGGTCCTGTCCAAGTCCGTCGTCGGCGAGGCCCTCGTGCCGCCCGCCAACACTGAGAAGAGGGCTGCCTGATGCCCATCATCGACCTCCAGCGCCGCATGCGGCAGCTCGGCGAGATCCGTATCGGCCACGTCGTGCCAACCGGAAAGGTCCGCCGAGACGGCAAGCCCGGCACCCGCCCCGCCAAGCTGAACCACTTCCGCTTCACCAGCCCGTCCCGGGAGATCCTCGCCTCGGTCGCCGACCTGTACGGCGGCGAAGTCAAGCCCTGGACCCCGGCCAACGGCGGACCGTCCGAGTTCGAGGTGTACTCCACCACCAATCGGCTCCCGGTCCTCATCCCGCCGCAGAACGCCGTGTCGCAGTGGTACGAGCTGTACGCCGGCTCGAAGTGCCAGCGCCGTTGCGACGGCGTCACCGAGCACAAGCAGGACCGGCCGTGCATGTGCAACCCGGAGAAGCGGGACTGCTCCATCACCACCCGTGTCAACGTCATGCTCCGCGACGTCCCCGCGCTCGGCCAGTGGCTCCTCGTCTCCAAGGGCTACTACGCGGCCGTCGAGCTGCCGCCTGCGGCCGAGCTCCTGGCGCAGGCTGGCGGCTACGTCGCCGGGTGGCTGGGCATGGAGGAGAAACTCGTCCAGCGGGCGGAGGGACCGGCCCGGTTCATGGTTCCGACGCTGGACGTGGAGATCACCCCGGCCGCGCTCATGGAGGGCAAGGTCACCGGCGCCCCGGCGGTCGCATCGGGCCCGGAGCGGGTGGCCATCACGGGTGGGCGGCCTGACTATGCGGCGCTCGCCGCCGATGCGAAGACGGCTGACGAGGTCGGCAAGCTGTGGACCCGAGCGGTCCGTGCTGGACACATGGACGACGCGCTGAAGGCGACGCTCACCGCTCGCGCCGCCGAGTTGAAGAAACCCGCACCCGCCCCCGACGCGGATACCTCCGACCCCTACCCGGACGCGATGCCGGACGAGGACGGCGCGGTTGAGGCGGAGATCGTCGACGACGACGACATCGAGGGCATCTGGTTCCAGATCATCGCCGCCGCCGGACCGCTCGGCTTGACCACCGCGCAGGTCGAGGCGCAGTTCGCCGAGCAGAACAGCGGACTGCACCCGTCGACCGCGTCGGCCGCCCGGCTCCGCGAGTTCCTCGCCGCCCTCAAGGGGGTGCGCGCATGAGCTGGCACCTGGGCCGCATGTGCGGCTTCGACTTGGAGACCACCGGCGTCGACGCCGAGAACGACCGCGTCGTCACCGCCTGCGTCGTGGAGGTGGGCGGCAGCCTCCCGCCCGTCACCGCCAACTGGCTCGCCAACCCGGGCATCGACATTCCCGACGCTGCGGCCAAGGTGCACGGGATCACCACCGAGCAGGCCCGCACAGAAGGCCAGCCCGCAGCCGAAGCGGTCGAGGAAATCACCGCCGCGCTTGCACAGGTCATCCTCGCCGGGACACCGCTGGTCATCATGAACGCCTCGTACGACCTGACGCTCCTCGACCGCGAGGCCCGCCGGCACGGCGTACAGCCGCTGACGGACATCGTCGGCACCGAGTTCCTCGTCGTCGACCCGCGCGTCATCGACAAGCAGATCAGCCGGCGCAAGGGCCCCCGCACACTCACCGACCTGTGCAAGCACTACGCGGTGAAGCTCGACGGCGCCCATTCCTCCGACGCCGACGCGATCGCAGCCTGCCGCGTGGCTTGGCGCATCGCCAACACCACGGCGCGGATCCGGGAGACGCCGCTGCCGCAGCTGCACAAGCAGCAAGTCGAGTGGGCGGCAGCCCAGGGCCGAAGCCTGGCCGCCTACTTCCGCCGGACACCAGGCAAGGAGCACCAGGCCGACGGGGTCCGCACCGACTGGCCATTCGTCCCGCACCAGCAGAACGGAGCTTCCCAGTGACGCTCACCCAGACCCCCGCGCCCGGGATGCCGACCATCCTCCCGGGCGCGGGCACCAAGCCCCTCGTCATCGGCCTCGACCTCTCCCTCACCTCCACCGGCATCGCCGGACACGGCTGGACCGACCACATCCGCACCAAGACCCGCGGCGACCACCGACTCCACTACCTGCTCGGCCAGGTCGCCACGTTCATCCGCGCCGCCGACCTCGTCGTCATGGAAGGCCCGAGCTACGGGCACGCGGCGCTCGCCGGACACGAGGACATGGCCGGACTCCGATGCATGGTCCGCCAGTTCTGCTACCGCCACCGCATCCCGTACGGCGTCATCTCCCCGTCGTCGCTGAAGCTGTACGGCACCGGCAACGGCCGCGCCACGAAGGGCGAGATCCGCTCGGCGGTCGCCGACCGGTACGGCCTCCACACGGAGGGTGCCGCACGGTACGACGAGGCCGACGCCTACGTCGCGATGGCCGCCGGCATGGACTGGCTCGGCTACCGCCTGGCCGACGTCCCCGCGCGCGCCGCAGCCGCCCTGGCCAAAGTGCAGTGGCCCGAGCAGGTTCCGGCGGTGGCCCAATGAGCAGCGCCTACGGCCTGGACCTTCCCCGCACCGCCGACTGGCGTGACGAGGCCGACTGCCGCCGGTCTGGCCGTGGCCTCAACTGGTGGTTCCCCAAGGGCGTCACCACCGACTCGGATCGCGAGCAGGCCGCCGATGCCAAGGCCGTCTGCCGCGAGTGCCCCGTCGCCATGCAGTGCGCCCGCATGGCCCTCGAACTGCGCCTCGACGACGGCATCTTCGGCGGCCTCGACACCGACCAGCGCCGCAGCCTCAACCGGCGCGCCGCACGGGACCAGTACACCGACGCGGAACTCGCCAAGGAGATCCGCGCGGTGTGGGCCAAGGACGCCCGTGACCCGATCGTCGACGCCTACCTCGCCCGCACCGAGCCCGGCGACGACGGCCACGTCTGGTGGCGCGGGAAGAAGTCGTCGTACACCGTCGCTGGCCGCGTCCTCACCCCCGGGAAGATCGCGTTCGAGGTCGGCTACGGCCGACGCCCGGAAGGGCCGGTCCGCACGTCGTGCGGTCAGCGGTACTGCATGGCGGCGGAGCACCTGTCCGACGGCCGGATGCGCTGGCAGCGCGACCACATGGCACCTGCCGCATGACCGGGCCCCAGCGCATCACCGGCGCCCTCTACATCGACTGCGGCCAGCAGTTGCAGAACCTCACCTGGGCCCGCCACCCGCGCGCGAAGTACGAGTGCCTGCTCTGCCACACCACCGAAGGCCCCGTCGTCGGCGAGCACGCCGTCAAGGCCTTCGTCCCCACCATCCGCGCCACCCACCACCAGACCCACCACCAGCAAGGAGCACAAGCCGCATGAGCCACCCGATCCACATCGACGCCGACGTCAAGATCGACAGCAAGGTACTCACCGACGTCGCCGAAGCCCTCGAACCCTTCGCCGAGGCCATGTTCAAGCAGCGCGCCGGCCGCTGGATGGCCGTCGTCGAACTCGCCCACACCGAGCGCACCGAGCCCGGCCCGGAGGAGGACAAGAACCCGTCCGTGAAGGTCCGCATCACGTCCGTGGAGGTCGCCGCCGACGCCTTCACGGCCGACCGGCTCCGCAGCCTCCAACGGGACATGTACCAGCGCCGCACCGACTCCGGAACCCTCGACGAGATCGACGCGGCCTGATGAGCCGGCCGCGCACGACGGGCGCCGTCGACTCCCGATGCCCAGCGTGCGCGGCCCCCGTCATCACCCAGTGGGTCGGCCAGGTCGCGGCCCTCCGCGCCACGGTCGACCTGACGCCGCTCACCCCCGAGCAGCAGGCCACCGTGCGGGAGCCCAACCGGCTCGTGTGGTGCCTCTACCAGGGCGGACCCCACACACCGCCCCGGCTCCGCTGGGCAACCCCGCCGCACCCGCCCGACTGCGGCCACCCGCACGTCACCGAACACCGCTGCATCACCGAGCCGACCACCCTGTTCTAGGAGAGCCCGTGGAGAACGTCCGCCCCTTCCCGCACCAGGCGGACCCTGACGGCCTCAACCTGCGCGCTCCCCACGACGCCGAGGCCGAGGCCCTGGTCATCAGCGCCGTCATGCACGACGCCGACGCCTACACCGCGTGCTCCGCAATCATCGACCGCGACGACTTCTACCGGCCGTCCCTCCGCCTCATCTGGGACACCGTCGCTGGACTCGTCGCCGCCGGCACCACGCCCCACCCCGCGCTCGTCCGCGCCGAGATCGAGCGCGCCGGCCGCCTCCATGAGGTTGAAGGCGGCCAGACCATCTACCGCCTCGGCGCCGACTACCTCCCCGGCACCATGGCCCCGCACTTCGCCCAGCAGGTCTACGACAAGGCCCGCGAACGCCGGTACGACGTCCACGCCAACGCCCTCAAGGCTGCCATCGGCCGCGGCGCCACCGGCGACGAACTCGACGCGCTCCTCAACGACTTCCACCAGGGCGAACAGCTCCGCGAATCCACCGGACGCGGCCCCTCCCACCTCACCGCCGCCCTCCTCGACTGGGGCGTCTTCTTCGCCACCGACTTCGGCTCCATCCAGCTCCTCCCCGGCAAGCTCATGGCCCCCGGCCAGCAGATCACAGTCGTCGGCGACGGCAAGGCAGGAAAGTCCCTGTTCGCGCAGGAGTGGATGTGGCGGATGGCCACTGGACAGCCGTTCCTCGGCGACAAGCCTCAGGACCCCGTCCGGATCCTCTACTTGGACGCGGAGAACGGCCAAGAGCAGGTCCAGGAACGGTTCCTGTCCTTCGGCGCCGGCCCCCGGAACATGGGCCAGCTCGCCTACGCCAGCTTCCCGCCCGTACGCCCCCTCGACACCCCCGGCGGCGGCGCCGACCTCCTCTCCCTCGTCAAGGCCACCGGCGCCGAGCTCGTCGTCATCGACACCGTCTCCCGGTTCATCTCCGGACCCGAGAACGACGCCGACACGTGGCTGTCCCTCTACCGCCACACCCTTCTCCCCCTCAAGCGCGACCGCATCGGGTCCGTCCGTCTCGACCACCGCGGTAAAGACTCCGAGCGCGGCGCCCGCGGCTCGTCGGCGAAGACGCAGGACGTCGACCACGTGTGGGAGCTGTCCGCCCTCGGCGGCGGCGCCCTCACCCTCAAGCGCACCCACACCCGTACCGGCATCGGGCCCGATCAGTTCTCCCTCGTCCGCCAGTCCCGCCGCGACGGCGACAACTGGGCCCACGGCGGCACCCGCCATGTCGTCATGGAGTGGGAGTCCCCGGAAGCCGCCCAGGCCCCGGGCACGGACGAGCACATCATGGCCGTCCTAACCCAGCACGGCGTGCCCCTCGAAGCGGGCAACCGCGTCGTCAAGGCCAAGCTCGCCGAACTCCAAATCCCGGCCGGGTCGGACAAGGTCTCGCGCATCGTGAAGGCCCGTCAGGCGCGCGCCGCAGACGTTCCCCCGGGACGTTCCCCCGGCCCCCTCCAGGAGACGTTCCCCGGGAACGTTCCCCGGAACGGGTCAAGGGACGGTAAAGATGCAGGTCAAACGTTCCCCGGTAACACCGAGGGAACGCCAGGAACACCCACCGTTCCCCCGTCACCCCCCTCTAGGAGGGGGGACGGGGAGGGAACGCCCCCCACAAAGCCCCTCTGCGACATCTGCAACACCACCCTCAACGCCGACTGGGCCGCCCGCGGATACACCACCCACCTCGGCTGCGACCCCACCACCGGCACCCCCGCCGCCTGACCCAGGAGACCCACATGCCCGACCTCCGGATCGGCTCCCTGTGCACCGGCTACGGCGGACTCGACACAGCCGTACAAGCCGTCTTCGGCGGCACCACCGCCTGGGTCTCCAACATCGACCCCGGCGCCAGCAAGATCCTCGCCCACCACCTGCCCAACACCCCGAACCTCGGCGACCTCACCACCACCAACTGGGACCAGGCCGAACCCGTCGACATCGTCTGCGGCGGCTACCCCTGCCAGCCCTTCTCCACCGCCGGCAAACGGAAAGGAACCTCGGATGAGCGGCACATCTGGCCCGACATCGCCCGTGCCCTTCGCGTTCTACGACCCCAACTCGCGATTTTTGAGAACGTCGCGAACCACCTTCGGCTTGGATTTGACCAAGTCCTGCGGGACCTTGCCGCAATCGGGTTCGATGCGGAGTGGTGCCTTGTGCGCGCGTCGGAGGTCGGCGCTCCCCACCAGCGCAGCCGACTCTTCCTCTACGCCTGGCCTGCCGACACCCAGGGCCCGCGACTCTCGGGGCAAGGGATTCGAGGACGCACTGCCGAACGTGGTGCAGCTCCTGCCGACACCGACCGCGTCGGAAGCGACCGGCGGGCAGCACGCACCGAACAAGCAGGGCGGGAAGTCGCTCCGAGCGACGCTCCTGCCGACACCCACCGCAACGCCCTACGGGAACAACCAGTCACCCAGCCCAGGCGCCGCAGTACGGCCGTCGCTGAACTTGCTCGCCCCGATGCTCCTGCCGACCCCCAGAGCATCGGACGGGGAGAAGGGCGGCCCGAACCAGCGCGGCTCGAAGGGCGACCTGACGTTGCCCTCAGCAGCACACCGGATTGGGGCGCCTACGCCCCCGCCATCGCCCGCTGGGAAGCCATCACCGGCCGACCCGCCCCCTGGGCAACTGACGCTCGCAATCGCCTGAACCCCGCCTTCGTCGAATGGCTCATGGGCCTCCCCGCCGGCCACGTCACCGACGTCCCCGGCCTGACCCGCACCCAGCAACTCAAAGCCCTCGGCAACGGCGTCGTGCCCCAGCAAGCCGAGGCAGCCATCCGACTGCTCCACGACCGCGCCAACACCGCCTGACCGTCGCCCCGGTTCCACCCGCCCACGCACACAGGAGACCCGACATGACCGTCTACGGACCCGCCGACTTCAGCCCCGAGGCCAGTGCCTTCCGGAACGTCCCGAACAACCCCCGCCCGCTCTGCCGCGACTTCCAGGCCAAGCCCGAGCCCGCCGCGTTCTGGTGCGTCACCTGCGTCTGGAACGAGCCCATGCACGACGACGAGCGGACCCGTACCGCCATCGCTGCCGAGCTGGAGCGGCTCAACCAGCAGGCGCCCGACCCGATCGCATACGGCCCGTCCGGCTACCGCTGCGGCTGCGGCAAGGACGCCCACTCCAACCTCGTCCCCTGCCAGCCCGACACCGAGGCCGCCCCGTGGCCCCCGCGCGGCGGCCACAACAACCCATGCGCCTACGCCGCCGGGATGGGGCCCAACTGCACCTGCACGACCGCCTGACCGCCTCGTGATGCACGAAGGCCGCCCCACCCCCGATCCGACCCCGAGGAGTCCCGATGCGTAGCAACACCGGACAGACCAGCCAGACCACCTGCGACGCCGACGACTGCGACGCCTACACGATCACCGGACACCCCCACCAGCCCACGCCCGCCGGCCAGCGCCACCCCTCGCACCTCAAGGTCCTCGTCGAGGACGGGTGGACCGACGCCGAGGCCCGGGACTACTGCCCCGACCACAACCCCCACCAGCAGTCCGTATGACGCCACACGCCCGCCCCTGTCGCTATCAGGGGCGGGCGCCAACCCAGACCCTACCCAGCCAGGAGAAGACCGTGACCTTCGAGTACCGCGACTACTACGGCCGCCGCCTCAACCTCGGCCCCGGCGCCGACCTCGACAACAACCCAGTCGTCGAGCTCTGGACCCACGGCGAGTACGGCGTCAGCATCCCCGTCCGCGTCCCCCTGGACCGCGTCGAGGAGCTGGTCGCCGGGGTTCGGGACGCCGCCCGCCAAGCCGCCGGACAACCGGCCGCCGCCGAGGACGAGATGGCTGCCAGCCTCCGACGAGACGGCTTCAGCAACGACGAGATCGCCGACATTCTTCGACAGCCGTCCGCCGACCCCACCATCGCCGACGACCCCACCCCGCTCCGCTGGGGCCTCAACGACATCCTCTACGGCGACGACGACACGATCACCGTCTGCATGTCCGGGCCCGCCCCCGACCGCGAGCCGTACTGGCTGGAGCTGGACCCCGAGCGGGCCGCCGTACTGCGCGATGACCTCGCCGGGCCGGACGAGCAGCCCGCCGTCGAGCAGCCGGCCGAAGCCCACCCGCCGCTGACCGACGCCGAGCGCCAGTTCCTCACCTTCGCCCTGGAGCTCGCCGCCGACCAGATGTACTCCCGCGGCGACGAGTTCGACGACGCGGACGACGCCGCCATGGCCCGCCTCCGCCGCATCGCCGACGGGGTCGGGGACAAGCCCGCCGACCTCCTCGCCGACTGCGCCACCGAGTACCACGTCCCCGTACCCGAAGGCGGCGGCACCACCCTCCTCGTCCGCCGTCAGGCCCTCGTCCACGGCACGGGCTGGGCCGTCAGCGTCCCCGCATACGGCGGCGGCCGCGCCTGGACCACAGAGGGCTGGCAGGAATCCATCAGCGCCCTCAGCGTGGACCGGCTCTTCTGCTGGCCCGACGCGGCCACCGCCGTGGACGAGGCACGCCGCGCACTCAACGCCGAGGGCCCGCGGTGAGCGGCTGGGCCTGGCTCGCCCTCTGGCCACCCACCGCACTCGCGCTCGCCCTCCTCCTCGCCCGACACATCCACCGGAGCCCGAGATGACCCACCCCGCCCCCTGCCCGTTCTGCGAGATCAACGCCGGGCGCGCGCCCGCCACGTTCGTGCACGAGTGGTCCGACGCCATCGCGATCACCCCGCTGAACCCCGTGGTCGATGGGCACACCCTCGTAATCCCCAAGACCCACGTCACCGACTTTGCGGACAACCCCGACGTATCCGGGGCGACCGCGCGGCGGGCGGCGCAGCTCTGCCGTGACCTGGACTTGATGCATGCCAACCTCATCACCAGCCGAGGTGTACACGCCACACAGTCCGTGTTCCACCTCCACCTGCACCTTGTACCCCGGGCCGAGAATGACGGCCTGGCGCTGCCCTGGTACAGCGGCCGGACGCGGAAGGCAGGCGCCCGATGACCCAGCCCACGCCCGCCGAGCAGTGCTGCGAGTGCGGCAGCTCGGACGTCCGCTACCACAACTACCGCGAGCAGCCGTTTTGCTGGCCTTGCGCCGACGGACGCGGCCCCAACTCCCCGAAGCCCGAGCCCGCCGAGCGGCACACAGTCGACTCGATCACCAGCGACGCCCTCGACGCCCTGTACGCCGAACGTGAGTGGTGGCACCAGGCGTTCCTCGCCGCACGCGACTACGAGGACCGGCGCACCGCCGAACGCGATCAGTTCCAGAGGGAGCGGAACGAGCAGCAGCGGCGCGCCGAGCAGGCCGAGGCCAAGCTCGCCGCCTTCCGTGACCGCGTGCAGGCCATCACCGACGAGGCACGCGGCGGGACCCGGCAGGAACTCGGCTACGCCCTCGCCGCCCTCGACGAGCACCAGGAGCAGCAGACATGACCGCACTCATCCTGTCCGGCATCGCCCTCATCCTGAGCGCCGGATCGATCCACTACGCCTGCCGCGCGACTCGCGACTACCGCAAGGCCGCCGCCATCTACCGCAGCATCAACCACCGCCGCTGAACAGCGCGAAGGGGCGCGCCCAGTCCGCCAAGACACCTGCGGGCACGCCCCACACGGTGCGATCACCGTACCTCTGACGCACACCACGGAGCGCACCATGACCGCCACCACCAGCAGCCACCTCCGCCGGCTCATCAACCTCTGGCCCGACCTCCACGACGCACTCGGCGGCCGGACCACCATCGGAGCCTTCGGCCTCGGGCTCCGCGGCTACCTCCAAGCCCTGCAGCAGCACGACGCTACCGAAGCTGCCGCCCTCCGCGCCCTGGAGCGCTCCCCGGACCAGATCGGCGCCCGGCCCGTCCCCATCAGCATCCCGATCTTCGGCACCATGCGCGCCGTCGAGGCAGCCCTCGCCGAATGCGCCGACGCAATCGCCGCCGAGGCACAGATCGAGCCCATCAGCTTCCCTGGGAATGACTGGCCCGCCCACGACCGGGACCGCCGCCACGCCGCTGCGGTCGCGGACCTCGCAGACCCGAAGCGCTGGCGGTTCCGCGGCAACACGCCAGGCGCCCGCTACACGGCCCTGTGGCTCCTCGCCCGTATCGAGCACCGTCCCGGCCCGTTCCGGCCCCTCACGGAGACGCAGCGCCGCCACATCCACAACGTGGCCGTTGGCGCGGTCGCCCGGATCGAGAGCGCGCTCGACCTGGCGGACGGACAGCGCGAGCTGAGTAGCGAACACACGTGCCAGTGCGGCGGCCGGATCGTCGTCCGAGGTGGCAACGGAGCCGATCCGTCCGCGAACTGTCGCAGCTGCGGGGCGATCTGGTCTGAGGCCGGCATCGTGGCGGCCTGACCCCGGGCAGCACGAAGGCCCCCGTCCGGATCCGGCGGGGGCCTCGCGCGTACGGCTACTCGGCGGCCGGCTTCGGCCGGGACGACCACTTGGCCGCGCCACGCTCGATGTCTTGCACGGTGCCGAGGGACACGCCCAGCTCGGACGCGATCTTCCGGTAGGGGACGGGCGGCACCTGCGCCCGGAGCTCCATCACGACCTGACGCCGGTACTCCGTGAACCGCTTGTTCCGCTCGGCCTGGTCCTTGAGTAGGCGCCCGATAACGCGCGCCCGCGCCAAGGGATCTGCCATCGCCTCAGCTGCGTCGAGGGCATCGAACACGCGCTGCGCCTCCTCTTCGATCGGTTCCTCGGCCATTCCGTCCCTTCCTCGGACGAGCCGCTTGCGCTGAGTGTATGGGCGCCCATACATTGGCGACAAGCAGTCCACGCTGCTGATGCACAACGGCCCCGGCCAGAGTTCGCACCTCCGGTCGGGGCCTGCCCACCCTGATCACGACAGGAGCAGGCACATGGAGCGTACCGAGCTGTCCCAGCCCGACGAAGCCCTCCGCCAGACCCGCACCGACGCCGCCGTACGCGCCGGCCTCACATGGATCGCCGACCGCCTCACGGACCAACGCCCCCGGCACGACATGCTGCCCGCCGCCCGCCTCGCCCTCGCCCTCCGCGTCGGCCTCGACGTCCACGGCTACACCGACGAGGCCCACGCCCTGGAGCGCGACCTCCTCGCCCGGATGCCGCACATCGAGCAGGAGATCAGCCGCGGCGAGTACGCCCTGATCCTCCGCCGCGCCGCTGGGAGCGCCGTCTGATGCGTACCCGCACCATCCGTGAGACCCGCAAGGTCCCCCACACCATCGACGGCCGCACCGTCCTCGTCGACGAGCCCTACGACGTCCATGTCCCAGTGCCCCCGCGCGACTGGGACCGCACCGTACGAACCGGAGTCGTCGCAGTCGCCGGCATCATCGGCGCCGCCTCGATCGGCTGGTCCACAGCGAGCATCGGCGCCCTCCTCGACCTCGTCGTCATCACGCCCGCCGCCTACGCCGCGGCCGCCGTGTTCGACCTCGTGTGGATCGCGTGCATGGCCCTGGAGTGGCTGGCCCGCTACGACCCCGCCCGCGCCGCCCTCCCGCGCCGCGCCGGGTACGTCGCGCTCGCCATCGCCATGGCCGCCGTCGGAGTCCACGGCCACATCGAGGCCCAGCTCGTCATCGGCATCGTCGGCGCCACCGTCTCCGGACTCGCCAAAGGGTTGTGGACCCTCGTCCTCGCCCACCACGCCACCCCGCTCGACTCCCGCACCCAGCAGTGGGTCGACATCCAGCGCGCCGAGGCTGGCGGACGGCTCGCCATGGTCGCCGTACGGCGCGAGCTGACCCGCGCGGACGCGCTCGTGGAGGCCGAACAGGCAGCCCTCCGGACGACTCCGGATCCCTCTCCGGAGACCCCGGAGGACGAGGCGGAGACTCCGGACGACGCTCCGGAACTGCCCGGCTCCGGGCCGATGACCATTGCGGATGCCGTCCGGACAGCCGTCTCCTGCGGCATCAACGAACCGGACGCCGTCCTCCGCTACGTCCGGAAGGTCGCCGACGCCAACGCCAAGGAGGAGTCCGTCCGGAGGACTCTCCGGATGGCCCGGAGGACCGCCTGATGCTCCTCGGCCTGATCGTCTTCCCGATGCTCGCGATCCTCGCCCTGGCCGCCCTCGTCGCCCTGGCCGGCCCCCGCAACCGCTTCGCCTTCGTCCTGCCCGCGGTCCGCACCATCGCCCTCGTCACCGCCGCAACCATCTACGTCGCCGCCCTCATCCACGGAGCCCGCACATGACCCCCACCCTCGGCGCCGTCTTCATCGGCTTCGCCTTCCTCGTGTGGGAGCTCTCCGTCTGGTTCCCCGGCACCAAAGCCCTCCAGACCAACGGCATCGCCTACCTCGGCGACCTCCTCCCCTTCCTCATCTGCTGGTGCATCGGCGCCCTCACCGCCATGGTCGTCGGCGGCCTCGTCGGCTGGATCGGCGACACCGCCCTCTGGGGCCTCAACACCTTCGGCGACGGCCTCCTCGTCTACGGCGTCGGAGCCAAGGCCGGCACCGCACCCGGCTCCACAGCAGCACCCCTCACCGAGGGCGGCCTGTTCATGACCGGCCTCGTCCTCGCCGGGTTCCTTGCCCGCCGCAGGAAGGGCTCCACGGGCTCGAAGTGGCGCGGCTGGGGTGCTGGTGTCGGCCTCGGGCTGTCCGCCGGGATCGCCCGATACGCGGCCGTCCCTCTCGCCTCGGCCGTGAACGCGTCGGGCATCTGGTTCACCGGGATCGTCGCGTGACTACGCCCGAGGAGGTCGTCGAGGAGGCGGCGGAGCAGCCAAGCAGGCTCGCGGGCGGCTGCGTCCTCGT
Source organism: Streptomyces sp. P9(2023) (assembly GCF_032436795.1). Taxonomy (NCBI): domain Bacteria; kingdom Bacillati; phylum Actinomycetota; class Actinomycetes; order Kitasatosporales; family Streptomycetaceae; genus Streptomyces; species Streptomyces sp. P9(2023). The sequence goes on from NZ_JAUPWM010000004.1 coordinate 71,091, forward strand.
CGCCGGGGTGGCCGCCGCGGGGGCCGTCGCCTACGCCGTCCCGGAGACCGGGTACTACGCCGCCGGGCTGCTTACCGCCGCCGGGATCCGCCGGGCCCGAACCTGGGCCGCCGGCCGCCGCCGGACCGACGAAGAGTCGGACGAGGAGCAGCCAGTCGACATCGTCACCGTGCTCCAGGAGCTCGGCGAGGGCGGGCAGCACGTGCGCCTCACACAGCTCCAGGAGGCCGCCGGCCTGCCCGGCACGAAGGCCGTGCGCGCCCTCCTCGACGAGGCCGACATCCCGGTCCGTACGGGGGTGCGCGCGGGCGGGAAGAACGGCCCGGGCGTCCACCACGACGACATCCCCCCGGTCGAGGCGCTGTGTGAGCCCAGTTGTTTGTGCAGGTCAGACGCCAACACCAACGCCAACAACGACGGCGAGGGCGCGCCCCGAGAGGGGTTCCGTGTAGAGCACACCGGACAGGCCGGGGTCACCGTCTACGACCTCTCCGAAACCCACCGCCACTCCCCCGTGACCCGATAGGAGCCCACCATGGGCGAGTTCAAGACCACCATGTCCATCAGCGAACTGAGGGACCGCAACGAGCAGTCCCAGGCCGCCGCGCAGGCCGCGAAGACCCCGCCCCCGCCACCCCCGAAGAAGGGATGATGGCGGCATGGCGACGCAGGGCACGCACTTCTGGTTCATGACCATTCAGACGCCCACCACCGGCGGCTTCCACATCCGGGACTTCTCGGGGACGATCAGCCCGTCACGCGGCCGAACCCGGTTCGACCTGTTCAACGAACTCCGCAAGAAGGTCACCGAGGTCGACCCCAAGACCGAGCACGGCACGGTCATCGCCTTCGACATCCAGCCGAACAAGCTGTAGCAAGAGGACCCCATGGACGACCTGATCGCGTTCCTCCGCGCCCGCCTCGACGAAGACGAGCAGACCGCCCGCGCAGCCAGCGATGGGTGGTACCTGTACGACCCTGAGCAGGCCATCGCGTTCGTACCCGTCGAGGACACCCAGCACATCGCCCGCCACACCCCCGCGCGGGTGCTGGCCGAGGTCGACGCCAAGCGGCGGATCCTTAACGACCTGTGGGGTGGGCCCGACCATGAGGACATGTGGGCCCACCACATCCGTCTGCTTGCCCTGCCGTACGCCGACCACCCCGACTACCGGGACGAGTGGCGGCCGCAGGCGTAGCCCACCCCGCCCTGGGGCACCAGACCCGCAAGGCCCCGCCACGCATCCCCCGTCGTGGCGGGGCCTTTCTGCACCTAGTTGCAAAACCCTTGCGTGTGCCCCATCATGGGCGGCAGATCCGGCGTGCCCGGAAACTTCAGGCCCACCCCGAACAGGTGGGCCTTCGCATTTCCCTCACACCCCCGCCAGCCGCATGTCACGATGCCCCCACCAGCAACCCAGGGGTGGGCACATGACACAACGCATCGTCGAAAAGCGCGGCGCCAACCACGGACTCCACGTCTTCCTCACCATCATCAGCTGCGGCATCTGGGCCATCACCGGCTGGCCCATCGCCGCCGCCATGGGACGCAAGACCGTCACCCGGGTCCCGACCTACCCGCAGCAGTACCCGCAGCAGCAGTACGCCCCGCCCCAGCAGCCGGCGGCCATCCCCCCGCCGCCGCAGCATCACCCGCAGCCCACGGCCCCGTCCTGGGCGCAGCAGCAGACGCCCGCGCACGGCCAGCAGCGCCCCACCGTTAGCACCGGCGGCCAGCAGGACCTGATCTCGGGCGAGCTGATGCGCCTCGCGCAGCTCCGCGACCAAGGCATCCTCAGCCCGGCCGAGTTCGAGGCGCAGAAAGCCCGCCTCCTCGGCCAGTAGCCCAGCAGACCGGGCCCGTCCGCACATCCCCCCGTTGCGGACGGGCCCTCCCCATGCCCCCACTGCCCGGCGACGGGTGTAGAGAGCCTGGCCGTAGCCCCCGAGGACAAGCGGGACATCGCGCGGTTGGCCAGCGACCAGGGCGGTGGGCCCTAGCCCGGAGGTGACCCCGTGGGAGGACAACACGCCCGCGTCACCGAAGAGGACGAGCAGCGAGTGCGCGAGCTCCACGCGCAAGGGCTGGGCCGGAACGAGATCGCCCGCCAGATCGGGCGCGGACAGCGCACCGTCTCCGTCATCGCCGCCCGCCTCAACCTGAGCTTCGACCGCACCGCCACCGAGGAAGCCACCCGCGCCCGCATCGCCGACCTCGCCGAGAAGCGCACCATCCTCGCCGACGCCTTCACCGACGACGCACTGCGCCTGAGCGCGCAGGTGTGGGAGCCGGCGACCGTCTTCAACTTCGGCGGCAAGGACAACACCTACGAAGAGCGCGAGGTCCCCGAGCCGCCGGCCGCCGACAAGCGCGCCCTCATGGCCGCCGCCACCAACGCGGCAGCTCAGTCCCTGCGCCTTGTGCCCCCGGCCGCCGACACCGGCGCCGAGGACGCTGTGTCCGTCGTCGGCAAGATCGGCGCCGGGCTCGCGGAGATCGCGAAGCGGATCAGGGCGGAGGAAGCCAGCGACGAGGAGGCGGAGGGTGGATCTCCTTGACGCATTGCCCCTGTCCCGCCGCCAGATCATCAGCATCGTCGACTCCCAGGCCCGCATCAACGCCTGGGAGGGCTCGGTCCGTTCCGGCAAGACGATCGCGTCCCTGCTCCGCTGGCTCATCTACGTAGCTTCCGCACCCCGCGGCGGCGAGCTGGTCATGGTCGGCCGCACCCGCGACTCGATCTTCCGCAACGCGTTCCTACCCCTGATGAACCCCGAGATTTTCGGGCCCCTCGCCCATCAGGTGAAGTACACCAACGGCGCGGCCACCGCCCGCATCATGGGCCGGATCGTGCACGTCCTCGGCGCCAACGACGCCCAGGCCGAACCGAAGATCCGAGGCATGACCTGCGCCGGCGCGTACGTCGACGAAGCGACCACGCTGCCGAAGACGTTCTTCAACCAGCTCAACGCACGCTGCTCGGTCGACGGCGCGCAAATCTTCCTCACAACGAACCCAGACAACCCCGGGCACTGGCTCCGCAAGGACTACCTGCTCCGCCCGGAGAAGACCGACCTGCGGTCGTGGCACTTCGTCCTCGACGACAACCCGTCGCTGTCCGAGTCGTACAAGAGCCAGATGAAGTCGACCCACCAGGGTGTCTTCTACCGGCGGAACATCCTCGGGCACTGGGTCCAGGCAGAGGGCGCGATCTACGAGGCGTTCGACCCCGAGCGCCACATCGTGAAGAGGCTCCCGCCGATTGCGCGCTGGCTGTGCGACAGCATCGACTACGGCACGACCAACGCCTACTCCGACCTGCTCATCGGCCTCGGCATCGACAGCAACCTGTACGTCGTCAGCGAGTACCGGTGGGACTCCCGCAAGGAGAAGCGGAAGAAGACGGACGCCGAGTACTCCGCCGCCCGCCGAGCGTGGCTCCAGGCCGTACCTCACCCCGGCACCAACGTGGTGGGGGTCCAGCCAGAGTGGACGATCGTGGACCCGTCCGCCGCGTCGTACATCGAACAGCTTCACCGCGACGGCGTCTCCGGCGTCACCCAGGCCGACAACGCAGTCCTCGACGGGATCCGCACGGTCGGCACGCTGTTCGCCGCGAACCGGCTGTTCGTCCACGAGTCCGCTGTCGGCTTGATCGAGGAGCTCCCGGGCTACTCGTGGGACGACGACAAGTCGGAGAAGGGCGAGGACGCCCCGATCAAGCTCGACGACCACTCCTGTGACGCGCTGCGGTACGGCGTCCGTACGACCGAGGCCCTGTGGCGGCCGCACATCCCGACCCTGATGGAGGTGGCTGCCTGATGGCTGCGCTGGTGAACATGCCCGTGTACATGCGCCTGGGCGGCAGCGCCGAAGTGGAGGTCGGCAGGATCGAGATCCCCGTGTCCGGCGACGGCACCATCGACTTCGACCGAGCGCAGTTCGCCGCGATGCTGCGCTCCGCCGCCGACGCGTACGAGACCCCGGAGCAGGAGGACGACTGATGCCCCTGCCCGCGAGCGGCACGACATGGCCGCCGACCGACCCGATCGTGCAGTCCGACCTCGCCGACTGGGACGCCTGGTACTCCGCCGAACCCGACCGGCTGGAGCAGCGCTACGAAGGCCGCGGCGCCCTCGCCACCCCCAACCGGCCCGTGCAGTACGCCGGCGGCCTCCGTGGCCGTCTCGCGCGCTGGTTCTGGGGCAACCCGACCCCGGACGGGGAGAAGCGCACCAAGCTCCACATCCCGCTGGCCGGCGACATCGCGCGCACCTCGTCCGGGCTGCTGTTCTCCGAGCCTCCGAAGCTGATCAGTGACGACACGGCGACGCAGGACCGCCTCGATCAGCTCGTCGAGAGCGGCTTGCACCCGACGCTCCTCGAAGCTGGGGAGCTGTGCGCGGCGCTCGGCGGCGCGTACTTCCGCGTCGTGTGGGACGACACCGTCTCGGACCGGCCGTGGATCGATACGGTGGCCGCCGACCGGGCCGTCCCCGAGTTCTCCTACGGCAAGCTGACTGCGGTGACGTTCTGGACCGTCCTCGACTCCCAGGGCGACGACCGCCGCGTGTTCCGGCACCTGGAGAAGCACGAGAAGGGCCGGATCTACCACGGCCTCTACGAGGGATCCGCGACCGCGCTCGGCGCCGTACGCGCGCTTCAGGACCACCCCGCTACCGCCCCCCTGGCGGCCATGGTCAACGAGGATGGCGGCATCGACACCGGCGCCCCGGACCACCTCACCGCCTCGTACATGCCCAACGTGCGCCCCGCACGCGGCTGGCGCCACATCCCGAGCGCCGCCTACTGGGGACAGAGTGATTTCCAGGGCATCGAAGGCATCATGGATGCGCTCGACGAGGCATGGTCCAGCTGGATGCGGGACATCCGCATCGGCAAGGGCCGCATCATCGTCGCCGACGCACTCCTCCAGCCCCTCGGCCCCGGCCAGGGCGCCACCTGGAACGAGGACCAAGAGGTCTACGCCGGGCTGAACATGCTCCCGCGCGCAGGCGACCCCAACCCGATCACCGACGTCCAGTTCGCAATCCGGGTCAAGGAGCACGCCGACACCTGCGCCGCACTCCTGGACCAGGCGGCCCGCCAGGCCGGCTACTCCGCGAGCACGTTCGGGGAGACCGACGGCACCGCGGTCACGGCGACGGAGATCCGGGCCCGGCAGCGCCGGACGCTGATGACCCGGTCGAAGAAGTCGCTGTACGCCGATCCCGCTCTCTCCAGCATCTCGGCAGCCTGGCTTGCGGTTCTGGCCGGTCCTCGGTTCCGCGTGTCGGGCCTCGACCTGAGCACCCCGCCCCGCGTCGAGTTCCAGGATTCGATTAGCGAGAGCGCCGGCGAGCTGGCCACCACGGCGGAACTCCTACGCCGGGCCGAGGCCGCGTCCACGGAGACGCTGGTGAAGATGCTCAACCCGGACTGGGACAAGACCCAGGTGAAGGCCGAGGTGGACGCGATCCTCGGCGAGTCCGGGCGCGCAGTCTCTGACCCCGCAATGACCGGAGCAGAGGGGGCCAGCGATGCCGGTTTCCCCAGCGATGGCGGAGGACCTCGCCCGTGAGGTAGGGCTCCTCTACCAGGACGCCGAGGCCGCCCTCTTGGAGCTGCTCGCCGCGGCCCTGGAGGCCGACATCGAGTCCCCCCGGTGGGCGGAGCTGAAGCTCGCGAGCCTGGGCAACCTCCGCACGGCCGTCGAGCAGGTCGCCGACGCGCTCCAGCAGGACACCACCGGGGCCGTACGGCGCGCCCTGGTGACCGCCTACAACCGCGGCCGCCAGGCCGCCGTAGCCGAGCTCGGGGCGCTCGACATCGGCCGCGAACTCGTCGCCCGCGGCACTCTGCCGAACGCCCCCGCCGTCGACCGGCTCGCCGCGTCCATGGCCGAGGACACCCGGCCGCTCTACCAGCGGATCACCCGGGCCGTCGTCGACACCTACCGGCGGGTCATCGGCCGCGCCTCCGGGACACAGCTCCTCACCGGCATCACCCGGAGGCAGGCGTCACAGCGGGCGCTCGACGAGTTTGCGCAGCGCGGCGTCACTGGGTTCGTCGACTCCGCCAACCGCTCCTGGGACATGGCGTCCTACGCCGAGATGGCTGTCCGCAGCGTGACGGCTCGCGCCGCGATCGAGGGCCATATCGACGCCCTCGCGGAGATCCGCGTTGGGCTGGTCATCGTCTCGGATGCGCCGCTGGAGTGCCCGCTGTGCCGACCGTGGGAGGGCGAGATCCTCACACTAGGCAGCACCCCGGGCCCGCACACCGTGCGCCTGCCCAACGAGGGGGACCACGGCCGGACGTCGGTCGCCGTGCACGTTGCGGGATCCCTCGCGGAGGCCCGCGGCGCCGGGCTATTCCACCCCAACTGCTTCCCCGGCGACACCCTCGTCACCGCGCCGTCGGGCGTACGCGCCGCGGATGCCCGCTGGTACGAGGGTGACCTCGTCGTCATCCACACAGCCGGCGGCAAGGAACTGTCCGTCACCCCAAATCACCCGGTACTGACGCCGGAAGGATGCGTCGCGGCGGGAGCGCTCAAGGTAGGCAGCCGCGTCCTGCGCTACGGCGGCAGTGTCGAGTGGGTGGACGGCGTGGGTCCAGGCGATGAGCAGGTTCCAGCCCGCATCAGCGATGTCTTTGACACGCTGCGGAAGTCGGTCCCAGTGGCGTCCGTGCATGTGCCAGGCGCCGCCGAACAGTTCCACGGCGACGGGTTCGAGTCCGATGTCGAGGTTGTACTTGCCGATGGCCTGCTGGCTGATGGTCTCAATTCCGAGGCTGTTGAGGTGCTGGGCGATGGCTCGTTCCTCGTCGGTGGCATGGGCTTCAGTGCGCTGCTTCCCGAGGGCGCGGCGGGCGAGGTCGTCGGCGGAGCGGGTCATCCCGCGTACAGCGTCATGTGCCGCCGCCATTTGCGCGGCGCGCTGCTCGGGGGTCTTGTCGGCCCACTTCCGGAGCTCGGCCTCGGTGCGGGAGATGTTGGCGCCTCGCTTGAGGATCCAGCGGCTGACGGCCGCCTGGCTGATGCCGAAGGAGGTCGCGATCTGGTCCTGAGTCTGTCCGGAGCGGTAGCGGTCGATGATGTCGTCGACCTGCGACGGCGTGAGTTTGCGGGCCACGTCTACAACCTCCAGACGGGCGACGGCTGGTACGTCGCCGGGGGCTTGGTGGTGCACAACTGTCGTCACAGTCTAGGGGCTTATCTGCCTGGAGTGACAACCCGGCCGCCGCACCACCCGACGCCCGGTACGACGTACGAGGACACGCAGCGGCAGCGTGAGATCGAGCGGCACATCCGCCGGTGGAAGCGCGTCCAGGCCGCCGCGATGAACGAGGACGCCCGGCGCCGCGCCGGAACCTTCGTCCGCAAGTGGCAGGCCGAAGCGCGCGCCCACGTGGCCGCGCACGAAGACCTCCGCCGAAAGCCCGCACGCGAGCAGATCAGCTCCGCGCGCTGAACACCCGCCCCACGGCTGCACGGCCACGGGCACACCCGAAACGGGAGAACACCATGCCCCACCCTTTCCAGCACCCGTACGCCACGCATCCTGCCGGGACCGTGGTCGGCTATCGCCGCAACGGCCAGCCGATCTACGTCATCGCGGGTGGCAGCGACGAGGGCGCCGCCGGATCCGCATCCGGACAGCCCCCCGCCGGTAGCCCGGACCCGTCCGGACAGCCCCCGACCCCGCCCGTCCCGCCTGCCGGTGACCAGGGCGGACAGACGTCCGGAGGATCCGGAGAGGAGACGGACTGGAAGGCGCTCGCCCGCCAGTGGGAGAAGCGCGCCAAGGAGAATAAGGGCGCCGTCGACGAGCTCGCCCAGATCCGCGAGCAGAACATGAGCGACCAGGAGAAGGCCGTCGCCGCGGCGGAGAAGGCCGGCCGCACGGCCGCCGCCTCCGAGTACGCCGCGAAGCTCGCCGGTGCCGAGTTCCGGGCCGCGCTCGCCGCCGCCCGCATTGAGCTCGGCGAAGCCAGCGCCCTGATCGACGTCACCCAGTTCGTCGACAACGGCGAGGTCGACACCAAGGCCATCGAGGCCGCGGTGAAGAAGCTTGCGAAGCTCGCCCCGCGCGGGCCCGGCCGCTCTGGCGGCGACATGGGCGGATCCGGCGGATCCGGAGACCAGCCCTCCATCGACAAGCAGATCGCCGAAGCCACCGCCCGCCGGGACTTCGCGACCGTCATCCGACTGAAGCGGCAGAAGGCCGCCACCTGACCTAGGAGACCCTCATGGCCGGTATCACCGGGATGGGCACCACCTTCGACCTCCCCAACTACGCGGGCGAACTGTTCGCCCTCACCCCTGCCGACACCCCGTTCCTGTCCGCGATCGGCGGCCTGACCGGCGGCGGCATGACGTCCGGCGTCGAGTTCGAGTGGCAGACCTACGACCTGCGCGACCCGTCGCAGCGCACCCGCGTCGAGGGCGCGACCGCGCCGACGGCCGAGGAGCGGGTCCGGGCGAACGTGCGGAACGTGGCCCAGATCCACCAGGAGAAGGTGTCCGTCTCGTACACCAAGCAGGCCGCCATGGGGATGCTGGCCACCCCCGGCGCAGCGCCGTTCCGTGGGGTCGACGGCTCCAACCCGGTAAACAACGAGCTGGACTGGCAGGTCGCGCAGGCCCTGAAGTCCATCGCCCTGGACGTCAACTACAGCTTCATCAACGGGGCGTACTCCAACCCGACGACGAACGCCACGGCCCGCAAGACCCGCGGCCTGCTCGCCGCGATCACCTCGAACCGGATCGCGAAGGGCGTCACCACCACCGGCGCCACCGCGGCCACCGACACGATCACCTCGACCGCTCACGGCCTCGTCGACGGCGACAAGATCGTGTTCACGAACACGTCGACCGCCACCGGCATCGTCGCCGGCCGGATCTACTACGTGGACGCCATCGACGCGAACACGTTCAAGGTCTCGTCCAGCTCGGGCGGCGCTGCGATCACCCTCGGCACGGTGACGGGCATCGCGTACACCAACCCGTGGGAGACCGCGCTCACCACGGACCACGTGTCCGACCTGCTCCAGCTCGCCTACGACAACGGCGGCATCTCGGAGCAGGAGACCGCGACGCTGGTCGTCAACTCGGCGCAACGCCGTGCGGTCACCAAGGCCTTCGCCTCGGCGTACGGCCAGTTCCACGAGACGTCCCGCACCGTCGGAGGCGTCGCCGTCGACACCCTCATCACCGACTTCGGCACCCTCAACGTGATGATGGACCGGCACATGCCGCAGGACGTCATCACCGTCGCGTCGCTGGAGCAGTGCCGGCCGGTGTTCCTCAACGTCCCGAGCAAGGGCGTGATGTTCGAGGAGCCGCTCGCGAAGACCGGCGCGTCGGACGAGGTCCAGCTGTACGGAGAGATCGGCCTGGAGTACGGCAACGAGAAGGCCCACGCGGCCATGACCGGTCTGAAGGTCTGACCCATGGCCATCTACCAGCGCACGAACGGCGGGCACGTCGCCGAGAGCCTGCGCCCGATGCCGGACAGCGAGGAGGCCGTCGAGCTCGAAAACCTCGCAGCCAACCCCGCATCCGGCTGGCGCCGCGTGGACGAGGAGCCGCCGGCGCCCGCCGGGCCGCCGGCCAAGTCCGCGTCCAAGGGCGACTGGGTGGCCTATGCGGTCGCCCAGGGCGCGGACGAGGCCGAGGCCGAGAAGACCACGAAGGACGAGCTGATCAGCGCGTACGGAGGTGAGGGCTGATGGCCGTGACCTCTGACTTCGGGATCCGGGCCAGCGTCCGGAACACGAAGGCGTCGGACCTGACGACCACCGCCGACGTGCTCGACTTCGTCCGCGGTGTCCATCTGGAGAGCGGCACGACCGCGGGGAAGGCCGACAAGGTCTTCCACGACCAGCGGACGCTGGCCGCGTCGGCGTCGGAGGATCTCGACCTCGCGGGTGTCCTCACGGACGTCTACGGCGCCGCGATCACCTTCGCCAAGATCAAGTACATCGCCGTCTCAGCGGCGGCCGGGAACACGAACAACGTCCTGGTCGGTGCCGCGTCCGCCACCCAGTTCGTGGGCCTGCTCAACGCGGCCGGTGTGATCACCCTTCGGCCGGGCGCGACGTTCGCGGCCATGTCCGGGGCGGCTGACGCCACCGGGATGGCGGTCACCGCCGGTACTGGGGACCTGCTGAAGATCGCCAACTCGGCCGGATCGACGTCGGTCACGTACGACATCGTCATCGTCGGCACGAGCGCCTGAGGGAGGTGGCCGTCGTGGCCAGGGTCTACGCGACCAGCCCCCAGTACGAGACGTACACCGGGGACACGGCGCCGGCGGACATCACGATCCGCCTGCGCCGTGCCTCCCAGTTCCTGGACGCGGCGGTGTTCCGGCTGTGCTGGTACGAGGTCGACGACACCGGGATGCCGACCAACGAGTTGGTGCTCGCCGCGTTCGCTGACGCCTGCTGCGCGCAGGTGCAGTGGGGCATCGAGGTGGGCGACGTTACCGGCGCGGCTGCGGTCGGCTGGAGTGAGGTCGAGATCGGGACGGCGAAGCTGCGGCGCAGCGACACCGTCTCCACTGGGGACCAGGCGCCGGGCCGGCAGATCGCCCCGGCGGTCTGGGACGCTCTCCGTTCCCCGGACCTCACTCGGGATCTCTTCGTGCTGGGGCTGGTGGTCTCGTGCTGACGGTCCTTCCTGGCCTGCTGTTCGGCCGCGAGGTGACCGTGGAGCCGTACCTGGGGTCCAGCTCGATCGGGCCCCGGTACGGCCCCGCAGTGGCCGTGGCCTGCTTCCTCGACCAGCAGTCGCGGACCGTGCGGGACAAGACCGGCCGCGAGGTGACCTCCTCGTCGACGTTCTACGCCCGACCCGGGCTCGTCTGCCCGGCGGAGTCCCGCGTCACCCTGCCCGACGGCCGGAAGACCACCGTGATTGCCCGGCTGGACCGGGACGGCGGCGGGATGCCGACCCCGGATCATGTGGAGGTGCAACTGCTGTGAGCCAGTACACGCGGTTCCGTCCGGGGAACGCCCAGCGGCTGTGGACGTCGCGCGGGCGCAGGCTCGCGGGCGAGGGACTTCAGCGGGGCCTGGAGCATGTGCTGTTCGAGGCGAACAAGCTGGTCCCGCTCGACGAGGGCACCCTTGAACGCTCGGGCCGGGTCGTCCGGGACGGCCTGAACGGCGCGATCACCTACGACACCGTCTACGCCCGCAGGCAGCACGAGGAGCTGACCTGGAAGCATCTCCCGGGCCGGTCGGCGAAGTACTTGGAAATCCCCATGAACCGCGAGCGGGAGACCGTCCTCCAGCTCATGGCGGTCGACATCAGGCGGTGGTTCCGTGGATGACGAGCCCGAACTCCTCGACGGCCTCGCCCGCTTCCTCGCGGAGCGGGGCCTCGTCACGTACACCAGCGGTGGCGGCGAAGGCGAAGACTGCTTCCTGGAGGACATGCCGTCCAGCCCGGACGAGGCGGTTGCCCTCACCATCTACGACGACCGGGTAGAGCCCGACAGCCTGCTCCCGTACGACGAGCCCCGCGTGCAGCTCCGCGTACGGGGAACCACCGACCCTCGGGTCTCCCGCCGCCGGTGCGCTCGCATCCGGTCCGAGCTCCACGGCCTTGGCTCCGTGACCCTGCCCGACGGCACGGAGCTGATCCTGTCGGTCTGCATCCAGGGCGCCCCGGCGTCCATCGGTGTCGACGAGAGCCGCCGGCACGAGCACGTGGCGAACTTCCGCATGGAGATCCGCAACCCCACGACGCACCGAGTCTGACCCCACCACCTTCGAGCCCGCAGCCGTTCCGGCCGGGGGCTCTTCGTCATGCCCTGGAGGAGACATGGCCGCCGAGAAGTACAACGCTCGCGATTGCGAGTTTGAGATCGAAGACAAGCTCAACCCCGGCACCTGGACGGCGTTCCGCACGGCCGAGGGAGGCAGCGGCGAGGGCGGCATCAACACGTTCTCCAAGAGCCGCGAGTACGAAGCGACCGACACGACGACGTTCGGCTCCGACGGCGACGCCGAGACGCAGAACATGCAGATCGGCAAGTCCCTCACCCTGGAGGGCTTCCGCCTCAAGGACCCGTCGACCGGGGCGCTCGACCCGGCCATGTCGCTCGCCGAGCTCCAGTCCGAGCGCAAGGGCAACGACTCTCTGTGCGGCTTCCGCTTCGCCGCCCCCGGAGACAGCACCTGGGAGGTCTGGCAGGCCACCGTTCAGCTCGGCGACGAGGGCGGCGGCAACAACGACAAAGTGTCGTGGAGCGCTGTGTTCACTCGCTCCGGCTCAGCGACGACGGCGGCCAAGGCGTGACCGCCCGCAAGGCCGAGTCGTGGGATGCGTTCTGGGCTGAGGTCCAGGGCGCTGGCACCGAGGTCATCCGTGGCGTTGAGGTCCCCATCCCCACGGACGTCCCGCTCGCCATGGAGATGCGCCTCAAGGACCTGGAATCCGACAGCTCCGAGGAGGCCATCCGGGAGATGGTCGCCCTGCTCTTCGGCGACACCGTCCTCGACCAGTGGATCGACGCAGGCATGGGCCTGATGGAGTTCAAGACCGTCATCGCCTGGGGCATGGCCCATGCCACCGGCACGAAGGTGTCGTTCCGCGAGGCGTACGACACCGTCGTAGCGGCGGAGGCTGACGAGGGAAAAGCCCCGAACCGAGCCGCCCGCCGAGCCGCCTCGAAGCCGCGGTCCGCGAGCACTGGTGGGCGATCGAAGCCGACTTCCAGCGCGAGTACCAGCTCGGCCCGCACGAGATCGCGCGCCTGACCCGCCGCCGCTTCCACGCCCTCCTCGGGGGCCTCTCGCCGGAGGCCGCGTTCCGGCGCGTGGCGGGGGACGAGCTATCGATCGTCGACGACCCCGACCTGATCCGCGCCGCACTGCGGCGCACCTGACCCGAGAGGGGGCCGCATGGCTGGGCTGACCGTCGGCGAACTCACTGCTCTCATCGACGCGGACGACTCGGGCATGCGCCGCGGCCTGTCGGACGCCGACCTGCGGATGCGGGGTTTTCAGCGAGACGTTGAGGGCCGCCTGCGGCGGCTCGACGGCCGGTTCGTGTCGACTGGCGAGCTGATCGCGGCTGGGCTGCGCACGGGCACCGACGAGGGTCGGCGCTTCGGCCTCAGCCTGGGTGGCCTCGGCGGGATGGTGGGGAAGCTCGGCGGGCTGGCCACGTCCATCGGCGGGATCGCGGCCAAGCTCGGCGCGGCTGTGCCGCTGGCGGCCGGTCTGGCTTCGGCTGTCGGCAGCATCGCCCCGGCGGCCGGGCTGGCAGCGAGCGGCCTGTTCGCGGTCCAGCTGGCCACGAAGACGCTGCAGCTCGGCATGGTGGGCGTCGGCGACGCGGTCTCGGCGGCTCTGGACCCTTCGAAGGCTGAGGAGTTCAACGAGGCGCTGAAGAAGCTGTCGCCCAGCGCGCGGGCGTTCGCGCTCCAGGTCAAGGCTCTCGCGCCTGAGTTCCGTGAGATTCAGCAGATGGTCCAGGAACGCATGTTCAAGGGCCTGGACAAGATCCTCAAGGAGATGGGCAAGACCACCCTGCCCATCCTCAAGAACGGGCTCAGGGTCACCGCTGGCACGTTGAACCTGGTGGCCAAGAACATCGGCAACGTGGCCATCGGACTGTCCAGGTCCGGGGCGCTGGGGCAGGCGATCTCCGGGGCGAACAGGGGCTTGAACAACCTGGCCCACGTGCCCGGAGTTCTCGTGCAGGGGCTGACTCAAGTTGCGGCCGCCGCGGGGCCCTCGTTCGCCAAGCTGACCGCTGCGGCTGGCGGCGCGTTCGAGCAGCTCAGCACGCGGATGGCGGACGCGTTCGCCGACGGCCGCATGCAGGCCGCGATCGAGCGGGCTGTGTCCCTCCTGGGGGATCTGGCCGAGATCGCGGGGAACGTCGTCTACATCATCGGCTCCGTCTTCTCCGCCGCGCAGGTGTCCGGCGGCGGGCTGATCGGCATGCTGAAGGAGCTGACCGGCCAGATCGCCGATGCCTTCGCTTCCCCGGAGGCCCTGGGCGGCTTGAAGGCGATCTTCGGTGTGATGGCGCAGATCGGGAAGTCGGTCGGCCCGATCCTCGTGTCGCTGCTGAAGACCCTCGGCCGCGTCTTCGAGGTCCTCGGGCCGCCGGTCGAGGAGCTCGTGAGGCACCTCGGCGCCGGGCTGCTGAAGATCGCGGATGCGTTGGGCCCGGTACTCGTCGAACTGGCCAAGGTCGTCGGGCTGATCGTCGAGGCCGCGCTCCCGTTCGTCGACCTGGCCGCCGACCTGGTCGCCTCGATCCTCCCCGCGCTGGTCCCGCTGTTCGCATCGTTCGGCGAGGTCGTCAAGGCGGCGGCCCCTTTCCTGGCGCAGCTCGCCCAGACGGCTGGCGCCGTACTCCTGCCGATCCTGAACACTTTGGCCACGCAGGTGCTGCCCAAGCTCCTGCCGCCGTTCGTCGACATGGCCAACAGGATCTTCCCGCTCCTGACCGAGGTACTGGTCGGCCTGACGCCGAGCCTGACGGACCTCGCGCTCGCCTTCGCCGACCTCCTTGTGGAGGCCGCTCCGCTGGTCGTGAAGATCATCGAAATGGGCACCGCGCTCCTCGAAGACCTGATGCCCTACATCGGCCCGATCATCGCCCTGATGACGAAGCTCACGGCCGGGGCCCTCACCGCGCTCGCCGACTTCATCACCCGCTACGTCATCCCCGCCGTGAAGGCGTTGGGCGCTCTGCTCTCCGGAGATTTTTCCGGCGCCCTGGAGCACGTGAAGACGTTGGGCCGCAACTTGGCGACGGACTTCGCCAACAGCATCACGCGGATGCGGGACCGCTCCTCCCAGGCCCTCAGCCAGCTCCGAGACTGGGCATCCCGCCGCGCCACAGAGATGGCCACCAACCTGGGCCGCTCGGTATCGAAGGCAGCCAACGACACCATCAACTGGTTCCGCGGGATCCCGGGCCGAATCAGGAAGTCGTTCAGCGACCAGGGGAACCTGCTGTACGGCGCCGGGCGCCGCATCCTCCAGGGCCTGATCAACGGCGTGAAGTCGATGATCAGCAGCCTGCGGGCCGAGTTCTCCGGGATCACCAACATGATCCCGGACTGGAAGGGCCCGGCCGACGTCGACGCCCGCCTGTTGCGGCCCGCCGGACGGCTGGTCATCGGGGGTTTCCAGCGCGGCATCTCCGATCAGGTGCCTGCCCTTCAGCGCCAGTTGCAGGGCATCACCACGAGTCTGCCCGGCATGACCATGGGCGGCCCGACCGGCGGCGGCTACGCGGGCGCGGGCGGGCCCCAGCGCGTGGTCATCGAACTGTCCGGCCCGCGGGAGATGCGGGAACTGATCCGCGGCATCGTCCAGCGCGACGGCCGCGGCGACGTCCAACTCGCCTTCGGGCAGTACTGACAAGGAGGCGCCATGCCGGTCCCCGACGCGCGCGTCGAGCTCCAGATCGACGGCACATGGACCGACGTCACCCACCACGTCGTCAAGAGCGACGGGATCAAACTGTCCCGTGGCCGCTCGGACGAGGGGCGTGTCGTCGACCCGGGGGCCGGCAGCCTCACCCTGTTGTCACCGGGCGGCCTGTACTCCAACCGGAACCCGAACAGCCAGTACTACGAGAAGTTGCCGCGTAACACCCCGATCCGGATCTCCACAGTGGCTGGGGAAACCGTGCTCGACGTGCCTCAGGGCGTGGCAGGCCGCGCAACGACCCCTGACCACGCGTCGCTGGATATCACAGGCGACATCGACGTCCGGATCGACATCACTCCGGAGGAGTGGGGCGGATCGCACGGCGGCTACGAGCTGTTCGGCAAGTACCTGACCACCGGCAATCAGCGCTCTTGGCGATTCATGATCACGGGCGAAGGCGAAGCCCTCTTCACCTGGTCCACCAACGGAAGCACCATCACAGAACGGCGCTCCACCCTGCGTCTGCCGTTCGGCCCCGGAAAGCGTGCCGCCCTGCGTGTCACCGTCGACGTCGACAACGGCGCCGGCGGCTACACGATCACCATGTACACCGCCGCCACCATCGACGGCACGTGGACGCAGTTCGACCAGCTCGTGACCACCGCCGGAACGACCTCGCTCTTCAGTTCCACCGCGGCGCTGGAGATCGGCGACATCACCACCGTCTTCTTCGCCAACGTCGGCCGCCGTATCCACGCCGTCGAGGTCCGCAGCGGCATCGGCGGCACGGTCGTGGCCAGCCCCCGGTTCGATCAGCAAGCGGCCGGCGCCACCAGCTTCACCGATTCCGCCGGCCGTGCGTGGACCATCGACAACGGCGCCACGATCACCGACCGCCGTACCCGGGTTGTCCACGCGGTGCCCCACTGGCCGTCGCATTGGCACACCAGCGGCCACGACGTCCGCGCCCCGATCCAGACCGCTGGACTTCTGGGACGTCTGGGGCAGGGCAGGAAGGAGCTCGCATCGACGCTGCGGCGCCGGATCCCCTCCTACAGCCCGCTGGCGTACTGGCCCCTCGAAGAGGCCGAGGAGGCCACCCAGGCGTACTCGCCCATCGACGGCGTCGCCCCGATGACCGTCACGGGCTTCACCTTCGGCCAGGACGACAGCCTCGCCGGATCCGGTCCACTGCCCGCGGTCGCCTCAGGCGGCACGATGCGCGGCACCGTGCCCCGCCAGACGTCGGGCACCGGCTGGATGGTCGAGATGATCTACAACATGTCGTCCGCGCCCGGGTCGGACCAAGAGGTCTTCTCCTGGCGCACCGACGGGTCACTGAAGCGGTGGCGCATCCTCATGCGCAGCGGTGTGGCAACGGTGCAGGCCATCGACTTCGAGAACACTGCACTGGTCAACCAGGCAATCGGCATCGGAGCGGACCTCTTCCAGGGCTGGAACCGCCTTCAACTGCGGGTCTTCCCTGCCAGCTTCAACGTCCTCGACTGGACCGTCACCTGGTACAACGTCGGCGGTGTCGCCGGTGAATTCAGCACCACCACCTCCGCCGAGCCCGGAATCATCACCCAGATCAACACGCCCTTCGGCACCCTGCCAGACCTGAAGGTCGGGCACGTCTCGGTGTTCGCATTCGACGACGGAGACGATCCAGCTGCGCCGTACAACGGCGCAGATGACGGCTTCAACGGAGACACCGCCACAGAGCGCGTAGCTCGGCTGGCCTCCGAGGAAGCCCACACGGTGTCCGCGAGCATCTACGAAGGGGACCCGGGCCGCCCTTCCACGCAACTGGGCCCTCAGCGTCAGAAGAAGCTGTTGGACTTGCTCCAGGAGGCGGCAGACGCCGACGGCGGCATCCTCTACGAGGACTCCGCGCGACTGGCCCTGGTGTACCGGGACCGGCAGAGCATGGAGAACCAGACCCCTGCGCTCGTCCTCGACTACGCGGGCGGGGATGTGGCGCCCCCGTTCGCGCCGACGGAGGACGACACGCGTCTGCGCAACGACATCACGGTCAGCCGCGAGAACGGCTCATCCGGGCGCGCCGTACTGGAGACCGGGCCGCTCTCCGTCGACGAGGTCGGCCTGTACGACGAGGCCGTCACCCTCAATCTGTACGCCGACGACCAGCCGCTCCAAGTCGCCGGGTGGCGCCTGCACATTGCCACGTGGGATGAGGCCCGCTACCCAACGGTGCGGATCATGCTCCACCACCGGCCGGACCTCATTCCGGCGGTGACCGCGCTCCAGGTCGGTGACCGCATCCGGATCGAGGACACACCCTCGACGATGCCTCCCGGCCCGGTCGACCTGATCGTGCAGCGCATCGACGACGACATGCAGCCCCACCGCTGGGACGTCGCCCTCATCTGCTCCCCGGCGGGCCCGTGGACGGTCGGCGTCCTCGATGACCCGGTACTCGGTCGGGGCGACACGGACGGCTCGGAGCTGATCGCAGCTGTTACGGACACGGCCACGCTGCTGCCGGTGACGGCGACCGCGGGCCCCAAATGGATCCAGGACCCGGCGGAGATGCCGTTCGACATGCAGTTCGGCGGAGAGGAGGCCACAGTCACCGCGGTCACGGGCGTGGCGCAGGACGCGTTCACGCGGAGCGTCTCCAACGGGTGGGGGACGGCCGACTCCGGGCAGGCGTGGGCCACGGCCGGCGGCACCGCCGCCAACTTCAGCGTCAACGGGACCGTGGGGCAGCACTCGATCACGACGCTCAACGCCCCCCGGGCCACGACCATTGCGATCGTCTCCCCGGACGTCGACGTGACGTTCGACTTCGCACTTTCCGTGGTCCCCACCGGCGACAACGTGTTCATCCAGTCGATGGCGCGCCGGGTCGACAGCTCGAACTTCTACAACGCCCGCGTGCAGATCGCTGCGGGCGGCGCAATGACGCTGTCCATCCGCAAGACCGTCGCGGGTGTCGACACCCAGCTTGCGACCTTCGCGACCGGGCTCACGTACGTCGCGGCCACGCTGTACCGGCTGCGGTTCACGGTGACCGGCGACGCCCTGTCGGCCAGCATCTGGCTCGCGAGCGGCACGCCGCCGCCGGCCCCGCAGGCGACCGCCACGGACTCCGCATTCACGGCTGCCGGATCCGTGGGGTTGCGGACGCAGGCGGGCGCCTCGCTGTCCAACGTCCTGCCCGTCACGGTCTCGATGGACAACCTGGCGAGCACTCCGCAGCTGATGACGGTGACCCGCTCCGTCAACGGCATCGTCAAGGCCCACTCGGCGGGGACGGCTGTCCGCCTGGCCCAGCCCATGATCGTCGCCCTGTAGAGGAGGAACCATGGTCTACACGCCCTTCCTGGCGGGCGAGACCGTCACCGCCGGAAAGCTGAACACTCGGCTGGTCGAGGAGGTGATGGAGTGGACGCCCTTCGCTTCGATCGGCTCTTTCGCCACGAACTTCACCGCGTCGGGCTCGGACGCCCCCCGAATGCGGAAGGTCCGGATCATGGGGGAGGAGCGCTGGGAGTACGAGGGCCGGATCCAGGTGGCCGCGCTGGCCGTCAACACCGACACCCTCGCGTTCACCTTCAACACCGGCTACAGGCCCGCGTTTGAAAAGGGCTGGCCGCTCGTTGGCGCGGCCAGCGCGTTCTACTCGGTCCGCTGCACCTTGCAGACCAGCGGCCAGCTGCGCGTCGGCGTCCCGACGGCCGCCGGGGCCAGTACAAACGCGATCCTGCTGAACGGCATGTACATCGACAACCCCGTCTGACCCGTCCTACTTCCGTGCGCCCCACGCCTGTTGGCTGGGGCTTTCGTCATGTCTGGAGGCCCTCATGGCCATCATCCGGCGCTCCCAGTGGGGCGCGCCCGCCACCAGCCCCGCCAGCTACATCGGCTCCACGCGCGGCGTGAAGGTCCACTACCTGGGCACCGCGTACTCCTCGCGCCCGCACGCCGAGTGCGCCGCATACGTCCGCCAGATCCGCGCCTCGCACCTGGCGAACAAGACGGAGAACTACGTCGACATCGCGTACAACTTCCTCGTCTGCGAGCACGGCGACGTATTCGAGGGCCGAGGCGCCCATAAGCGGACCGGCGCCAACGGCACTGCCGCACTCAACACCCAGGACTACGCGGTCTGTGCGCTGCTCGGCTCGTCCGGGCTGACGAAGCCCACCGAGGCCATGCTCCACGGCCTCCGTGACGCGATCGAGGAGCTCCGCGCCAACGGCCGCGCAGGCTCCTGGGTAGGCGGCCACAAGGACGGGCACCCCACCTCGTGCCCCGGGGACGCGCTGTACGACTGGGTGCAGCGGGGCGCCCCTCGGCCGGCGACCGCTGCGGAGCCGAAGCCGACGCCCGGCCCGAAGCCGTCCGTGGACCTGTCGAAGCTGGTTGCCGCGGCGAAGGCTGACCCGCCGAAGCGCGGTACGCCGGTGTCGTACTACGGCACGAAGACGGTCGAGAGCGCGCTCGTTGCCGAGGGGCTGCTCGCCCGCGATGTCGCGGACGGCCACTACGGCACCGCCACCGTGCGGGCGTACGCGGCGTGGCAGCGGAAGTGCGGCTACAAGGGCGCGGACGCCGACGGCATTCCCGGCCCCGAGTCCCTCAAGAAGCTGGCGACGAAGCGCGGCTTCACCATCACCCCCTGATCGGAGAACCTCCATGTCTCGTCTCGTCCTCGACACCGTCGAGCGCGTCGCTGGTACGTACGCGGTCGCGTTCCTCGGCCTGCTCCTTGCCGACGGCTTCGACCTCACCAGCCTGTCCGCTGTGAAGGCCGCCGCGATCGCTGCGATTCCCGCCGGCCTGTCCGTGCTGAAGGCCGCGGTCGGCACGCTGATCGGTGACAAGACCACCGTCGGCTGGGTCACCAAGAACACGCACGTCTGATCGGAGTAGGGCGTGACGACTGACCCGACTCTCGGCGAGGTGATGCGTCGCCTCGAAGATGTCCGCCAGGACTTGAAGGAGGACTTCCGGGAGCTGGGCTCCAGGCTCGACGGCAAGGTCTCGATGGAGCGGTACCAGCTGGAGCAGCTGGCCCGCGAGCAAGCCGAACGCCTGTTGGCCGAGCGGGTCACGTCCATCGAGAACGCCCGTGAGCAGGAGAAGGAGAAGAAGCAGCAGGACGACCAGCGGGCCATCGACCGGCGGGCAGCCGACCGGCGTCTCCTGTTCAGCGCGCTGATCGCGCCGGTGCTTCTGCTGCTCCTCACCGTGTACATCCAAGCCCGGGGGGCCGGAGCGTGAGGCGACATACAAGCACCACGACTGGCCCTCGGCGGCGGGGGGATCTGGCGTTCTGGCTGACGGCGGCCACGATGCTGGCGGGGTTCGTGTTCGTGATCCTCACGATGCAGGGCATGGCGCGCGATCTCCGTGCTGCGAACGACGCCCGCGACCAGCTGGCCGCGCAGGTGGAACGCCTCGGCGCCTCGCCGGTCGCGGGCCCGCCCGGGTCACGCGGCCAGCCGGGGCAGAGCATCGAGGGCCCGCCCGGCCCGCAGGGTGAGCCCGGCCCGTCGGGGCCGGCGGGTGTCCCGGGGAGCCCGGGCCCGACTGGGTCGCCTGGTCCGTCGGGGAGTCCCGGTGCCGCCGGTACGGACGGTGTCGGGGCGACCGGCGCCGCGGGCCCGACGGGTCCGCCCGGGCCGACGGGTCCCGCGGGTCCGGCGGGTCCGCCGGGCGAGCCGGGGGCGCCGGGGCGGGATGGGTCCGACGGCCGGGACGGAGCCGACGGCACCAACGGACAGACCTGCCCCACCGGGTACTCGCTGCAGCCGCCGCCTGGTGATCCGGATGCACTGGTCTGCCGCCGCGACCAGGCGCCCGCGCCGGGCCCGGTGAAGCGTGCGACGGAGGCGGCGCTCGACCCGGCCCGACGCATCTACCCCTGAACCACGCCCCCTGTCCCAGACGACACGAGCTGCTGCGGGGTAGCTCAACAGGCACAGAGCAGCCGGTTCATACCTGGCTCAGACGCCGGTTCGAGTCCGGCCCCCGCAGCACGACGCCCCCTCTCGCCTTCGGGCGGGAGGGGGCGGTTTCGTCATGTCTGGGGTCGAGACGCCCCGGGCCCGCTACGCTGGCCCGAGCCGCCCCCGAGGCCCGACCCTCGGGGGCGCCGCTGTCAGTGGCCCCGGCTACGATCCCGGCCATGGCGACCACGTACCGCATCACCTACCGAGTCCTCCCCGAGGGCGTCGGCCCCGAAGACTACGAGCCGGCCGACCTGGAGACGCGCATCGACCTGGTCGAGGCGTCCGACCCGGAAGAGGCCGGGGTCATCGCGGGTGAGATGCGGCGGTACCTGCCCAGCTATCAGGAGCTCGGGGCTGCGCTCGGTCCGAAGCTCGCCGTCGGCGAGCACCCGATCATCACGAAGGTGGAAATCGCCACCGAGGCCTAGGCTCGCCGTTCCGCGTCCGCGAGCTGGGCCGCGTAGTGGGCGTAGTCCCGCGGGTACCCCTTCTCCAGGCCGGGCAGTGCAGCGCGGATCCCCTCGGCCGCCGCCGCCCAGTCCCGGCACGCGTACGCCACCGCCGCCGCATCGAGGCGCGCCCGTGTCCCATCGAGCCAGTACAGCCAGCCCGGCCGGTCCTCCTCGTCGGGGACTTCGAGCGCCAGGGCGAGCGCCTCATCCGCAAGACGCCGCGCCCGCGTGCGCTCCCCAAGGGCTGCCGCCGCCAAGGCCGTCTGGTGCGCGGCAGCTGACGCAGCTCCCGGAGACAGGCTGCCGGCCCGAGCTGCCTCGGCAGTCCGTAGCGCGCGTACGGGGTCGCCTCCCTGGAGCGTGTAGTACGACCGGACCCGCAGCACCCATGACGCCATATCGGCGTGGCCGCCGTCGATGGCCCAGCCGTGCGCGAGGCCGAGCCAGGAGAGCGCGGGCCCGGATTGCCGCTCTGCCCAGGCGACCCACGACAGCCAGTGCGCGTGCTCGGCGGCCAGCAACAGCAGCCGGTCGGCAGCTTCGCCGGACGTGTTGGGCAGGAGTCGTGTCACAGCATCGAGCTGGGACTGGACGACCGGCCACAAGCTCTGACCGCCGACCTCATCTTCAGCCCGTCGATGCCGGGCCAGAACCTCGCCGATCCAGTCAGCAGTGCGCAGGTCAGTACGCCCCACGGTGTGTCCGTGGGCGATCCGCTCTTGCAGCTCGGCCGGCGGCGTCCATCCGTCGTGGGTGTGCTTGGCGGCACCGGTCAACTCTGGTGGCACATGCAGCCCTTCGGCAATGCGGGCCTTCAGCTCAGGTGTGGTCACCCGGCGGCGGCCCTTCTCGATAGCAGCGATGTAGGGCTGGGCCACGCCGATCTGTGCCTCCAGGCCACGCTGCGATAGTCCGGCTGCCCGCCGGTACTCGCGCAGGATCGCCGCCCAGTCCTGCTGCGCCCAAGCCGCACGTAGGCCCGGGTCTGCCCAGGGTTCCCGACCACTCATGTTGCGACGATACGCCGGGTGATAACAGGTGCGTATCGCGTCCGGCGGAATGCGTTGCCACGCTGGTGATGTCCCTATCCGAGTCGGGTCGGAAAGAGCATTACATGATGACGATCAAGGTCTACCGGGCATCACCCGGTACCGAGGAACGGCAGCCTGTTGGGGAACCCGTGACGGTGCCGTCAGGTGACCCGGAGCGGTTGAAGGACAACGTCCTGGTGTGGGCGCCCTGCGCCTGCCCTCGCCACCGAGGGAGCGCTCAGTGACCGCGCCCACGAATCCCCGGGTCCTGACCCCGGAGTGCCAGTTGAAGGCCTGCGGCCTGTGCCGCCCCGGCTATGTCGTCACCCCGTCCGGGGACACGGCCCTCAGGATTCGCTGCGACTGCCCCTGCCACCTCACGGGCCGGCCCCAGGGGTGGTCGCGCTGACCGAGTGGCAGCGGCAGACGCTGTACTGCCTGATCGTCCTCGGCGTCCTCGCCGTGATCGCGCACGGCGTCGTCACCCCCTGATCGCCGCCCCGCCCCCGTGCGTCCCTCGTACGGGTGGTCGAGGCGGTTCAGCACAGTGCACACCCGGCAGAAGCACCAGGCTGATGCACGACCTGAAGGAGACCCGCATGGTGCCCAAGCCGCCGTCATGCCCCCGATGCCCGGGGCGGCCGATGCTCTGGAAAGACACGACCCGCATCATCCCGGCCCAGCCGGATCGGTGGCGCTGGTACTGCACCGGCTGTACGGGCGTCTGGGAGCCCACCCCTTCCCAGAAGCAGGAGTTCGCTCATGGGTCACCAGCAGGATCACGCCACGCCGTGCGGTAGGCAGCTGCCCGACGGCGGCCAGTGCCCCGGCACGCGGTCGACCGTGTACGTCTACGACGACCACGGCAACTGCATCAGCCAGCAGATGTACAACTGCAACACCTGCGGCCAGTAGCCGCACCCTGTCCGCCCCGGTCGGACCGTCCCCCGGCCGGGGCTACCTCACCAGCTCGGCGAGCGGCACTCCCAAGGCGTCGGCGATGCGGAGCAGGTGGCCGTAGCGCGGGTCGCTCTCGCCGGCCTCGATGCGCTGGAACGTTCGCCGGTCGATATCGGTCATCTCCACGAAAGCCTCCTGGGTGTGGCCCGCGTGTATGCGGAGGTCGCGGATGCGGCGGCCGAGAGCGCGTCGGCGGTCGTGGACCCAGGCCGGTTGTTCGTGCACTCGACAACGCTCTGAGCTGCATGATCCCATGTCAGCGTCAGCAGTGACGCATTATTTGATCATGACGCCCACCCCTCAGCGGCCGCCCATCTGCCGAGCACCCCCGGCAGGTGGGCGGTCTTTTGCTGTGCAGGCCTGGGAGGGGTGGGAGATTCCATGGGAGATGATCATGGAACGTTGTTACGCGACGCTGCGAGTTCCTGCTAGATACTGCTAGATACCTACACCGGGAAGATGCAGGTCAGCGACATACGGCCAGGTCAGAATCAACTCGGCGAAGGACCCCAATGGAGCGACCGCATCTTCTGGGAGACGAAGAAGGCCTGACCTTCGTCCCCGACGGCACCGCGAGGGCCCGCCCGGCAACCCCGGTCGGGCCCTTCGTCGTGGTCAGGAGTCTCCGTAGCGGGTGGCGAGCGCGGTGGCGCGGTGGTGTAGGGAGGTACGCAACGACCGCGGGGTCAGGGCTTCCGCGTCCGTGCCGAGCTGCCAGAGCGCCCATTCGGCGTGCCGTGAGTCCTGGAAGGTGAGCTCCAGGCGCAGCCAGCCGTCCGCGTCGGGTTCTTCCGCGCGGACGGCCAGCGCGGTGTCCAGTAGCTCCTCCCGCCGCGCCGGGTTCACGCGTGCCAGCACTGTGATGTGGTCGCCGCCGGAGAGAAAGCGCGCGGAGCGTTCCCGCCAGATCCGGTCCAGATCGACCCGCTTCGGTCGCTGTGCCGGTTCGGGGAGTTCCTCGGCGGCCAGCACCCGCGACAGCCGGTAGGTGCGGTCCTCGCCGGATCGCGTGGCCAGCAGGTAGGCCCGGTCTCGTACGGTGACGAGGCCGATCGGGTCCACGGTGCGCCACTGGGGCGCCTGGCCCGTGGCCGCGTAGTGGATGCGCAGTTGGTGCCCGGCGAGCACCGCCCGCCGGACCACGGCCATGGTGGTGTCGGGTACCTCCTCGGTGACCAGCCGGCGTGAGAGCAGGTCGGTCTCCGGGTCGACGAGAAATCGCTGGGCCGCGTCGCCGGCGGTGGCCCGGTGGCTTTCGGGCAGCGCGTCGACCACCTTCCGCATGGCCGAGGCGAGCGCCGAGCCGAGGCCGAACACCTGCTCACCACGCCCCGATCCGGCGGCCAGCAAGGCGAGGGCCTCGTCGTGGTTCAGGCCGGTGAGCTCGGTCCGGAACCCGGGCGCCAACGCGAACCCGCCGTGCCGGCCGCGTTCGGCGTAGACCGGGACGCCGGCCGCGGAGAGCGCCTCGATGTCGCGCAGCACGGTGCGGGTGGATACCTCCAGCTCGCGGGCGAGCGTGTCCGCGGTCAGCCGGCCGCGCTGACGCAGCAGCAGCACGAGTGAGACCAACCGGTCGGCGCGCATGCCAAAACTCTATCGAAATACATGACTAAGGGTGTCGTGATTCGTTGCGAGGCTGGTCACGTACGCACTCCCCATGAATCGAACGGAGCGGACGTGGCGATGGAACGAACGGCGATCAACCCGGTGACGTGGTCGGCGGAGTTGGGCTTCAACCAGGGCGAACTCGTCTCCGGGCACACCCGGACCCTGTACATCTCGGGCCAGACCGCGATGGGCGACGACGGCAAGCCCCAGCACGACGGCGACATGGCGGCGCAGCTGGCGCTGAGCATCGACAACGTGGAGGCCGTGCTCGGCGAGGCCGGCATGTCCCTCGCGGACCTCGTCCGCCTCAACGTCTACACGACCGACGTCGATCTGCTCTTCCAGCACTACGGCGCACTGGCGGCCCGGCTGGGCGCCGCCGGGGTGGCCCCGACCATGACGATGCTCGGGGTGACCCGCCTGGCGCTCCCCGGCCAGCTGGTCGAACTGGAGGGTACCGCCGTCGCGTGATGCGGGTCGCCGCGCCTGTTCTACCGCCTCGGCGGTAGAACAGGCGCGGGCAGGGCAGGCGCGGGCAGGGCAGGCGCGGGCAGGGCAGGCGCGGGCAGGTCGAGGGCGCGAGCGAGAGCTGTGCCTACAGGGTCGGCGTAGTCACAGAGGTGCAGGGCTGCCCATTCGGCGGCCAGGCGGAGGAAGGCGATCAGGTCACGCTCCGCATCGGCGATCAGGCCACGCAGATCGGTGAGGGGCAGCTCGATCACCGGGCTGTCCTGCCGCTCGGCGTCAACGGTCAGCCGCACCACGTCGCCTACGCGCTCGGCGAACGGGGACGGATCATGTCCGAAGGAGGCCCAGCCGGCGCCGTCGATGACCTCAGGCCAATCGCCTCGTTCGTCCAGCCCGTTGCAGCAGCCCGGCGACAGGACGACGCCGGTCGTTGTGTCCGTCACCCGCAGGCCGCCCGGGGCGAAGAGTTCGTCCAGGGTGAGGAGCCCGTGCAGAAAGTGCCCCAGCGGATCGGCAGGCCGCTGGGGTCGGCGGGGCTCACCCTCCAGATCGACGCTGTTGCACTCGGCGATGCGCATGACAGCCGTGCCGACCTCGGCAGCGCCGAGCGCACCACTCAGCGGAAGGAAGCCGTACGCCCCGGACTCGGCCACCGGCCAAAGCGCGAAGCCATCGGTGGCGCAGGTCTACGGGCTGTAGGACGATCACCTGGAGAGTGTGCGGCATCGGCGGCGCAAGCGCAGGTGCCACGCCAACTCCGTTCGTGGAGCGCGGGGTTGGCGTCGGACTTTAGTAGCCATGGCTACTGTAGCCATGTACTGTACTTCCCATGAGCGCTGCACCGGAAGGCCCGACGGCCCCCCATGACTCCGCCCACCCGACCGGGCCTACGCCCGGATTTCTTGTGTGGCGGTTGTCGATGAAGTGGCGGGTCGCCGTAGATCGGGAGCTTGGGGGGCTGGGGCTCACGCACGCCCAGTACTCGCTGCTCTCCTCCCTGTACGGCATGGCCGCCGACGGCGAGCGGCCGAGTCAGCGGCGGCTCGCCGACCACACCGGACTCGAATCCCTCTACGTGTCCAAACTCGTCCGCACGCTGGAGAGTTCGGGCCTGCTCCAGCGCGCCAAGGACCCCGACGACGGCCGCGCGGTCCAGCTCGCGCTCACCCCGCGGGGCAGCGCGATCACCACCGAGGCGATCGGCCTGGTCCAGGAGCTCCTGAGCCGGCTGCTCGCCCCGCTCGGCGGCCTCGACGGGCCCCGCACCGCCGCCTTCGCCGACGAACTGCGGACCCTGCTCGACGTACCCCTCGATCCCTCTCCGAAGGAGTTGTGACCATGTCCACCGCCACCACCCCCAGCGTGAACGGCCAGGTCGTCGGCCTGGCGCACTACGCCACGAAGGCCGTCATGGAGCGGGCAATCGCCCCGTTGGGCCTCACCCATCTGCAGTCCCTGTCACTGAACTTCGTCGCGGCGCAAGGCGGTTCCGCCGCCCGGGGGAGCATCGCCGGCCGCCTTCGGGAGAACCTGAAGATCGAGGAGGCCGCGGCCCTCGCCCCGGTCACGGAACTGCTCGCGGCCGGGCTGCTCGAAGCGGCCGACGGCTCGGACGTCCGCCTGACCGACCGGGGCCGGGCCCTGCAGGAGCAGGCCAGCGGATACGGCGCGGCCATCGCCGCCCGCGTCTACGCCGGCTTCACCCCCGAGGAGCTGGCCACCGCCGGGCGCGTCCTGTCGATCGTCACCGCCCGCGCCAACGCCGAACTCGCTGGTGAGCAGCCCTGACCGACGCGCTCGTTAAGCTGCCGGCATGACCACGCAGTTGCCCCCGCCGCTCACCCTCGACGCCGCCAGGGACCTTCAGAAGATGCTCGGGGCCGAGATCGGGCCGGGGCTCAGCGAGCGTGAACTCGACGCGGTCGAGCGCCGGTTCGGCTTCGTCTTCGCGGCGGACCACCGGGTGTTCCTGTCCGCCGGCCTCCCGCTCGGATCCCGCAGCTGGCCCGACTGGCGGAACGGCGACCCGGAGCGGCTGGCCGAGCGGCTCGCCCAGCCCGCCGAGGGCGTGCTCTTCGACGTGGAGCACAGCGGGTTCTGGCACCCCGACTGGGCTCCCCGGCCGTCCAAGATGTCCGACGCGCTGAGGGTCGCCAAGGCCGCGCTGGCCTCCGTGCCGCAGCTGGTTCCCGTCTACGGCCACCGCTATCTGCCGGGTACGGCGGGCGAGTGCGGCCACCCCGTGCTCTCCGTCCACCAGACCGACATCATCTTCTACGGGAACGATCTCGCCGATTACGTACGGCACGAGTTCACCGGGCGGGCGAGCAGCCTCCCCGCCCGCTCGACCGTCGACTTCTGGTCGTACTTCGTCGGAGGCGGTCCGGGCATCGACGTCACCGCGCCCACGCCCTACACCCCGTACGCCATCACAGCCGACGAGGCGATCGAGTGCCTCCGGATGCTGGTGCTTGAGCGCCTGATCGGGCGCCGGCACCGCCCCGAGCAGCTGATCGAAGCCGGGCTCTCGGCCCTGGTGCTCGATGTCGAAGCCGAGTCGCTCCCGCTGCTCGCCGGTCTCACGCAAGCCGAACACGCGGAGGCCGACGCCCTGTTCGAGCGGGTGGTCGACGAGCTGGGGCTGTCCAAGGGACTGTCCGAGGGGCTGTCCGAGGGGCTGTCCGAGGGACTGTCCGAGGGACTGTCCGAGGGGCTCCCCGCCGAGTCGGCCCGTTGGGAGCTCGTACGATGCTGGCTCGGGCTGATCGTGAACGGCAGCCTGGCACCCGGGCCCGGCGGCGACATCATCACGCACGAAGGCTGGGGCCACCTCGATCGGCCCGAGTCGCTTCGGCCGCTTGTCGACAAGGTCGAGGCGTACAACGGCTGGGCGGCGCTCCGGGACGGCGCACGCGAGCAGCATGCCGCGGCGATCGTCGCGGAGGCCGAGCGGCTGCTCGCCGGCCCCTGGCCACCGCTGCGCTGACCCCCGGGACCGGCGTCAGCGGGGCGGCTCCACCGGGAGGGAGTAGCGGAGCTTCTCCTTCGACGTGGCGCCCAGGCGGTCGTAGAAGCGGATCGCGCCCTCGTTCCACGTCGGCGTCTGCCACTGGATCTCCGTCAGGCCGAGGGACCTGGCCTCGGCCCGCAGCGCCTCCATGAAGAGGGGGCCCAGGCCCAGGCCGCGCTCCGTCGGGGAGAGGAAGAGGCAGTCCATGTGGAGGTACTCGGCGCCGTCCCAGGTGGAGAGCTCCGGGGCGCACGTGGCGTAGCCGACCAGGCGGCCGTCGGGGACCTCCGCCACCAGACAGCGCAGGCGCGGTCGCGCGGAACCGGACCCGGCCACCGACGCCCCGAAGAGCAGGGCCGCCAAACGGCTCGCCAGGCCCGGCGCCGGTGGTGCGGCCTTCTCGTACGCGGCGTGCTCGGCGGCCAGCTCGGCCACGCGGTCGAGGTCCTCCGGACGGGCGTGGCGGACGCGTGCGGCGGTCAACGGAGGTCCCCTTCAAGAACGTCGGCCGCCCACGCCCCGACGCGCTCGGCGGCCGTCCCCGTGCCGTCCAGGACCTGCCGTACGAACGCCTCCCGCTCGTGCGCGAGCACCGCCGCCTCCCAGACGCAGGGCGCGAGGCCCAGCCGCCCCGGACGCAGTTCCTCCGGCCGCCCCGCCGGGCCCGTCCAGATCGCCAGCTCGGACATATGGTCCTCGATCCAGCTGTGTACGAGGACGTAGTCGCCGTCGCCGCCCGCGTGCAGGATCACCACCGCGAGCCCAAGACCGCCCGCACGCCGGCCCAGCGCCAACTGGTCCGCCGCCATCCGCAGGGCGGGCGCCAGTTCGGCCTCGCCGACCGTGCGGCCGGGCGCCTCGATCGCGTACACCTTCGCGAGCTGACCGCCGGCCTCCCGCGTGCCCCACGCCCGAGCGGTCCGCGTGTGGTGCCCAGCCGCCAGCGCCATCAGCGCCGCCTCGTCCACAGGCGTCACACGATCCGTCACACGATCCGCCACGCGATCCGCCGCAGGACCCACCGCCGCATCCCCAGCACGATCCTTGAGGACACCATCCGTCACACCATCCGTCATACCGTCATCATGCCCGGCCCCACTGACATCCCGTTCCGACCGAGCCACTGCCGGTACGGCGCCGCCCGCAGCGCCGCCTCCTGGTAGGCCGCCGCGAGGTCGTCGTACAGCGGGTCGAGCAGCGCCCCCTCGCGCGCGTACAGCAGCAGACGCACCGCCAGCGGGTCGTTCCGTAACGGCTTGATCGCCATGTCCTCGCGCGGCAACGATGTCGGCTGGCAGGGTGCCACCGCCTCGCCGAGCACGATCAGGGAGGCGGCCGTGTGGTAATCGCCGTGCAGCAGCGGCGGATCGATGCCTGCCGCGCTCAGGACCCGCCGCAGCCCGCCCATCTCGCCGTCCACCGTCGGGTCGACCATCCACCGGTCCCCGGCGAGATCGGCCAGCTCCACCACCGGGCGCTCCGCGGCCGGGTGGTCCCGGGCCATCGCGACGAACTGCGGCTCCCGTTCGACCAGGACCCGTTCCTGAAGCCCGTCCGGCACCCGCAGTGGGCAGCCCTCGACCTCGTGGACGAAGGCGACGTCCAGCTGACCCACCGCGACCGACCGCAGCAGGGCGTTCGCGGAGACGTCCATGTGGAGCGCGATGTCCGTGCCGGGGAGCCCCTGCCGCAGCCTGCGCAGCCAGCCCGCCAGGGCCCTGCTCGCGGTCGAACCGACCCGCAGCCTCGGCCCGTCGGAACGGGCCGCCTCGGCCCGGGTCTCGGTGATCAGCGTGGCCATCTGGTCCACCAGCGGCCGGGCCCTGCTGAGCACCGAGCGGCCGAACGGTGTGGGCCGGCAGCCGGTGCGGCCGCGGGCGAAGAGCTCGGCGCCCAGGGAGTTCTCGATCCGGCGCAGCTGTGTCGTCAACGAGGGCTGGCTCATTCCAAGTTGGCGCGCCGCCTTGTGCAGACTGCCCGTCTCCGCGATGGCGCAGAGCGCGCGCAGATGCCTCACCTCCAGCTCCATGCCCCGAGGGTAGGGCGGCACCGGGGGTCACACCAGACACCCAAGTCACACCAATTCCCTGTGATTCCAAGGAAGTTGAGACAGACTGAACGACCGAACGATCGAACCGAACGGACGAACCGAACGAACGACCCATCGACGGCGATGTGTTCGCGCTATCGCCTGTTGCCATCATCCGTACGCACCCCGGCTCCCCCGACACTCTCTCCAACCGACCAGGAGGAGCCCCCCCATGCGACACCCCAAGGTCCTCACCGCCTCCCTCGCCGCGACCCTCGGTCTCGGCCTCGCCGCCGCCCTCGGCGCCGCCCCGGTGGCCGTTGCAGCACCCGCCGGACCGGCCACGACGACGTCCGGATACGCGGCCTACGCCGGGTCCACCGAAGACGCCAAGGCGACCAAGGCCTTCCACGAGGCCGTCATGAAGTCCGTGGCGAAGAAGCGCGCCGCCAACCCCGGCGCCGCCGCCGTCACCGTCGTCTACAACGCCGCCAACGCCCCCACCTTCCGCTCCCAGATCGCCCGGAGCACCCAGATATGGAACAGCTCGGTCGTCAACGTACGGCTGGTGGAGGGCGGCAACGCCGACTTCACGTACTACGAGGGCAATGACTCGCGCGGCTCGTACGCCAGCACCGACGGGCACGGCAACGGCTACATCTTCCTCGACTACCGGCAGAACCAGCAGTACAACTCCACCCGCGTCACCGCCCACGAGACCGGGCACGTCCTCGGCCTCCCCGACCGCTACTCGGGCCCGTGCAGCGAGCTGATGTCCGGCGGCGGCCCGGGCACGTCCTGCCAGAACGCCCAGCCCAACGCCCAGGAGCGGGCCCGCGTCGACCAGCTCTGGCAGAACGGTCTCGCCTCCGCCGCGAAGACCTTCTGAGCCGGCCCTGAAACACGCGGCGGGGTGGACGGCCGCGGCCGGCCACCCCGCCGCGCGCGTGCCGTGGGCGAACATCCTTGGATCCGGGCCGAGTTGTGTGAATGCTGGGAGGACACAACCCGGAACCCGGAGGCGTCACGTGACCGCCGAGCACACGAACACCCTGTACGAGGCGGTGGGCGGCGCGGACGCGCTGCGCCGGCTCTCCGACACCTTCTACGAGGCGGTCCTCGCCGACCCCCTCCTCGCGCCCGTCTTCGCCGACTTCACCGCCGCCCATGTGGAGCACGTCGCCGTCTGGCTGGCCGAGGTCTTCTCCGGGCCCGCCGACTTCACGGCGGAACTGGGCGGGCACCAGGCCCTGCTCCGCGCCCACCTCGGGCTCTCCATCACCGAGGAGCAGCGGCTGCGCTGGATGGAGCTGATGACGGCGGCGGTGGAGAAGGAGCTGCCGGACGACGCCCTGCTGCGCCGCCGGGTGGTGGAGTATTTCGACTGGGGGACGCGGATCGCCAAGGACGTCTCGGCCTCGGCGCCCGGCACGGACCTCGGCGACCCCGGCCCCACTCCCCGCTGGGGCTGGAACGGCCTCGCCTGACGCGCGGGTACGCTCGGGCCGCGCGCGGCCGGCGGTACGGCTCAGGCCGCCCGCGGCGAACGGGCGGCCTTCAGGCCGTCTGCAGCAGCCGGCGGCCGAACGTCGCCCCGGCCGGGAGCTGGCGGCGCACCCGGTCGAGCGCCTCGTCGAAGTCGCCGCCGGCGATGCCCGATTCGAAGGCGGCCCCGCCGTAGTGCAGCGTCAGGCTCAGGTCCGCCCGCTCGCCGAGCGTCAGCAGGCAGCCGAGGGTGGCCTGCTGGTTGACACCGTCCACGACGACGGGAAGCGGCAGGTCCCATTCCAGGACGCACCCGGTGAGGACCTCGCCGCCCTTCTCCGCCGCGCACAGGGCGGCGAAGCTCGCGCCGGTGTACGCGACTCCCCTGATGCGGGCGGACACCTGGCGTCCGTCCACCGTGATCGCGATCGCTTCCGCGCCGCTGCGGTCCCGGTACCAGCCGGTCCAGACTTCTGTCGACTCCGATGACATGCGCGGACTGTAGCGGTCCGGACGGGTCCTCCGCGCGGCCGGTCACCCTGTGGCCGGACTTCTCCCGGTCTCGCCGTTCTTGCCGGTCACGTGCGTGGTAGCGGCTTCCGTTCCGTCGCCGGCAGCGGTGTCCGGGACGGCGTCCCGAGCGTCGTCCGCGGCGTCACCGCCCCCCGGCCGGACATACAGCTTGCATCGCGGATTCCGGCACGGCTGCACTTCCCACTCCGGCACCCAGGCCCCCAGGACCTTGTGCCGCTTCGCGACTTTCTCACGGGGCTGTCCGCAGGCCGGGCACGTGGGCGTGGCCTGCGGGTCCCGTACCGTTCGCGGGGTCTCGCTGCCCATACCACCCAGGGTAGGGCGCGCGTCCGGTCACCGCTTCCTGGTGTACGTCCGGACGAGCACCCCGTTGTCGAAGGTGCGCACCTCGCCCAGTTCGAAGTCGCGGGGCTCGAAGCCGGCGCCGAACATCGGCATGCCGGAGCCGTAGACCTGCGGGTACGTCTTGATGATCAGCTCGTCGACCTCGTCGATCAGCGCGCCCGCGATCTGGGAGCCGCCGCAGAGCCAGATGCCCAGCGGGCTGTCCTCGGCCTTGAGCTCGCGGACCCGGCCGACCAGGTCGTCGGCGATCAGCTCGACGTTCGGGTCGGGCGACTCGGTGAGCGAGCGGGTCGCGACGATCTCCCGCAGGTGGGCATACGGGCTGGTGACGCCGATGTCCAGGGCGAGCTGGTACGAGTTCAGGCCCTGGATGACGGTGTCGAAGTGCTTGTTGTCGGCGTCGATCCCGAGCGGGCCACGCGCTTGGGTCGGGATGGTCTCGGGGAACTCGCCGACCATGAACTCCAGGTACGTCCCGGTCGAGAACGCGAACATCGACGTGGCGTCCCCCTCGGGGTCACCGATGAAGCCGTCGATGGAGCAGGCGATGTAATAGGTGAGCTTGCGCAAACCAGTCCTTTTCGTCTTTACGGTGTGAGCTGCGGTCACAACCACGACGGCTATAGTGCTTCACCTGTAGTGGTTACGCAAGAGCTATCTTCCGACGAGAAGTGGAATCAGGAGGTCCGGTGGCCAGAAACCCGGAGCGACGCACGGCCCTGCTCGACGCGGCGATCGAGGTACTCGGAGACGAAGGTGCCCGTGGGCTCACCTTCCGGGCGGTCGACGCCCGGGCGGGCGTCCCCACGGGCACCTCGTCCAATTACTTCACCGACCGGGACCAGCTGCTCTCCCAGGTCGCGGACCGGATCTTCGTCCGGATGACCCCGGAGCCGGGTTCCCTGGCCACGGCCTTCCGGCCGGAGCCCAGCCGAGAACTCGTCGTCGAGCTGATGCGCTGGCTCGCCCGGCGGATGGCCGCCGAACGCACCTGCTACCTCGGGCTCTTCGAACTCCGCCTGGAGGCCACCCGCCGGCCCGAGCTGCGCACCCAGCTCACCAAGGTCCTGCGCGCCGATCTCGACTTCAACATCCGGACGCACATCGAGTCCGGCATGCCGGGCGACGCGGACACGGTCCGGCTGCTCTACTTCGCCCTCACCGGGCTGCTCTTCGACCACTTCACGGTCCCCGGCCTCCACGGCGACCGGGACCTCGACGACCTCATCGAGACCGTCGTCAGCCGAATCGTCCCGGAGGCCTGACCGGTCGGTCGCCCTGTCCGAGCCGGTCCCGATCCCTCACCTCGTCCGGCGCGTGACGAACTCCGCCAGGGCCAGCAGGTCCCCCGCCGCCGCCAGGTCCGGTACCGCGTGGGAGAGCTGCTGCACCGCGCGGGCCATCCGGTCGGCCGCCTGGGTCTGCGCCCAGTCCCGGCCGCCCGCCCGCTCGACCGCGTCCGCCGCCGCCCGTACCGCCGCCGCGTCCAGTTCCGTACGGGCGTACAGCTCGGCCAGCTCCTTGCCCGCCGACGTCCCCGAGGCGAGCGCCGCGACCACCGGCAGCGACTTCTTGTGGGCGGCGAGGTCCGCGCCGGCCGGCTTGCCCGTGCGCTCCGGGTCGCCCCAGATGCCGATCAGGTCGTCGATGAGCTGGAAGGCGAGCCCGGCCTCCCGGCCGAACGCGTCCATCGCCGCGACCTCCTCCTCGCCCGCGCCCGCGTACAGCGCGCCGAGGGCGCAGGCGCAGCCGAGCAGGGCGCCCGTCTTCGCGGTGGCCATCGCCACGCACTCGTCGAGGGTCACCTCGTGCGGGCCGCGCCGCTCGAAGGCGCAGTCCGCCTGCTGGCCGGCGCAGAGCTCGATCACGCAGGCGGCGAGCCGGGCCGAGGCGGCGGCCGAAGCCGGGTGGCCGTCCTCGGCGAGGAGCCGCAGCGCGAGCGCGAGCATGGCGTCGCCCGCCATCAGCGCGTCGGGGATGCCGAACACCGTCCAGGCCGTGGGCCGGTGCCGGCGGGTCGGGTCCTCGTCCATGATGTCGTCGTGGAGCAGCGTGAAGTTGTGCGCGAGCTCCACCGCGGTGGCGGCCCGCACCGCGGGCGCCGGGTCACCGCCGAGCGCGCGGGTGGCGGCGAGCACCAGCGCCGGCCGGATCGCCTTGCCCGTCTGCTGCCCGGCGGCCGGGGAGCCGTCGGCCTGCTCCCAGCCGAAGTGGTACATCGCGACGCGCCGTATGGATCCCGGCAACGAGTCGATGGTGGAGCGCAGTTGGGGATTGACGACGCTGCGTGTCTGGTCGAGGAGCGCCACGGCGCCCTGGGTGTCTCCCACGGCATCCGCCCGAGTCATGGTCACAGTTCCCCCTCATTCCTGAAGCTCTTGGCGTGTGGGGCCGTGGCGGGGGGCCGGTCGGCGCGGCCCCCCGCCACGGTCACCGGGGCCGGCGCGTCAGCGCCAGCGGCTGACCTCCACGTTCTCCAGGACACCCAGCGCGTCGGGCACGAGGATCGCCGCCGAGTAGTACGCCGTGACCAGGTAGGAGATGATCGCCTGCTCGTCGATGCCCATGAAGCGCACGGAGAGGCTGGGCTCGATCTCGTCCGGGATGCCGGTCTGGTGCAGACCGATGACGCCCTGGTCGGCCTCGCCGGTACGCATACAGATGATCGACGTGGTCCGGGCGTCCGAGACCGGGATCTTGTTGCTCGGGAAGATCGGGACTCCGCGCCAGGTCGGGATGCGGTTGCCGTTGATCTCGATGGACTCGGGGACGAGTCCGCGCCGGTTGCACTCGCGGCCGAAGGCGGCGATGGCGCGCGGGTGGGCGATGAACATCTTCGAGCCCCGGCGCCGCGACAGCAGCTCGTCCATGTCGTCCGGGCTGGGCACGCCGTCGTGGGGCTGGAGGCGCTGCCCGTAGTCGCAGTTGGAGAGCAGGCCGAACTCGCGGTTGTTGATCAGCTCGTGCTCCTGGCGCTCGCGGAGCGCCTCGACCGTGAGCCGCAACTGCTGCTCGGTCTGGTTCATCGGCTGGTTGTACAGGTCGGCGACGCGGCTGTGGACCTTCAGGACCGTCTGCGCGACCGACAGTTCGTACTCGCGCGGCGAGGCGTCGTAGTCGACGTACGTGTGCGGGACGACCGCCTCGCCGACGTGGCCGGCGGAGAGGTCGATCGCGGCCTCGCCGAACTTGTTGGTGCGCTGGTGCGGCAGCGCGGCGACGCTCGCGAGGTGCGCGGCGAGCGAGGTGGCCCGCTCGGCCAGGTTGCGCACGTCGTCGTGGGTGAGTTCGAGGACGGTGCAGGCGGTGGCCGCGCGGGCGGTCCACTCCCACGTGGCGTCCGGGTGGGTCAGCGCGCTGTCGCCGAAGTGCGCGCCGTCGGCGAGGACTCCGAGGACCGCCTCGTCACCGTACGGCCCCTCGCCGATCTGCTCGACCTTGCCGTGCGCCAGGAGGTGGACGCGGTCGGTGGGCTCGCCGGCGACGGCGATCACCTCTCCCGGCGCGTACTCGCGCTGGCGGCACCGCGAGGCGAGCTCGGTGAGGGCCTCCTCGTCCTCGTAGCCGCGCAGCGCGGGGAGCTCGCCGAGCTCCGCGGGGATGACGGCGACGCGCTCGCCTGTCTGGACGAACGTGACGCGACCGTCCCCCACGGAGTAGCTGAGCCTCCGGTTCACCCGGTAGGTACCGCCCTGGACCTGCACCCACGGCAGCATCCGCAGCAGCCACCTGGAGGTGATCTCCTGCATCTGCGGTGCCGACTTGGTGGTGGTCGCCAGGTTCCGCGCGGCGGCGGTACCGAGACTCTGCTGCGGCGTCGCCTGATCCGCGCGGACCTCGTCGCCAACCGAACCAACGGACATGGAACTCCCTCTCGATGTGAATGACCTGCGAGAGGAAGCCTTTCAGCACGGAGAGTGCGGGCGCCATTACACAAATGAGTGGGAGTGATCAGCCTCTGGCTGGGCATGTCACTCGGTTTCCACTCGAACAGCCCACCCCTGCCCGCCTCTTGCCCGGTGTCCGGATCGACTCGCACAGGATCCGAACAGATGGCGCGGAGTCGTTCGCTCCGGTACCCCGGGGGTACGTCCGGTACTCCGGGTACCTCGGTCCCCGTCCCGTTCTGCTTATCCCGAAGGAGTCGGTCATGGCCCCACCCATGTCCGCGAGCAGGTTCCTCGACGCGCTGCGCGACGAGGGCCTCTCGGTCGTCCAGGTCGGCGACTGGCGTACGCACAACCGCAACCACAAGGGCCCCTGGGGCCCGGTCCACGGCGTGATGATCCACCACACGGTCACCCGCGGCACCGCGAACACCGTCCGGATCTGCCGGGACGGCTACAGCGGCCTGCCCGGGCCGCTCTGCCACGGCGTGATCGCCAAGGACGGCAGGGTCCACCTGGTCGGTTACGGCCGCGCCAACCACGCCGGGGCCGGCGACGACGATGTCCTCAGGGCGGTCATCGCCGAGCAGGGCCTCCCGCCGGACAACGAGACCTCCACGGACGGCAACCGGTACTTCTACGGCTTCGAGTGCGAGAACCTCGGGGACGGGAAGGACCCCTGGCCGAAGGTCCAGCTGGAGGCCATCGAGAAGGCCGCGGCGGCGGTGTGCCGGGTGCACGGCTGGAACCAGCGCTCGGTGATCGGGCACCTGGAGTGGCAGCCGGGGAAGGTCGATCCGCGCGGCTTCACGATGGCCTCGATGCGGGAACGCATCGCGGACCGCCTTCGGTAGCCCGAGTCACCGCTCCGTAGACAATGGCCTGGTGAACGCGTTCGACCTCGCCCGCCTGCGCCCCCGGCTCCCGTCCCCCCTGGAGCCGGTCGAGGACGAACGCTTCACCCGCCACGGCCTGCGGCTGCTGCTCAAGCGCGACGACCTGATCCACCCGGACCTGCCGGGCAACAAGTGGCGGAAGCTGGCGCTCAATCTGCGCGCCGCGGACGGCCGCCCGGTGCTGACCTTCGGCGGCGCGTACTCCAACCACCTGCGGGCGACGGCCGCCGCCGGCCGGCTGCTCGGCTTCGAGACGATCGGGGTCGTACGCGGCCAGGAGCTGGCCGACCGCCCCCTGAACCGGTCGCTGGCGCGGTGCGCGGCGGACGGGATGCGGCTGGTGTTCGTGGACCGCGCCACGTACCGGAGGAAGTCCGACCCGGAGGTGCTGGCCGAACTCCTCGCACAGTCCCCTTCGGGGACGTACGTCGTCCCCGAAGGCGGCAGCAACGCCCTCGCCGTCGAGGGCTGTGTGGAGCTCGGCCGGGAGCTGCGCGGGGCCGCGGACGTGGTGGCCGTCGCCTGCGGCACCGGTGGCACCTTGGCGGGCCTGGCGGCGGGCCTCGGCCCCGGGCAGCGGACGCTCGGCGTCCCGGTCCTCAAGGGCGGTTTCCTGGGCGAGGAGGTACAGGCCTTGCAGCGCGCCGCGTTCGGCGGTCCCCGGGGCGACTGGAGCCTCGACGAGCGCTTCCACGGCGGCGGGTACGCCCGTACGAGCCCGGCGCTCGACGCGTTCGCCGAGGACTTCGAAGCGCGGCACGGACTCGCCGTCGAGCGACTGTATGTCGCCAAAATGCTCTACGGACTTGTCGCCCTCGCCGAGGAGGGCGCGTTCGCGCCCGGCACGAGGGTCGCGGCGGTGGTCACGGGCGCGCCGTCATGAGACCTCAGGCACTCTCCTCGCGGTAGGCCGCCGCCTCCTCCAGGTCGAGGCGGCGCAGCAGGGTGCGGAGCATCTCGTCGTCGATGCGGCGCTCGTCCCGGAGCCGTACGAACACCTCGCGTTCGGCCTCGATCATCGCGCGGGAGAGCCGGCGGTAGGTGTCGTCGGCGGTCTCGCCGGTGACCTCGTTGACCGCGCCGAGGCGCTCCCAGACCGCGTTGCGGCGCCGTTCCAGGACCGTGCGGAGCCGGTCGGAGAGGGGCTGCGGCAGGGCGTTGCGCTCGTCGGCCAGGAGGGCGTCCAGGCGCTCCTCCGCCGCCCGGGACGCCTCGCTCTGGGCCTGGGCCTCCGCCAGGGTCTCCTGGTACGTGTCGCGGCCGGGGAGCTTGAGGAGCCGGATCAGCGGGGGCAGCGTGAGGCCCTGGACCACCAGGGTCCCGATCACGGTGGTGAAGGTGAGGAAGAGGACGAGGTTGCGGGCCGGGAACTCCACGCCGTCCGTCATCACCGGGATGGAGAAGGCGATGGCGAGCGAGACCACGCCCCGCATGCCGGCCCAGCCGACGATCAGCGGGGCCCGCCAGTCGACGCCCGGCTCCCGTTTCCTGATCCGCTCCGAGAGCCGGGGCAGGAAGGTGGCGGGGTAGACCCAGACGTAGCGGACGACGACCACGGCCACGAAGACTCCGAGGGCGTACCCGATCGCCTCGCCGATCCCGTACCGCCCGAGGCCCTGGACGACGTACGGCAGCTGGAGCCCGATGAGGGCGAAGACCGCGGACTCCAGGACGAAGGCGACCATCTTCCACACGGCCTCCTCCTGGAGGCGGGTCGCGAAGTCCACCTGGTAGTTGCGGTGCCCGAGGAAGAGGCCGACGACGACCACGGCGAGCACCCCGGAGGCGCCGACCTCCTCGGCCGCCGCGTAGGCGATGAAGGGGATCAGCAGGGAGAGGGTGTTCTGCAGCAGGGCCTCGCCGATGCGGAGCCGGAGCCAGTGGATGGGGACCATCAGGACGAGGCCCACGCCGACCCCGCCGATCGCCGCGAGCGCGAACTCGCCGAGGCCTCCCGCCCAGCTGACGCCCTCGCCGACGGCGGCCGCGAGCGCCACCTTGAAGGCGGTGATCGCGGTGGCGTCGTTCACCAGGGACTCGCCCTGGAGGATCGTGGTGATCCGGTTCGGCAGCCCCAGCTTGCGGGCGATCGCCGTCGCGGCGACCGCGTCCGGCGGCGCGACGACCGCGCCGAGGACGAGCGCCGCGGTCAGCGGCAGGTCCGGGACGAGGACGTACGCGAGCCAGCCGACGGCGACGGTGGCGAAGAGGACGTACCCGACCGAGAGCAGCGCGACGGGCCGGATGTTGGCCCGCAGATCGAGGTACGAGGAGTCCACCGCCGCCGTGTAGAGGAGCGGCGGCAGGATGAGCGGCAGGATGATGTGCGGGTCGAGGGTGTAGTCAGGGACGCCGGGCACGTACGAGGCGGCGAGGCCGGCGGCGACGAGGAGCAGCGGCGCCGGTACGGGTGTCCTGCGGGCCAGGCCCGCCACCGCGGCGCTCGCCGCGACCAGCCCCACCAACTGCAGTGCGTCCATTCCTCGGCCCACTCCCCGGCTTGTTCCAGCACGTAACCTGGCCATCATGAGCGAGTGCCCACACGTTGCCGAAATGCCGCGCCCCGAACCGGTGCCGGTGACCGACACCTGTCCCGAGTGCCTGGCCGACGGCACGCACCCCGTGCAGCTGCGGCTCTGCCTCACCTGTGGGCACGTCGGCTGCTGCGACTCCTCGTCGGGGCGGCACGCCACCGGGCACTTCTCGACCACCGGTCATCCGGTGATGCGGACCTTCGAGCCGAACGAGCGTTGGCGGTGGTGCTTCGTGGACGGTTCGATCGTCTGAGTGCTGGGTACGACAATCCTCCGCCGGTCGCTCAGAATTGGGCCCCGCAGACCTCTAGCCACTGTCCGTACTCATGGCCTTACCATGAGTGACAGACGGGGGCGGGGTCCTGACCGGGGCCGACGGCGACACGGCGGCATGGATCGCGATAGCGTCACGGCGGATTGCGCAACCGACTGCGTACCGCCCGGTTCGGGGGGCTTTCTCCCCCGGGCCCCGAATGAGCTTGTGCCACCTTGGAGGTGAGGGTGTCCCAGATCGCAGGCGAGCCCGGGTCCCAGGACTTCGTGGAAGTCCGGCTGCCCGCTGCGGGTGCCTACCTGTCCGTGCTGCGTACGGCCACGGCCGGTCTCGCGGCGCGCTTGGACTTCACCCTCGACGAGATCGAGGACTTGCGGATCGCGGTCGACGAGGCGTGCGCCATCCTGCTCCAGCAGGCCGTACCGGGATCCGTCCTCAGCTGTGTCTTCCGGCTGGTCGGGGACTCGCTCGACGTGACCGTCTCGGCCCCGACGACGGACGGCCGGGCGCCGGAGCGCGACACCTTCGCCTGGACGGTGCTCTCCGCGCTGGCCGGCAAGGTGGAGTCGTCCGTGGCGGACGACAAGACGGTCTCCATCAGCCTGTACAAACAGCGCGGCGCGGGGCCAGGCCCGGCGTGAGGAGCGGGGACGCGACGGCCGGCATCCCTGAGCAGCAGGCGAGGCCGCATCCGGAGGTCGAGGTCGAGGTCGCTACGGAGCAGGCGGTCCAGATGAGCGAGCACGAGCAGCACAACGAGGTCCCGAAGGACGCCGAGGCGCAGAAGGCCGAGGACGTTCCCGAGGTTCCGGAAGCCCCGGAGGTTCCGGATCCGCACGACCGGAGCGGGGCGCGCGCGCTCTT
Organism: Streptomyces sp. P9(2023); assembly: GCF_032436795.1. Classification (NCBI taxonomy): domain Bacteria; kingdom Bacillati; phylum Actinomycetota; class Actinomycetes; order Kitasatosporales; family Streptomycetaceae; genus Streptomyces; species Streptomyces sp. P9(2023). The sequence continues at coordinate 112,873 of NZ_JAUPWM010000004.1, forward strand.
CGTCAAGCTCCGGGAGCTCCCCGAGGGCTCGGCGGAGAAGGCGGAGCTGCGCAATCAGCTGGTACGGATGCACCTGCCGCTGGTCGAGCACCTGGCCCGGCGGTTCCGGAACCGGGGCGAGCCGCTGGACGACCTGACGCAGGTGGCGACGATCGGCCTGATCAAGTCGGTGGACCGGTTCGACCCGGAGCGGGGCGTCGAGTTCTCGACGTACGCGACGCCGACGGTGGTCGGCGAGATCAAGCGGCACTTCCGGGACAAGGGCTGGGCGGTGCGGGTGCCCCGCCGGCTCCAGGAGCTGCGGCTGTCGCTGACGACGGCGACGGCGGAGCTGTCCCAGCTGCACGGGCGCTCGCCGACGGTCCACGAGCTCGCGGAGCGGCTCGGGATCTCGGAGGAGGAGGTCCTGGAGGGCCTGGAGTCGGCGAACGCCTACTCGACGCTCTCCCTGGACGTGCCGGACACGGACGACGAGTCCCCGGCGGTCGCGGACACGCTCGGCGCGGAGGACGAGGCCCTGGAGGGGGTCGAGTACCGGGAGTCGCTCAAGCCGCTCCTGGAGGACCTGCCGCCCCGGGAGAAGCGGATCCTGTTGCTTCGGTTCTTCGGCAACATGACCCAGTCGCAGATCGCGCAGGAGGTCGGCATCTCGCAGATGCACGTGTCCCGGCTGCTGGCGCGCACGCTGGCCCAGCTGCGGGAGAAGCTCCTCGTCGAGGAGTAGGAGCCTCTCCAGGAGAAGCCGTTACGCCTCGCCGCGGCGGCCGATGCCCAGGGCCTCGGTCGTCGCGGGGTTCACCAGGAGCACCAGGCCGGTGACGGCGAGGACGGCGAGGGCGATGCCGCCGGGGATCAGCGCGCTGTTCGCCTGGAGGAGCTGCCAGGCGACCGGCAGGGCCAGGATCTGGGTGATGATCGCCGGCCCCCGGCTCCAGCTCCGGCGCAGCAGCAGACCGCGCGCGGCGGCCCCCGGGATGAGGCCGAGCGCGATCAGGGTCGCCCCGCCCATGACCGCCTGCGTCAGACCGTCGGGGTCTCCGGTGAACGCGGTGACGAGCACGTAGACGCCCCCGACCATCAGCGCGAGGGCTTCGATTCCGGCCACCGCGGCCGCCGCGGTCAACCGGGCGGGGCGGGGAGTCTGCTCCGTACTGCTCATACCCGGCAGGGTAGCGGGGCCCGGGGGCCGGCCCTCAGGCCAGGGGCCCGTCCGGCTGGTGGCCACGACTGGGAATCGGTACCGCCGGGTAGGTACCCTGGCGGCCATGCGCGCACTTCTCGTGGTCAATCCGGCAGCCACCACCACCAGTGCCCGCACGCGTGACGTCCTCATCCACGCCCTCGCGAGCGAGATGAAGCTGGAGGTCGTCACCACCGAGTACCGGGGCCACGCCCGTGACCTCGGTCGCCGGGCCGCCGAGTCCGACGATGTCGAGCTGGTCGTCGCCCTCGGTGGCGACGGGACGGTGAACGAGGTCGTCAACGGACTCCTGCACGACGGGCCGGATCCGGAGGGGCTGCCGGGCCTCGCGATCGTCCCGGGCGGCTCCACCAATGTGTTCGCCCGCGCGCTCGGGCTGCCGAACGACGCGGTCGAGGCGACCGGCGCGCTGCTCGACGCGCTCCGTGAGCGCCGTGCACGCACAGTGAGCCTCGGGCTCGCGTCCGGCACGCCGGGGACCGAGGACGAAGGCGTCCCGGCCCGCTGGTTCACGTTCTGCGCCGGGTTCGGTTTCGACGCCAGTGTCATCGGGCGAGTCGAACAGCAGCGGGAACGCGGGAAGAGATCCACGCACGCGCTCTACCTCCGGCAGGTGGTCCGCCAGTTCCTGGAGGAGCCGCACCGCCGGCACGGCACGATCACCCTGGAGCGCCCCGGCCAGGCCCCGGTCGAGGAGCTCGTCCTCTCCATAATCTGCAACACCTCCCCCTGGACCTACCTGGGCAATCGTCCGGTGTACGCGTCTCCGGAGGCCTCCTTCGAGACCGCGCTCGACGTCCTCGGACTGAGCCGTCTGTCGACCCCGGCGGTGGCCCGTTACGCCACCCAGCTGCTCACCTCAAGCCCCGAGCGCGGCCCGCACGGCAAGCACGCACTGTCTCTGCACGATCTGACGGACTTCACCTTGCATTCGAAGGTTCCGCTCCCCCTGCAGATGGACGGAGACCACCTCGGACTGCGTACGAGCGTGACGTTCACAGGCGTACGCCGTGCACTGCGTGTGATTGTGTGAGTGGAAGGGCCGAAAGTCCTTTCACTCGAACGTTTAGGCTGCCATCCACCCCTTAGAAGTACGGCTGTGACCTAGCCGACACCGAGGAATCAAAAAAAACTTTCCGGAAGGGGTTGTATCCGCTGCTGGGGTTTGGGAGTCTCTTCTTGGCGATCGGGACGGCCCGCAACACCGGCCTCCACTGAGAGTCAGAACCCCTCCTCAATCCAAGGACCACGCCGGTTCATCTGGCGGTCGGCCCTTCCCTTGCGGGGGGATTCGTGAAAGCGTTCACATTCACAAGCAACCCGCACGTAATACCAAGAGAGGTAGCAGCCATGGACTGGCGTCACAACGCCGTTTGTCGTGAGGAAGACCCCGAGCTGTTCTTCCCCATCGGCAACACCGGTCCTGCGCTGCTGCAGATCGAGGAAGCCAAGGCCGTCTGCCGCCGCTGCCCCGTCATGGAGCAGTGCCTGCAGTGGGCGCTCGAGTCCGGCCAGGACTCCGGCGTCTGGGGTGGCCTCAGCGAGGACGAGCGCCGCGCGATGAAGCGCCGTGCCGCTCGCAACCGGGCGCGCAACGCCAGCGCCTGAACACCCTGACAAGCCTGAGGCAAGCGGCGCGTACATCGCGTACGCAATCACCGCCCCCGAGCCGCAGCGCGCAGCAGTAACCCACAGCATTCGAGCCCCGGACCGATCGTCTTCGGTCCGGGGCTCGCTGCTGTTGTACCACTGTCGTACCGCGTCAGACGGTCGCTCGTCTCACTTCTGCGGCTGTACGGGGATGTCGAGGACGACCCTGGTGCCGCGCTCCGCGCCCGGCTGCATGTCGAACGTGCCGCCCAACTCCCCCTCCACCAGCGTCCGTACGATCTGCAGGCCGAGGTTGCCGGCGCGCTGCGGGTCGAAGCCCGCCGGCAGACCGCGACCGTCGTCCTTGACGGTGATCAGCAGCCGCGCGTCGGCGCGGGGTTCGCCGCGGACCGCCGTGACCTCGACCGTGCCCTGCTCCCCCGGCGCGAAGGCGTGCTCCAGCGCGTTCTGCAGGATCTCGGTGAGGACCATCGCGAGCGGGGTGGCCACCTCGGCGTCGAGGATGCCGAAGCGGCCGTTGCGCCGGCAGGTCACCTTGCCCGGCGAGATTTCCGCGACCATCGCGATCACCCGGTCGGCGATCTCGTCGAACTCCACCCGCTCGTCCAGGTTCTGGGAGAGCGTCTCGTGCACGATGGCGATCGAACCGACCCTGCGTACGGCCTCGTTGAGCGCTTCGCGGCCCCGGTCGGAGTCCATCCGGCGGGCCTGCAGGCGCAGCAGCGCGGCCACCGTCTGGAGGTTGTTCTTCACCCGGTGGTGGATCTCCCGGATGGTGGCGTCCTTGGTGATCAACTCACGCTCGCGGCGGCGCAGTTCGGTGACGTCACGGAGCAGGACGAGCGAACCGATGCGGGTGCCCTTGGGCTTGAGCGGGATCGCCCGGAGCTGGATCACACCGCCGTTCCCCTCGACCTCCGCCTCGCGCGGGGCGTAGCCGGAGGCCAGTTTGACCAGGGCCTCGTCGACCGGGCCGCGGGAGGGCGCGAGTTCGGCGGTGATCTGACCGAGGTGCTGGCCGACGAGGTCGGCGGCGAGGCCGAGCCGGTGGTACGCGGAGAGGGCGTTGGGCGAGGCGTACTGGACGATGCCGTCGGCGTCGAGGCGGATGAGTCCGTCGCCGGCGCGCGGCGAGGAGTCCATGTCGACGGCCTCGCCGGGGAAGGGGAACGTTCCGGCGGCGATCATCTGCGCGAGGTCGGAGGCGGACTGGAGGTAGGTGAGCTCCAGCCGGGAGGGGGTCCGGACGGTGAGCAGGTTGGTGTTGCGGGCGATGACGCCGAGGACGCGGCCCTCGCGGCGGACGGGGATGGACTCGACCCGTACGGGAACCTCCTCACGCCACTCCGGGTCGCCCTCGCGCACGATCCGGCCCTCGTCGAGGGCGGCGTCGAGCAGCGGGCGGCGGCCGCGCGGGACCAGGTGGCCGACCATGTCGTCCTGGTAGGAGGTGGGGCCGGTGTTGGGCCGCATCTGGGCGACGGAGACGTAGCGGGTGCCGTCCAGGGTGGGGACCCAGAGCACGAGGTCGGCGAAGGACAGGTCGGAGAGCAGCTGCCACTCCGAGACCAGCAGATGGAGCCACTCGAGGTCGGACTCACTCAGAGCGGTGTGCTGGCGTACGAGGTCGTTCATGGAGGGCACAGAGGCGAGCGTACCTGCGGAATCGGCGGGCGATGAATCTGGATCTCTCGGCGTTCGTGTTGGAGGATGGGCCGGGAACGCGGGGCCGCCGATGGATGGACAGACGAGAATGGTCTAGTCCACAATGGCGGAGCACTACCCTGTGAAAGACCTCCGCCCTCCCCGCACAGGAGGGCGGACGAGGTGATCGACGCTCTCTGCCCTGACTGCGTCGAGACCTCCCATACGGCCGCGGGACCGCACATCCCCGGCCGGGTAACTCCGGGCTGCGGTGCCGGACGGGTTGAGGGTCCCGTCGGGCGCCGTAGCCCGCGGGTGACCCCTTCCTCCTTCTGCCCCTCTCGCACTGCTCGGCCCGGGGGGCCTCACAGGCTTCGAGTGGCCTGCCGGACTCCGTCCGGCCCTCCCGCCGTCGGCCAGGCTCGCATCGCCGTTTCGCCGATCGCTTCGAGCTCCGCCCTCGTCGCCCCGTCGCGCGCCTGCTGGGACATGCCCTGGAGGACGGCGCCGTAGAACCGGGCCAGGGTGCCGGTGTCCGTGCCGGCGGGCAGCTCCCCCGCGTCGACGCCCCGGCGGATCCGCTCCTCGAACGAGGCCAGGTTGCTCGCGCGGCGCGCGCGCAGGGCCTCCTCGACCTCGGGGTTCGAGCAGTTCGTCGCGGCCGAGATCATCAGGCAGCCGCGCGGGTGGGACGGGTCGGTGAAGACGTCCGCCGCCTCCACGAGCATCCGGCCGAGCGCGCCGCGCGCCGTCGGCTCCTCCGCGAAGGCCCGGCCGCCGTACGCGCCGTAGTTGACGGCGTACGACTCCACGACCTCCTCGAACAGGGCCTTCTTGTCGCCGAAGGCCGCGTAGAGGCTCGGGGCGCTGATGCCCATGACGCGGGTGAGGTCGGAGACCGAGGTGGTCTCGTACCCGTGCTCCCAGAAGGCCATCGTGGCCTGCTCCAGCGCCGTCGGGCGGTCGAAGGAGCGGGGGCGGCCGCGCTGTTTCGTCGTCATGCCGCCAATTCTATAGCGCGCGCTACGGAAAGGGTGCTACGGTTCTTTCTGTAACGACCACTACGGAAGTAAGGGGGGCGTCCGATGCGTGCGCTCACAGGGAAGACGGCACTGGTCACGGGCGGCAGCCGGGGGATCGGGCGGGGGATCGCGGAGCGGCTGGGCCGGGACGGCGCGCGGGTCGCGGTGCATTACGGGACCAACGAGGCGGCGGCGAAGGAGACCGTCGCCGCGATCGAGGCGGCGGGCGGCGAGGCGTTCTCGCTCGGCCAGGAGCTCGGCGCGCCGGGGGACGCGGAGGGGCTCTGGAAGCGGTTCGACGAGCGGGCGGACGGCCTCGACATCCTCGTCAACAATGCGGGGATCGCGGCCTCGCGGCCGTTCGCGACGATCGACGAGGAGGAGTACGACCGGGTCTTCGCGGTGAACACGAAGGCGCCGTTCTTCCTCGCGCAGCAGGGGGCCGAGCGGCTGCGCGACGGGGGCCGGATCATCAACGTCTCCACCGGGCTGAGCCACGCGGCGATGATGCCCGAGCTGATCGCGTACGCGATGTCCAAGGGCGCCCTGGACACCTTCACGCGCTATCTGTCGAAGGTGCTGGGCGGCCGGGGCATCACGGTCAACGCGGTGGCGCCGGGGATCGTCGACACGGACATCAACGCGGGCTGGCTGCGGGGGAACGACGCGGCGTGGGCGGACGCGGCGGCGATGTCGGCGCTCGGGAAGGTCGGCACCCCCGAGGACATAGCCGATGTGGTGGCCTTCCTGGCCTCGCACGACGGGCGGTGGGTGACGGGGCAGTGGATCGACGCGACGGGGGGTTCGCTCGCCTGACGGAGGAGTGAGGTTCCGGTGGCTGCGTGGGGCGTGCCGTTCGACCATGGGGAGGGGATCCGTCGGCGCCGTCCGCCGGTCGGAAGGGCCTGAGCGGACGGGCTCCGCTCTGCTAGATTGAACTTTGATTGGTCTATACCACCAGGCCCTCACCAGCCCCTCACCAGATCGGCAGGCACAGCGTGGAAGTTGTCATCGTCCCGGACGCCACGGCAGGCGGAGAGCTCATCGCGGACGGCATCGCCGGCCTCCTGCGCCGCAAGCCCGACGCGCTGCTCGGCGTTGCCACCGGCTCGACTCCGCTGCCCATCTACGAGGCCCTGATCGCCCAGGTCAAGGCCGGTTCCGTGGACGCCTCGCGCGCCCGGATCGCTCAGCTGGACGAGTACGTCGGGCTGCCCGCCGGGCACCCGGAGTCGTACCGCTCCACGGTGCTGCGCCAGGTCGTCGAGCCGCTCGGGCTCGCCGAGGACGCCTTCATGGGGCCCGACGGCTCCGCCGAGGACGTCCAGGCGGCGTGCGAGGCGTACGACCGGGTCCTGCGCGAGGCCGGCGGGGTCGACCTCCAGATCCTCGGCATCGGGACCGACGGGCACATCGGCTTCAACGAGCCGTGCTCCTCGCTCGCCTCCCGGACCCGGATCAAGACGCTCACCGAGCGGACCCGTGTCGACAACGCGCGCTTCTTCGACAACGACATCGAGCAGGTGCCGCACCACGTCATCACCCAGGGCATCGGCACCATCCTGGAGGCCCGGCACCTGGTGCTCCTGGCCACCGGCGAGGGCAAGGCCGACGCCGTGGCGCAGACCGTCGAGGGCCCGGTCGCCGCGCTCGTGCCGGCCTCCGCGCTGCAGCTGCACCCGCACGCCACGGTCGTCGTGGACGAGGCCGCCGCGTCCAAGCTGAAGCTCGCGGACTACTTCCGCCACGCCTTCGCCAACAAGCCCGCCTGGCAGGGCATCTAGGACGTACGCGTCCCCGCACGCGTCCCGTTACGGCGAAGGGCCCGGCACCTGGTTCAGGTGCCGGGCCCCTCTCGCGTTCTTCCGTACCGCTCTCAGATCCCGACGATCGTCTCCGCCGCCGCGCGGCCGCAGACCCGGGCCGCGCCGTGCGTCGCGATGTGCAGGGCGCCCCGCGGCTCGGCCTGGTTCAGGCCCATCTCCACCACGACGGTGTCGGGGCGGGCCGCCAGCAGGGCGTCGAGGGCCTCCGTCATCCACGGGTGCCGGTGGGCGTCCCGTACGACGGCGACGATCCGGCGCTCCTTGGCGGCGGCGAGCACGGCGTCCACCGCCGGCTCGTCGTACGAACCGGTCTCGGTGCCGGGCAGCAGCCGCTCAAGCTCGGCCGCGACACCCCAGGGCGTCTCGTCGCCCACGGCGATGTTGGCGACCGGGGTGAAGGCGGCGACGTAGGGGGCGCTGGTCATCGGCGTGTACGGCCGCTCCCCCGGGGTGACGGCCACGGCCCGGCGGGCCGCGACGAGTCCGATGTCGGTGCCGGGCGCGGTCCCCTCCTGCACTGCCGCGCCCGGCCCCGTTCGAGCCCCCCTGGCCCGGTGCGCCTGGGTCCAGGCCGCCAGGGCGCGCACGCGCGCCGCGGCGTCGGCCAGCCGCTCCTCGGGCAGTTCACCGGTCCGTACCGCCTCGACCAGCGCGTCGCGCAGTCGCAGGACGGTGTCCTCGTCGGCAAGCCCGCCGCCGACGCAGATGGCGTCGGCGCCCGCGGCGATCGCGAGGACGGATCCGCGCTCGATGCCGTACACCGACGCGATGGCCTGCATCTCCATGCCGTCGGTGACGATCAGCCCGTCGAAGCCCAGCTCCTGGCGGAGCAGACCGGTCAGGATCTGCGGGCTCAGGGTCGCCGGGCGCTCCGGGTCGAGCGCGGAGAGCAGGATATGCGCGCTCATGACAGCTTTGGTACCCGCGGCGATCGCGGCCCGGAAAGGTGCCAGCTCACGGGCGTGCAGTGTGGTGAGGTCCACATCGATGCGGGGCATCGCGTGGTGCGAGTCCACGTTGGTGTCGCCGTGTCCGGGGAAGTGCTTGGTGCAGGCGGCGACGCCGACGGCCTGGAGGCCCTCGACGTACGCCACGGTGTGCCGGGCGACCAGATCGGGGCCGGCGCCGAAGGAGCGGACGCCGATGACCGGGTTCTCGCAGTTGGAGTTCACATCGGCCGAGGGCGCCCAGTTGAGGTCGACGCCGCAGGCGGCGAGCCGGCGGCCGAGCTCCTCGGCGACGGCCCGGGTGAGTGAGACGTCGTCGACCGTGCCGAGCGCGTAGTTGCCGGGGAAGGAGGAGCCCTGCCGGACCTCCAGGCGGGTGACGTCGCCGCCCTCCTCGTCGATGGCGACGAGGACGTCGTCCCGCTCGGCCCGCAGGCGCGCGGTGAGCGCGGCGAGCTGCTCGGGGGAGGCGATGTTCCGGCCGAAGAGGCCGACGGAGGAGAGGCCTTCGCCGATCCTGCGGAGCAGCCAGTCGGGCGCGGTGGTGCCGACGAATCCGGGCTGGAGGACGGTGAGCGCGTCACGGGTCAGGGTGTCCGAGGCGCTGACGAGTGTGGTCATGGGGAGGCGTTATCCCTTCACCGCGCCGGCGGTCATGCCGCCGACGGCCTTGCGCTGGAGGAAGAGGAACACGACGAGCACGGGGAGGGCGAAGAGCGAGGAGGCGGCCATGGTGGCGCCCCAGTCGCTGCCGAACGCGGTCTGGAACTGGGTCAGCCAGAGCGTCAGGGTCTGCGACTCCTTGTCCTTGTTGAGCATCAGGATCATCGCGAACTCGTTCCACGCCGTGATGAATCCGAAGAGCGAGGTGGACATCAGGCCGGGGGCGAGCAGCGGGAAGATCACCTTGCGGAAGGCCTGGCCGCGGGTGCAGCCGTCGATCTGCGCGGCCTCCTCCAGCTCGACCGGGACGGCGGCGATGAAGCCGCGCAGTGTCCAGATCGTGAAGGGCAGCACCATCACGAAGTAGACGAGGGTGAGCAGCGGGATGCTGTTCAGCATGTCGTTCTCGCGGGCGATCATGTACATCGCGATGACCATGACCTCCCAGGGGGCCATCTGCGCCATCATGACGACGAGGACGACGCCCTTGCGGCCCTTGAACTTCATCCGGGCGATCGCGAAGCTCGCGGCGAGGGCGACGAGCAGGGCGAGCAGCACCGCGCCGACCGTGACGAGCAGGCTGTTCGTGACGTACGTCCAGAAGAGGTCGACGCCGGTCGCGGTCGAGTAGTTCTCGAACGTCGGGCTGAAGACGAAGACCGGGTCCTTGGTCAGGATCTGGTGCTGCGGCTTCAGCGAGGACGAGAACATCCAGTAGACCGGGAAGACGAACACCACGGCGAGGACGAGCGCGCTGAGGTTCTTGACGACCGTGCCGGCCCGCAGGGGCTTCCTGGTGCGCAGCTTCTGCGGGGGCCGGGTGGTGCTGCCGGTACTGATGCTGGACCTGGTGGTGGTGCTGCTCACTGCTCCTCCTCCTGCTTCAGGATCAGGCGGAAGTAGAAGGACATGACCGCGATCAGCATCACGATCGTCAGGACCGAGATGGCCGCCGCGAGTCCGTAGTGGAACTGCCCCACGCCCTCGATGTAGGCGTAGACGGGGAGGGTTTCGGAGCCTCGGTCGGGGCCGCCCGCGTTCATGGCGTAGACCTGGGCGAAGGCCTTGAAGACCCAGATGATCTCCAGGAACGTGGTGATCATGAAGAAGGGCTTCAGGTTCGGGAAGACCACGGCCCAGAAGGTGCGCCAGCCGTTCGCGCCGTCCATCCTGGCGGCCTCGTACAGCTCCGAGCCGATGGTGGTCAGGCCGGCGTACATGTTGAGGGCGACGAAGGGGATCGAGCCCCAGACGATCAGGACCAGGATGATGACGAGGGCGGAGAAGCCGCTCTCGAACCAGTTGTGCTGCTCGTAGCCGTCGAAGCCGAGCGTCCGCATGAGCCAGTTGACCACGCCGAACTGCTCGTCGAAGAGCCAGCGGAAGACGGTGACCGAGGCGACGATCGGCATGGCCCAGGCGAGCATGAGCGCCAGCGAGAGCACCAGCCGCATCTTCTTGCCGAGGCGGTTGAGCAGGAGACCGATGCCGGTGCCTATCGCCATGATCAGGACGACGTTGGCGGCGGTGAAGACCAGGCTTCGGACGACGACGGTCCAGAAGTCGGGGTCGCCGAGGAGTTCGGTGAAGTTGTCGAAGCCGATCCAGACCGTCTCGCGGGTGATGAACTCCTTCCGGTCGAGCTGCTGGAAGGCGAGGATCACATTGCGGATCAGCGGGTAGAGCAGCAGCGCCGCCATCGACAGCAGGGCCGGCGCGATCAGCAGGTACGGCAGCAGCCCGCCGGGCAGGGAGCGTCTGCCGAGTGGAGGCTGGAGGACTTCCTTCGAGCCGGAAGGGGGTGGCGGAGTCTTCGACGTCCCTGCCGCCCTCCCGGGCGCGTCCTGGGGAACGGCGGTCGCCGCCCCCTGGGAGTCCACGGTCATGGTCTTATTCCTCGCGGTTCTGGGGCTCCCGCGCCCACCGGGTGGCTACGGCTTACTGCTGGTTGAGACGCTCGTTGATGACCTTGTCGGCGGCCTCGCCGGCGGCCTTCGGGTCCTCACCGTTCAGGACCTTGGTCATGTAGTCCTTGATCGGGTTCGGAGCGGTCTCGACGTTCGCCCAGCCCGGGGTGACCGGGGTGATCTTGCCGGACGCCGCGGCCAGGGTCATGGCCTCGGCGAAGGAGCCCGCGGCCGGCTTGAACTGCGCGGCGTCGGTGTTCGGGAGCAGGGCACCCTCGGTGGCGGCGGCGTACTTCGTCATGAAGTCCTTGCCGGCGGCCAGGGACAGCCACGCCGAGGCGAGCTCCTTGTTGGCGGAGCGCTCGGCGACGGCGAGGTTGGAGCCGCCGAGGAAGACGGAGCCCGGCTTGTCGGCGGTCTTGCCCGGGATCGGGAAGTAGCCGAAGTCGGCGGTCTTGCCGGCCTTCTTCATGGCCTCGATCGCGCCGCCGGCCTCCCAGCCGAGGCCGATCCAGGACGCCACGCCGCCCTTGGGGATGATGTCGGTGGACTGCTGCGGGGTCGCCTCGTCCTTGTCCTTCGGAGCGGTCGAGTACGACGCGAGCTCCTTGTAGAAGTTCACGGCGTTGACGGCCTCGGGGGAGGACAGGTTGCCCTTCCACTTGTCGCCGTCCTTGACCGCGAGGTCGCTGCCCTCGTCCCAGACGAAGCCGGAGTAGACGTACCAGCTCTGGCCGGGCAGGTAGATCGGCTGCGACTTCGGGTCGGAGGCCTTCAGCTTCTTCAGGCCGTCGATCCACTCGTCGCGGGTCTTCGGGGCGGAGATGCCGGCCTTCTTGTAGGCGGCCTTGTCGTAGACGACGACACGGTTGGCGGCGTACCACGGGGTGGAGTAGAGCTTGCCGTCCAGCTCGGTGGAGGCGAGCATGCCCTTGTTCCAGCCGTCGTAGCCCAGCTTGGCCTTGTCGGCGGTCAGGTCGGCGAGGCCACCGGTGACGGCGAAGCCCGCGGTCTGGGTGTTGCCGAGCTCAAGGACGTCCGGCGGGGTGTCCTCGGAGAGGGCGGTGGTGATCTTCTCCTGGATGCCGTTCCACTGCTGCTTCTCGACCTTGACCTTGACGCCGGGGTTCTTGGCCTCGAACTCCTTGTTGACCTCGGCCATCCAGGCGTCGGGAGCCGAGCCGTCCATGACCCAGACGGTCAGCGTCTTGTTGCCCGACGCGTCCGTCTTGCCGCCCTTGTCGCCCCCGTCCTCAGAACCACATGCCGCGACGCTGACCATGATGCCCGCGACGCCGATCGCCGCGATGAGCTTGCGCTTCACGCCACCCTCCTCAGGGATTCCTGCAACCCCCCCACCGCGCGAAGACATACGTCGAGTAGTGCTCGTGGGGCTGGGACCTGGTCTTTAATGGTTTAGACCAGTACCCGGAGCTTGGCCTAGACCTTTAGGGGTGTCAAGGGTGTATAAGAAGGGCAGTCGCGTCCGTTATCGGACCGACACCTGAGGCAGGGCGACGACCCGTGACCGGTCCGTGCCACCATGTGAGCCGCTACAGACGGAGGAGCCGGTGACGGCAGCAGCACAGGAGTCGGGAAGGCAGGCCATGGCCACGGACGCGGGCAGCACGGACAAAGAGGGCGGGGTCGCCACCCGCACCGCGCGCGTGCCCAAGTACTACCGACTGAAGCGGCACTTGCTCGACATGACGGAGACCCTGCCGCCCGGCACCCCGGTCCCGCCGGAGCGCACCCTGGCCGCCGAGTTCGACACCTCGCGCACCACCGTGCGCCAGGCCCTCCAGGAGCTGGTCGTCGAGGGCCGGCTCGAACGGATCCAGGGCAAGGGCACGTTCGTCGCAAAGCCCAAGGTCTCGCAGGCGCTGCAGCTCACCTCCTACACCGAGGACATGCGGGCCCAGGGCCTGGAGCCCACCTCGCAGCTGCTCGACATCGGCTACGTGACGGCCGACGACACCCTCGCCGGGCTGCTCGACATCTCCCCCGGCGGGCGCGTGCTGCGGATCGAGCGGCTGCGGCTGGCGAGCGGCGAGCCGATGGCGATCGAGACCACGCACCTGTCGGCCAAGCGCTTCCCGGCGCTGCGCCGTTCGCTGGTGAAGTACACCTCGCTCTACACCGCGCTCGCCGAGGTCTACGATGTGCACCTCGCCGAGGCCGAGGAGACCATCGAGACCTCGCTCGCCACCCCGCGCGAGGCCGGCCTGCTCGGCACGGACGTGGGCCTGCCGATGCTGATGCTCTCCCGCCACTCGGTGGACGCAAAGGGTGAGCCCGTCGAGTGGGTGCGTTCGGTGTACCGCGGCGACCGATACAAGTTCGTTGCGCGCCTCAAGCGCCCCAACGGCTGACAAAAGACCCCACACCCACTGTCCGCTATCCGGACGGGGGTTCCATACCGCGAAACCGTCCCCTAGATTTCCTGCGCATTACAACAGGTGATCAGCGAGGGGACGGCCCGCCGTATGTCGGAAGAAGCGCAGGGAAGACAACCAACCGTCACACCCCTACGGGTCGTCGTGGCGCTCTGTCTGTTCGCCCCGTTCGTGGCGATGCTCTGGGTGAGCTCGTACGCGAAGGTCGAACCGACTTTCATCGGCATCCCGTTCTTCTACTGGTACCAGATGGCGTGGGTGCTCATCTCGACCGCGCTGACGATGATCGCGTACCAGCTCTGGCAGCGTGACCAGCGCGCCCGGAAGGCAGGTGCGTCGAAGTGAAGGACGGCGTGAACGGCGTCGCACTCGCCGTCTTCATCTTCTTCTTCCTGGCCGTCACGGTCATGGGCTTCCTCGCCTCGCGCTGGCGCAGGGCCGAGAACGAGAACAGCCTGGACGAATGGGGCCTCGGCGGCCGCTCGTTCGGCACCTGGGTCACCTGGTTCCTGCTCGGCGGCGACCTCTACACCGCGTACACCTTCGTCGCCGTCCCGGCGGCGATCTACGCGGCGGGCGCGGCCGGCTTCTTCGCCGTGCCGTACACGATCCTGGTCTACCCGCTGATCTTCACCTTCCTGCCCCGCCTCTGGTCGGTGTCCCACAAGCACGGATACGTGACGACCTCGGACTTCGTCCGCGGCCGCTTCGGCTCCAAGGGCCTGTCGCTCGCGGTCGCCGTCACCGGCATCCTCGCGACCATGCCGTACATCGCGCTCCAGCTGGTCGGCATCCAGGCCGTCCTGGACGTGATGGGCGTCGGCGGCGGCGAGAACACGCACTGGTTCATCAAGGACCTGCCGCTGCTCATCGCCTTCGGCGTCCTCGCGGCGTACACGTACTCCTCGGGTCTGCGCGCCCCGGCGCTCATCGCCTTCGTCAAGGACACCCTGATCTACATCGTCATCGCGGTGGCGATCATCTACATCCCGATCAAGCTGGGCGGCTTCGACGAGATTTTCGCCAAGGCCGGCGAGGCGTACGCGACGATCAACCCGGCGACCGAGAAGCCGCGCGGCGCGCTGGTGCCCGGCGAGATGGGCCAGTGGGGCTACGCGACGCTCGCGCTCGGCTCGGCGCTCGCGCTCTTCATGTACCCGCACTCGATCACCGCGACGCTCTCCTCGCGCAGCCGTGACGTGATCCGCCGCAACACCACGATCCTGCCGCTGTACTCGCTGATGCTGGGCCTGCTGGCGCTGCTCGGCTTCATGGCTATCGCCGCGGGTGTGAAGGTGTCCAACGGTCAGCTCGCCATCCCGCAGCTGTTCGAGACCATGTTCCCGGACTGGTTCGCGGGCGTGGCCTTCGCCGCCATCGGCATCGGCGCACTGGTGCCGGCCGCGATCATGTCGATCGCCGCCGCCAACCTCTTCACCCGCAACATCTACAAGGACTTCATCAAGCCGGACGCCACTCCCGCCCAGGAGACCAAGGTGTCCAAGCTGGTGTCGCTCCTGGTGAAGGTCGGCGCCCTGGCCTTCGTCCTGACGATGGACAAGACCGTCGCGATCAACTTCCAGCTGCTCGGCGGCATCTGGATCCTCCAGACCCTCCCGGCCCTCGTCGGCGGTCTGTTCACCCGCTGGCCCCACCGCTGGGCGCTGCTCGCCGGCTGGGCCGTCGGCATGGTCTACGGCACGGCGGCGGCGTACGGCGTGGCCAGCCCGACCCAGAAGCACTTCGGCGGCTCGTCCGCCGAGATCCCGGGCATCGGCGAGATCGGCTACATCGGTCTCACCGCCTTCGTGCTCAACGTCATCGTGACCGTCGTCCTGACCTTCGTCCTGAAGGCCCTCAAGGCGCCGGAAGGCGTGGACGAGACCTCGCCGTCGGACTACACGGCGGACGCGGACGCGGGCGACGCGCGCGCCAAGCCGCCGGCCAAGGTCGGCGCCGGTCACTGACCGTTGCGGTAGGCGCGAAGGGCCCGGGGTCTCCGAGAGGGGATCCCGGGCCCTTCGCGCCTACCCTCCGGCAGAAAATCCCGGGCCCTTCGCCGTACCCCCGAGGCAGACTTCGCCCATGGACTTCACCATCAGGGCGGTACGGCCCGAGGAGCACGAAGCCCTCGGCGACATCACCGCGCGCGCCTATCTCGACGACGGACACCTCGACTTCGGCGAGGACGACGACTACCTCCATCTGCTGCGGGACGTACCCCGGCGGGTCGCGGAGGCGGAGGTGCTGGTGGCGGTGGACCGCGCCGGCGTCGTGCTCGGCGGGGTTACCTTCGCCCGGGGCGGCGAGGAGTGGGCCGACATCGCGGGCGAGGGCGAGGCCGAGTTCCGGATGCTCGCCGTGGCGAAGGACGCGCGGGGCCGTGGCGTCGGCGAGGCGCTCGTACGGGCCTGTGTGGAGCGGGCGCGGGAGACCCCGGGATGCCGTCACATGGTGCTCTCCACCCAGCACCGGATGGCCTCCGCGCACCGCATCTACGAGCGGATGGGCTTCGTCCGCACGCCCGGCCGGGACTGGAAACCCCTCCCCGACATGGACCCGCTGCTCACCTACGCCCTGGAGCTCTGACTCGCCAACGACACAACATGTGGGGGGTGCTTCGAGGAGCGCCCCCCACATGTATGCTCGTCCTCGCTGTCCTCGCAGGGGAATCCGGTGGAAATCCGGAACTGTCCCGCAACGGTGTGGTTTCTGCGTGTCTGTGCACGCCTGCCGAGTCCGAAGACCTGCCGACAGCGCGCCCGGTCCTTCCGTTCCGGGTGCCACAGACGTCCGGGCCTCGCGGAGTGGGCCGTGGCGCGGCGCAGCCCTGCGTACGGGGCGGCCGCTGCCCGCCTCCCTCCGCCCGGCCCCGAGCCGAGCGAGGGAGAGCCCCACGTGACCATCGCGCCCGCCGATCCGGCCGCAGCGATCGAGAGCGACGGCAACGAGAGCCACGGCAACGTGAGCGACGGCAATGTGAGCGACGGACCCGGGACCGTGCTTCTGCGGACCCTGACCGACCTCACCGCCGACCTCACCGACACCGACCCCGGGAAGGTCGCCGCCGCCGCGCTGCGCGGCCGCAACGCCGGCTCGGACGAGGCGGAGCTGCGCGAACTGGCCACCGAGGCGGCCGCGGGTCTCATCTCCGAGGACCCCGCCTACTCCCGGCTCGCCGCCCGGCTGCTCACGATCACGATCGCCGACGAGGCGGCCTCCCAGGGCTCGGTCACCTTCTCCACGTCCGTCGCGGTCGGTCACCACGAGGGCCTGATCGCCGACCGCACCGCCGAGTTCGTGAAGCTGCACGCCGAGCGCCTCGACGCGCTCATCGACGGCGCCGCGGACGACCGCTTCGGCTACTTCGGTCTGCGCACCCTCTACTCCCGCTACCTGCTGCGCCACCCGATCACCCGCAGGGTGATCGAGACCCCGCAGCACTTCATGCTCCGCGTCGCCGCGGGTCTCGCCGAGGACGAGAGCGTCCGCGCCCTGGACGAGGTCGCCGCGCTGTACGGGCTGATGAGCCGGCTCGACTACCTGCCCTCCTCCCCCACGCTCTTCAACTCCGGCACCCGCCACCCGCAGATGTCCTCCTGCTACCTGCTCGACTCCCCGCAGGACGAGCTGGACTCCATCTACGACCGGTACCACCAGGTCGCGCGGCTCTCGAAGCACGCGGGCGGCATCGGCCTCTCGTACTCCCGCATCCGCGCCCGCGGTTCGCTGATCCGCGGCACCAACGGGCACTCCAACGGCATCGTGCCGTTCCTGAAGACACTGGACGCCTCCGTGGCGGCCGTGAACCAGGGCGGGCGGCGCAAGGGCGCGGCCGCGGTCTACCTGGAGACCTGGCACGCGGACATCGAGGAGTTCCTGGAGCTGCGCGACAACACCGGTGAGGACGCCCGGCGTACGCACAACCTGAACCTCGCGCACTGGATCCCGGACGAGTTCATGCGCCGGGTCAACGCGGACGCCGAGTGGTCGCTCTTCTCCCCGGCGGACGTGCCCGAGCTGGTCGACCTGTGGGGCGAGGAGTTCGACGCCGCGTACCGCGCCGCCGAGGCCAAGGGCCTGGCCCGCAAGACCATGCCGGCCCGTGACCTGTACGGCCGGATGATGCGGACCCTGGCGCAGACCGGCAACGGCTGGATGACCTTCAAGGACGCCTCGAACCGGACCGCCAACCAGACGGCCGAGCCGGGTCACACGGTCCACTCCTCCAACCTCTGCACGGAGATCCTGGAGGTCACGGACGACGGCGAGACGGCGGTCTGCAACCTGGGTTCGGTCAACCTGGGCGCGTTCGTGGTCGGTTCGGACATCGACTGGGAGCGGCTGGACGAGACCGTCCGGACGGCCGTCACCTTCCTCGACCGGGTCGTGGACATCAACTTCTACCCGACCGAGCAGGCCGGCCGCTCCAACGCCCGCTGGCGCCCGGTGGGCCTGGGCGCGATGGGCCTCCAGGACGTCTTCTTCCAGCTGAAGATGCCGTTCGACTCGGCGGAGGCGCGCGCGCTGTCGACGAAGATCGCCGAGCGGATCATGCTCGCCGCGTACGAGGCCTCCGCCGACCTCGCCGAGCGCAACGGCCCGGTGCCGGCCTGGGACAAGACCCGCGCCGCGCGCGGTGTGCTGCACCCCGACCACTACGACGTCGAGCTGAACTGGCCCGAGCGCTGGTCGGCGCTGCGCGAGCGGATCGCGGCGGTCGGCATGCGGAACTCGCTCCTCCTCGCCATCGCGCCGACGGCGACGATCGCCTCGATCGCGGGCGTGTACGAGTGCATCGAGCCGCAGGTCTCCAACCTGTTCAAGCGCGAGACGCTGTCGGGCGAGTTCCTCCAGGTCAACGCGTACCTGGTGGAGGAGCTCAAGCGGCTCGGCGTGTGGGACGCGCAGACCCGCGAGGCGCTGCGCGAGGCGAGCGGTTCGGTCCAGGGCTTCAACTGGATCCCGGCCGAGGTGCGCGAGCTGTACCGGACGGCGTGGGAGATCCCGCAGCGCGGTCTGATCGACATGGCGGCGGCGAGGACCCCGTTCCTGGACCAGAGCCAGTCCCTGAACCTGTTCCTGGAGACGCCGACGATCGGCAAGCTGTCGTCGATGTACGCGTACGCCTGGAAGCAGGGCCTGAAGACGACGTACTACCTGCGCTCCCGCCCGGCGACGAGGATCGCCCGCGCGGCGTCCGCGACCCCCATCCCCGTACAGCAGGCGGCACCCGACGAGGACGCCGTCGCCTGCTCCCTGGAAAACCCCGAGTCCTGCGAGGCCTGCCAGTAATGAGCTCCAACGACCAGAAGAACCTCCTCGACCCGGGCTTCGAGCTGACTCTCCGCCCCATGCGCTACCCGGACTTCTACGAGCGCTACCGGGACGCGATCAAGAACACCTGGACGGTGGAGGAGGTCGACCTCCACTCGGACGTCGCCGACCTCGCCAAGCTGACGCCTGGTGAGCAGCACATGATCGGCCGGCTGGTCGCGTTCTTCGCGACGGGCGACTCGATCGTGTCGAACAACCTCGTGCTGACGCTGTACAAGCACATCAACTCCCCCGAGGCGCGGCTGTACCTCTCGCGCCAGCTGTTCGAGGAGGCCGTGCACGTCCAGTTCTATCTGACGCTGCTCGACACCTACCTGCCCGACCCGGACGACCGCGCGGCCGCCTTCGACGCGGTCGAGGAGATCCCCTCCATCCGCGAGAAGGCGCAGTTCTGCTTCAAGTGGATGGACTCGGTCGAGAAGATCGACCGCCTGGAGACGCAGGCCGACCGCCGCCGTTTCCTCCTCAACCTGATCTGCTTCGCGGCGTGCATCGAGGGCCTGTTCTTCTACGGCGCCTTCGCCTACGTCTACTGGTTCCGCTCCCGCGGCCTGCTCCACGGCCTCGCGACCGGCACCAACTGGGTTTTCCGCGACGAGACGATGCACATGAACTTCGCCTTCGAGGTCGTGGACACCGTCCGCAAGGAGGAGCCGGAGCTCTTCGACGACGCGCTTCAGCAGCAGGTCACCGACATGCTGAAGGAGGCCGTGGAGGCGGAGCTGCAGTTCGGCCGAGACCTGTGCGGCGAGGGCCTGCCGGGCATGAACACGGAGTCGATGCGCGAGTACCTCCAGTGCGTCGCCGACCAGCGCCTCCAGCGCCTGGGCTTCGCCCCGGTCTACGGCTCCGAGAACCCGTTCGCGTTCATGGAGCTCCAGGGCGTCCAGGAGCTGACGAACTTCTTCGAGCGCCGTCCGTCCGCGTACCAGGTGGCGGTCGAGGGCTCGGTGGACCTGGACGAGGACTTCTGAGAGCCGAGTTGATACGTGTGAGGGCGGCGGCCGCGGCCGCCGCCCTGCTCACCGTCGTCGTCGGCCTGGGGGTCAGGTTCGTGGCGGCGGGTGTCGTGGCGAAGTACGCCGGGGACGCCCTCTACACCGTGCTGATCCTGGCCCTGGTGGTGTGCGTGGTGCCCCGGGTGCGGCCGCCGGTCGCCGCGGGGATCGCGCTCGGGGTCAGCTGCGCGGTGGAGTTCTTCCAGCTCACCGGGGTACCGGCCGGGCTGGCGGCGCACAGCACCCTGGCCCGGCTGGTGCTCGGTACGTCGTTCAACGCGCCCGACCTGTTCTGGTACGCGATCGGCGCGGCGGTCGGCTGGGCCGTCCACCGCGCCGTACGTACGGGACAGGGCGAGGGTCAGGCGTTCGGGACCGTCTCGTAGCGCGGGGTGCCCTCTTCCATCTGGCGGAGGGCGTCCTTGCGGTCGCGCTTGGAGAGCTTGTCGATGTACAGGAAGCCGTACAGGTGGTCCGTCTCGTGCTGGAGGCAGCGGGCGAAGTAGCCGGTGCCGCGGACCTTGATCGCGTTGCCCTGGGCGTCCTGGCCGTGCACCTCGGCGTAGTCCGGGCGGGCCAGCGAGGCGTACGCGGTCGGGACCGAGAGGCAGCCCTCGTTGGAGTCGTCCAGGTTGCGGCGGTCGGCCGACAGGTCCTGGAGCACCGGGTTGACGACGACGCCGGTGTGGCGGGCGCCCTCGTCGTCGGGGCAGTCGTAGACGAAGACCTTGAGGTCGACACCGATCTGGTTCGCCGCCAGGCCCACGCCCTCGGCGGCCTTCTGGCTGGCGAACATGTCGTCGATCAGCGCGGCGAGCTTGTCGTCGAACTCGGTGACGTCCTTGCACTCCCGGTGCAGCACCGGGTTGCCGACGACGGTGATGGGCCGCGCCGTACCCCGCTCGCGGTACGCGAGCTCACGCGCCTCGCAGTCCTCCGTGTCGACGACGAACCCGTCGTTGATCTGCTCGTCAGTCTCCTGCTGCGCCATTCCGCCGCACGCCTTCCTCAGAACCCCAGTCAAATGGTCCCGTACAGCCTAAGGCCAGGATCTGGGCGGAATCAGCAGAAGGATCAGCAGACCTCTTCCAGATCGCGCCACTCGCGGCTGTCCGGGCTGTCCGCCACCCAGCCGTCGAGCAGGCCGCGGACCAGGCCGACGGGCGCGGCGATCCCGCACTCCCGCTCGGGGACCCAGAGCTCGCCGGGCGAGCGGTGGCCGAGCGGGCCGGGGTGGCCCGGTTCGCTGTGGTCGTGCGGGTCGAGGTGCTCGCCCTCGCCCTCGGCGCTGGGCATCGTCGACTCGGAGCAGGCGCGGCAGAGCAGCCGGACCGACGAGGACCAGTCCTCGGCGGCGAATCCGGCGTCGGATGCGAGCTGCTCCAAAGCGTCGCGGTCGGCCTCGGTGGCGGCCTCCAGGAGGACCACCCAGGTGGGGACGGGCGAGGGCGCCCACAGCTCGATCTCGTCGAAGACGGGGTAGGAGGGGCCGGCGGTGGTCGTGCGCTCGCCGTTGGGCACGCCGTCGTGCAGGACGACCTCGCCCCAGCGGCGGCCGGAGGACGGCAGCGGGATGGAGAGCACCTCGATACGGGCCGGGTCGAGCCGGCGGCCCCAGACGACCTCGGCCTCGCCCTCGGGCGAGAGCCGGACGGCGGCGCTGCCCAGCTCCATCCCGGCCGGTTCACCGGTGCCGGCGGAGGCCCCGGGCACCTTGAGCCCGTACGCCTGCCAGGCGCGGCGGGCCAGCGGCCAGTCCTGGAGCGCGGTGGCGGCGATGCCGACGTTCCACCAGTCGGGAGCGCCGGTCTCCTTGTCGAGCAGGGCGACGGCGCGCAGCCCGGCGGCCCGGGCCTGCTCCCAGTCGTGCCGGAATTTGTGCAGGAGAGCCAGGTTGAACCAGGACTCCGAGAGCCAGGGCTCCAGATCCGCCGCGCGCGTGAGCAGCGCGCCCGCGTCCTCGTACCGGCCGTCGCCGATCAGCGTGAACGCGCGGTCGGTGGCCTGCCGCCACGAGGCGGAGGGCCGATGCCGTACCTTCCCGAAGATCTTCACGATTCCCGCCTGCCGGTCGCTTCACCCTCTTGTTCGCATCCAACCATGCCCGGTTGGACGCGCGCTCATTACCCATGGGTTACCCAGGAGGGGCGGGGGCAACGCCGCCCCTCGCCAGGACTCTGGCAAGGGATTCCACGACGTCCGGGTGGTGGTCGCGGGCGGTGGCGAGGCGGAGCCGTTCGAGCGCGGTCAGCGCTCCACCGGCGCTGTGACCTGCGAGATCGTCGTAGGCGTTGACGGTACGGACGATCCGGGCGGGCAGCGGCTGGTCGCGGTACGGGTCGGCCTGCCGCTCCACGACGACGGCCACGGCGGCGGGGACGCCGGTCTGCCGGACGACGGCCCCGCCGAGGAGGGCGATCCGGCGCTGTTCCTCGGCGGGGAGGAGGGCGGTGGCGCCTTCGGGGACGGGGTCGACGAGGGAGAGCTGCCCGATGTCGTGCATGAGGGCCGCGTACTCCAGGACGGTCAGCTCGGGCCCGGAGAGGCCGAGCTCGCGACCGACGGCGCCGCTGAGCGCGGCGACGCGGCGGGCGTGGCCCGGTGGGGTGCAGCCGGCGATCTCGGTGGCGCGGGCGAGGGAGGCGATGGTCTGCCGGTTGGTGGTGCGCACGGCCGCGTACCGCCGGAAGGAGACCTGGGTGAGCAGCAGCGGTACGCAGAAGACGGGCAGGGCCCAGAGGCCGGCGGCGGCGACGCCGAGGGCCATGACGGTGCCGGTGGCGCAGACGGCGGAGCCGATGCCGATGAGGGCGCGCAGTTCGTCGCGGAGGAGGGGGCCGTAGGGGATGGGGGTACTCCCCCTGGCTTCGCCGGGGGCACCCCCACCCGTGCGCCGCAGGGCGCTACGGGGGACCGTACGGGCTCGGAGCATCAGGGCGGCGAGGACGGCGTCGCAGAGGGCGGTGAGGACGAGAAGGAGCAGGAGGAAGAGGGCGTAGGCGGGGCCGTGGCCGAGGCGGTCGGTGACCTCGCCGGAGTTGTAGAGCGGCTGGAAGCAGAGGGCGGCGAAGCCGACGGTGAGGACGCGGCGGGCCATGCGGTCGAGGCCGGGGCCCTTGCCGCGGGCGATGTGCGGGACGATCCCGACGAGCCCGCCGGCGACGACGACGGCGACGATCTGGAGGACGCCGTGGGTGGTCGCGCTGCCGGCCTGCTCGCCGAGCAGCGCGTACGCGAGGGCCCCGGCGGCGGCGAGCGGCGCGGGCTCCCGCTCCCCCGGCAGGGCGCCCCAGCGGGCCAGCTCGCCCAGCGCGATGAGCACGCCGAACGCGAGCGCGTTCCCGGGCTCGCTGACCCCGTTCCAGAGCGTCCCGCCCAGCCCGGCGACGGTGAACGCGAGCGCGGCTCCGTGAACGACCCCGACAACCGGAGCCCCGGCCCTCACGCGCGGCCACCGGGCGGGACGGGAGCGTGGGGTGCGGTGGCGTGGGGCGCGGGTGCGGTGGCGTGGGGAGCGGTGGGAGAGGGCGCGTGGGGCGCGGGCGCGGTGGCGCGGGGAGCGGTGGGAGAGGGCGCGTGGGGCGCGGGTGCGGTGGCGCGGGGTGCGGTGGGAGAGGGCGCGTGGGGCGCCGTGGCGCCGGGCACGTCAGCGGTCGTGGCCCGTCCGGCATCCGCGCGCGGCGGCCGTGCGGTGGTCGGTGCCGCGGCGGGCACGCGCGCGGGCGGGACGCTTCCCGCCGCGCGAGCGGCACCCGGGCCGGACGGGCCAGCCGGACCGGACGCCCCCGCCCGCGCGCCCGGCTCATCCGCCGTCACCGACGTCTGCCAGCCGTGGCGGTCGAGGGCCTGGACGAGGGCCGCGACCATCCGGGGGTCGAAGTGCGTGCCCGCGCAGCGCTCCAGCTCCGCCACCGCCGTCGCCACGGGCCGGGCCCGGCTGTAGGAACGGGTCGAGGTCATGGCGTCGAAGGCGTCGGCGACCGCGACCACCCGGGCGAACTCCGGGATCTGCTCCCCGCTGAGCCCGTACGGGTATCCGCTGCCGTCCAGCTTCTCGTGGTGGTGCAGGATCGCCGCCCGCGCCTCCCCGAGGAAGCCGATGCCCCGGACCATCTCGTGTCCGTACTCCGGGTGCAGTTCGATGATCCGGCGCTCCTCGGGCGTCAGTGGCCCGTCCTTCCGCAGGATCCGGGTCGGTACGCCGAGCTTGCCGACGTCGTGCAGGATCCCCGCGAAGCGGAGGATCTCCAGGCGCTCCTCGGCCATGCCGAGCTCATGGGCGATCAGCACCGAGGCCCGGCCGACGCGTTCGCTGTGCCCGCGGGTGTACCGGTCCTTGATGTCGACGGCCTGCACGAGCGCGCGGATCGTGGCCTGGTGGGCGGCGCGTTCGCGGTGGTACTGGGCGAAGACCCAGCAGGAGATGTACATCGGCAGCAGGACGAAGAGCGCGGCGACCGGCCCGTACGCGCTCCGCCAGAGCACCGCCATCATCAGCCCGGCGAGGCCGTGCACGGCGTGCGGGCCGAGAGTCCGGCCGAGGAGCCCCCGCCAGGCGGTACGCGGCGGGATCTGCTCGGCGGTGGTCCGGATCCCACCGTCGAGGACGGCCAGGACCAGGCAGAAGGTCAGCGCGGAGGCGGCGGCCGGGAGCAGGGCGTACGGGAAGTCGGGGGCGTGCGGCCCCTTCCCCAGGGCCTCGCGGCTGCCAAGGGCTCCGGCGACCAGCGCGGCGGCCGCGACGGCGAGCAGCAGCTGCGCCGTCCGCCAGACCCGCCGCACCCCCGCCGGCCGCTGCTCGACGCGGGCGAGCAGCGCCCCGGGCAGCGCGGTGAGCGCGGCGGCGGAGGGCGGGAGGAGGAGGGCCGAGGCGAGCAGTACGGGGAAGAAGGAACCGGCGCCCATCGGCGCCGTACCGCCGAGGACCCGGTCCAGGAGCCGGCAGCGCGCGGGCAGCTCGCACAGGGCGTACAGGGCGGCGAGCGGCACGACGGCGCCCCAGGCGGTGTGCGCGGCCGGTCGCAGCGCGGGCAGCGCGCACGCGGCGGCGGCGAGAACGGCGCAGCCGATGTACACACGTGCCGCTCGCGGAGTCGCCTTCACGCCCATCACGCCTGTCACGCTAGCGAGTTGGGCGGGGTGATCGGGCGCGCGCCGACCGATTCGCACCATCGGGTGATACAAGCTGATGTATGCGTGAGGGCCGCCGCGATCGTGTCGCGGCGGCCCTTCTCTGCCGATGGGGTTACCCCTGGGGGTTACTCCTGGACGGTCGCCGTGATGTCCTGCTCGGGCACCAGCTGGCCCGAGCGGATCAGGTCGATCCGGCCCATCACCTTGGCCCGCAGGTCGGTGGGCACGTCGTCACTGCCGCAGCAGCGCTTGACGAGCTTCTTCACCGCCTGCTCCAGGCCGTACTTCTCCAGGCACGGGGAGCACTCCTCGAAGTGCACCTCGAACTTGGTGCAGTCACTGTCGGGCATCTCTCTGTCGAGGAACTCGTAGAGATGGTCCAGGACCTCTGAGCAGTCCGTCTCGTGCGGCTCTCCGCAGCTCATGAGCCCGAGCCTTTCCGATCGTTCGACGACTCTCCGGCGCCCGCCGGGACGAGCCCGCGGTCGCGAGCGTAGTCCTCGAGCATGCCGCGCAACTGGCGGCGGCCCCGGTGCAGTCGGGACATCACCGTACCGATGGGTGTACCCATGATGTCCGCGATCTCCTTGTACGCAAAGCCCTCGACATCCGCGAGATAGACGGCGATGCGGAATTCCTCGGGGATCGCCTGCAGCGCTGCCTTGACGTCGGAGTCCGGAAGGTGGTCGAGGGCCTGCGACTCGGCGGACCGCAGTCCGGTCGACATGTGCGACTCGGCGCGGGCGAGCTGCCAGTCCTCGATCTCCTCGGCGGCGCTGCGCTGGGGCTCGCGCTGCTTCTTGCGGTACGAGTTGATGAAGGTGTTGGTGAGGATGCGGTACAGCCAGGCCTTCAGATTCGTACCCTCGCGGAACTGGTGGAACGAGCCGTACGCCTTGGCGTACGTCTCCTGCACCAGGTCCTCGGCGTCCGCGGGGTTGCGCGTCATGCGGAGCGCGGCGGAGTACATCTGGTCGAGGTAGCCGAGGGCGTCCCGCTCGAAGCGCGCGTTGCGCTCCGCGGTCGTCTCCTCGGGGCCGTCGTCGGTCCCTGTGTCGGTCCCAGTGACCGGACCCACCTCCTCCAACGCTGCGGCGAATCCGAAGGCGGACCCGCTCGTTTCGGAGGATAGACGAGGAACCGCTCCGCCCGCCGCCCGAATAGGGGCAGCCTTGGGGGCAGGCAACACTGTCCAGTCGAGGTCAGCGGCCTGCACACGCTCAGGGCAGATGGTCGAACCCATGCGACGGACTCCCTCTTCCTTGCTCTCACACCGACATGGGTCACAACCGTGGTCGCATGCTCAGCATTCCCGGGCTCAGGACCGGAGTGACGCGACCCACGCGGACACTTCCCGGACGATGAGACCGAGGGTCTCGTCCGGGGTGACGGGCGCGCGCTTGGCGACGGCGAAGCCGTGATCGCCGTACGGCACCTCGACGAGGGTGTACTCCCACCCGTCTCCCACCACCACCCTTGCACCGACGCGCTGCGCGCGACCCCTCTCGATTCCGGGGAACTCCTCGGGCTTCCCGAAGGAGTCGTTGCCGCCCTGGAGGACGAGGGTGGGCAGGCCGGTGCCGAGCAGCTCGTCGGCCCGGGACTTCTCGGGCTTGCCGGGCGGGTGCAGCGGAAAACTCAGCGCGAGGACGGCGAGGGCCCCGAGCTCCTTCCCGGTCCGGCAGGCGACCCGGGCGCCGGCGCTACGGCCGCCGGCGATCACCGGCAGCCCGGGCTCGGCGAGGGCGGGCCAGATCCCGCGCCACCCGACGTCCAGGGTCTTCGGCGCGGGCGCGACCTTCTTCCCGGCGACCCGCCAAGGCTGCTCCACCAGCGCGACGCTCACCCCCTCCGCGGGCAGCGCCCCGGCCAGCGCCTGAAGGTCCCGCGCCTCGATCCCACCCCCGGCCCCATGGGAAAGGGCAAGCACCGCCCATGCCTTCTTCCCGGGAAACCAGGTGATCCGGCCCTCGCCGGCATCGGTGGCAACACTTTCGGTACGGCTCATACGCCCCATGGTGCCGGGGCGCCGACGGCGGCGCGAAGCTGCCGCGCTCGGTGGGGTCCCACCGTCAGAACAGCGTGCCGAACTCCGGGCCCTCCAGTTCCGCCAGAAGCTCCGGGCCGTTGTTGCGGACGTTGCTGACCGCCGTCGCCACCGGGTACGCGCGCATCAGCCCCTCCGGCGGCGCCGTCAGCAGCCCCTGCAGCTCGTCCACGTCCGTGCGGCGCGGGTCCAGCCACGCGTCCCAGCGGTCCGCCGTCAGCATCAGCGGCATCCGGGGGTGGATCTCCGCGAGCGAACCCGGGCCCTCCGCCGGCGCCACGCCCAGCGGTCCCGTCTCCGCCTCCGTCGTGATGACCGAACACGTCACCCACCACGCCGACGGATGGTCGTCCGGCAGCGTGCGGTCGCGCCAGAACTCGTACAGGCCCGCCATCGCGAAGACCGAGCCGTCCGCCGGGGTCACGAAGTACGGCTGCTTCCGCGTCCGCTTCTTCTTCCCCTCGACCTCCAGTTCCCGCTCCCCCGCCCCGGTCACCCACTCGTAATAGCCGTCCGCCGGCATGATGCACCGCCGCGCGGCCAAGGCCTTCTTGAAGGACGGCTTCTCGGCCAGCGTCTCCGCCCGCGCGTTGATCATCCGGGCCGCGCCCTCCGGGCTCTTGGACCAGGACGGCACCAGGCCCCACTTCAAAGTCCGCAGCTGGCGAACCGGTCGCCGCGATTCCGCGTCTTTCAGTGGACGCTCCAGAACCGCGTGGACCTCCTTCGTGGGGGCCACGTTCCAGTCCGGAGCCAGGGTCTCCTCGGGCTCCCACTTCTCGACTCCGAAGACGCCCACCAGGTCCTCGGGCCGCCGACTCGCTGCAAACCGTCCGCACATACGTGCCACACTGCCACTCCCTCCCGTCGCCCGACCACCACCCGTCAACGACGGTGCTTCGCACCGGCACCCTCTGACCGACCACCCCGAGGAGACAGTCCACAACATGACCGAAGTCCTCGGCACCCAACCCGCCCCCGACGAGTGGCTGGTGATCGTCACCGGCGTGGCGGCCCTCCTCGTCACCGTCCCCCGCGCGATATGGCGGCTGTCCCGCAACGCCGTCACCATCGCCCACGAAGGCGGCCACGGCCTCATCGCCCTGGTCACCGGCCGCCGTCTCCAGTCCATCCGGCTGCACTCCGACACCAGCGGCCTGACCGTCTCCCGCGGGCGCCCCACCGGTATCGGCATGATCCTCACCGCCGCCGCCGGCTACACCGCCGCCCCGCTGCTCGGCCTCGGCGGCGCCTGGCTGCTCGCCGACCACCGGATCACGCTCCTGCTCTGGCTGGCGACCGCGCTGCTCGTGGCCATGCTGGTGATGGTCAGGAACGCGTACGGGATCTTCACCGTCCTCCTCACCGGCGCCGTGTTCCTCCTCGTCTCCTGGCTCACGAGCCCGGACGTGCAGGCGGTCTTCGCGTACGCCGTCGTCTGGTTCCTGCTCGTCGGCGGGGTCCGGCCGGTCTTCGAGCTCCAGGGCAAGCGGCGGGGATATGGCAGCCGCGCAGCGTCGTTTGAGGGTGGTGGTGGGAGACGGGCGGGCGGAGCGCCGGACTCGGACGCCGACCAGCTCTCCCGCCTCACCCACGTCCACCCCGCGCTCTGGCTCTTCTTCTTCCACGCGGTGTCGATCTGCTCCCTGATCGGCGGAGGCCGCTGGCTGCTCGGGCTGTAGCCGCCGCGTGCCCCACTAAAGTGAGGAGCATGACCGATACCTCCTCGCACGCCGACCTGCACACCGACCTCTGGCCCGCGCCGTATGCCCGCGGTGCCGTCGACGCGACCGTCACCGTGCCCGGATCGAAGTCGGTCACCAACCGCGGCCTCGTCCTCGCCGCGCTCGCCGCCGAGCCGGGCTGGCTCCGCCGCCCGCTGCGCTCCCGCGACACCCTCCTGATGGCCGAGGCCCTGCGCACGCTCGGCGTCAAGATCGAGGAGGGCGTGGGCCCGGACGGTACGGGCGAGGCATGGCGGATCATCCCGGCCGGGCTGCGCGGTCCGGCGACCGTGGACGTCGGCAACGCCGGAACGGTCATGCGCTTCCTGCCGCCGGTCGCGGCCCTCGCCGACGGCCCGGTCCGCTTCGACGGCGACGCCCGCTCCCACGAGCGTCCGCTGCACGGCGTGATCGACGCGCTGCGTGTGCTCGGCGCCCGGATCGACGACGACGGGCGCGGCGCGCTGCCGATGACCGTGCACGGCGGCGGGGCGCTCGACGGCGGCGCGGTGGAGATCGACGCCTCCTCGTCGTCCCAGTTCGTCAGCGCCCTGCTGCTGTCGGCGCCGCGCTTCAACCAGGGGGTGGAGGTACGTCATGTGGGCGCGAAGCTCCCCTCCCTCCCGCACATCCGGATGACCGTGGACATGCTCCGGCAGGTCGGCGCGCAGGTCGACGAGCCGGAGACCGGCGGCGAGCCGAACGTCTGGCGGGTCTCCCCGTCCGCGCTGCTCGGCCGGGACCTGACGGTCGAGCCGGACCTGTCGAACGCCCAGCCGTTCCTGGCCGCGGCCCTGGTCACGGGTGGCCGGGTCACGGTCCCGGACTGGCCGGCCCGGACCACCCAGCCCGGTGACGCGCTGCGCGAGATTTTCACCGAGATGGGTGGGACCTGCGAGCTGACCGAGGCGGGGCTCACCTTCACCGGCACCGGCCGGATCCACGGCATCGACGTGGACCTGGGCGAGGTCGGCGAGCTGACGCCCGGCATCGCGGCGGTCGCCGCCCTGGCCGACTCGCCCTCGACGCTGCGCGGGGTCGCCCATCTGCGGCTGCACGAGACGGACCGGCTGGCCGCGCTGACCAAGGAGATCAACGAGCTCGGCGGCGATGTGACGGAGACCGAGGACGGGCTGCTCATCCGCCCGCGCCCGATGCACGGTGGGGTCTTCCACACGTACCACGATCACCGGATGGCGACGGCGGGCGCGATCATCGGCCTCGCGGTCGAGGGAGTGGAGATCGAGAACGTGGCGACGACGGCCAAGACCTTGCCCGACTTCCCCAGGATGTGGACCGAAATGCTCGGAGTCTGAGTTATGCGGCGTTACGGCAAGCACACCGACGAGGACGACATCCGCCAGCGGCCCAACCCCAAGGGCAACCGTCCCCGCACCAGCATCCGCCCCAAGCACGAGGAAGCCGTCGAGGGCATGGTCCTCACCGTGGACCGCGGCCGGCTCACCTGTCTCGTCGACGACCGGATCGTCCTGGCGATGAAGGCGCGCGAGCTGGGCCGCAAGGCCGCGGTCGTCGGCGACCGGGTCTCGATCGTGGGTGATCTGTCCGGAGAGAAGGACACGCTGGCCCGGATCGTACGGATCGGTGCCCGCACCTCCGTGCTCCGCCGTACGGCCGACGACGACGACCCGTACGAGCGGGTGGTCGTCGCCAACGCCGACCAGCTGGCGATCGTCACCGCGCTCGCCGACCCCGAGCCGCGCCCCCGGCTGATCGACCGCTGTCTGGTCGCCGCGTACGACGGCGGGCTGACCCCGCTCCTCGTGCTGACCAAGTCCGACCTGGCGAAGCCCGACGAGCTGCTCGAGATGTACGGCGCGCTGGGGGTGCCGTACGTCGTCACCACGCGCGACGAGTTCGTGGACGGGGTGGCCGCCGAGCGGGTCCACGAGCACCTCAAGGGGCGCACGACCGCGTTCGTCGGGCACTCGGGTGTCGGCAAGACGACCCTGGTCAACGCCCTGGTCCCGGAGGACCGGCGGCGGAGCACCGGCCATGTCAACGCGGTGACGGGCCGCGGCCGGCACACCACCACCTCGGCGCTCGCCCTGCCGCTCAACGACGAGGAGGGCGGCTGGGTGATCGACACTCCGGGCGTACGCTCCTTCGGTCTCCACCACGTCGATCCGTCGCGGGTGATCCTGGCCTTTCCCGATCTCGTCCCGGGTACGGAGAACTGTCCGCGGGCCTGCAGCCACGACGAACCGGACTGCGCGCTTGACACGTGGGTGGCCGAGGGGCACGCCGATCCGGCGCGGCTGTATTCGCTGCGGCGGCTGCTCTCGACCCGGGAGCGACGCGAAGGCGACTGAGTCGCGCACGTTTGCGGTCCGCGCGTGCTGGTAAGTGCATAATCGCACCAAGTGCGACGAAGCAGTCACCGACGGCGTGGGAGGCACTGACGATGGCGTGGCTGCTGGTGGTGGTCGCCGGACTGCTGGAGACGGGGTTCGCGGTCTGCCTGAAGCTCTCGCACGGGTTCACCCGGCTCTGGCCGACGGTCGCCTTCGCCTGTTTCGCCCTCGGCAGCTTCGGGCTGCTGACCCTTGCGCTGCGCAAGCTGGACGTGGGTCCGGCGTACGCGGTGTGGACCGGCATCGGCGCGGCGGGCACGGCGATCTACGGAATGATCTTCCTCGGTGACGTCGTGTCGACGCTGAAGATCCTGTCGATCACGCTGGTGATCGTCGGGGTCATCGGCCTCCAGCTCTCGGGGTCCGCCCACTGACCGTCCGGCCCGCCGGGCGGGGTCACGACGGGGGTCGGGGCGACGACGTACGAGAGCGCGAGCCGCAGGACGACCTCGCAGTCGTGCCGTACGTCGCCCTCACCATCGTGGAGTGCCGTCGCGGCCCTGTCGCGGGCGAGGCCCAGAAGGTCGGCGGGGGACGGCACGCCCGCGTCGGCGCGGCGCTGGGCCGGGACGGCTGAGGCGCGGGACCCGGCCCTGGCGGGGCGGGGCGTGGGGAGCCGCTCGCCCCAGCAGCCGGTGAGCAGGGCCCGCAGTACGGGGCGGGTGCAGGCCTCGGAGACGGTCCATTCGGCGACGGCGGCGAGGTTCCGCCGGGGTGTTCCCGCGGGTGCGGCGAGGACCCGCTCGACGCCCTGGAGGTACGCGTCGGCCTCACGGCGTACGAGCGCGCGGGCCAGGCCCTCCTTGCTGCCGAACTCGTTGTAGAGGGTCTGCCGGGAGACGCCCGCGGCGGAGGCGATGTCGACCATCCGGACCGCGGACCAGGGCAGCACCGTGAGTGCCGCGAGGGCGGCGTTCAGCAGGGCCTCACGCGCAGTCGGCATCGTCGCCTCCCGACCGGAACGGTTCTGCGCTCAGAGTTGACGGGCCGCCACGCACTGTCAAGGCCTCCCGTGGGGCCACGTCCCTTCGAGGGATAGAGTTTCGACCATGGCCGATTACCACGATGATCTGCGTCTCGCCCACGTCCTCGCGGATGCCGCCGACGCGGCCACCATGGACCGGTTCAAGGCGCTCGACCTGAAGGTCGAGACCAAGCCGGACATGACGCCGGTGAGCGAGGCCGACAAAGCCGCCGAGGAGCTGATCCGGGCCCAGCTGCAGCGGGCGCGGCCGCGTGACGCGATCCTCGGCGAGGAGTACGGCGTGGAGGGCACGGGCCCGCGCCGCTGGGTGATCGACCCGATCGACGGCACGAAGAACTACGTGCGCGGGGTGCCGGTGTGGGCGACCCTGATCTCGCTGATGGAGGCGGGTGACACCGGGTTCCAGCCGGTGGTGGGCGTGGTCTCGGCGCCGGCGCTCGGCCGCCGCTGGTGGGCGGCGAAGGGCGCGGGCGCCTTCACGGGCCGCAGCCTCACCTCGGCGACCCGGATCCAGGTCTCGAAGGTCTCGGAGCTGAGCGACGCCTCGTTCGCGTACTCCTCGCTGAGCGGCTGGGAGGAGCGGGGCCGCCTCGACGGTTTCCTCGACCTCACGCGCGCGTGCTGGCGGACCCGGGCGTACGGCGACTTCTGGCCGTACATGATGGTCGCCGAGGGCGCGGTGGACTTCTGCGCCGAGCCGGAGCTGTCGCTCTGGGACATGGCGGCGACGGCGATCGTGGTCCAGGAGGCGGGCGGCACGTTCACCGGCCTGGACGGACGGCACGGCCCGCACAGCGGCAACGCGGCGGCCTCGAACGGCCTGCTCCACGGCGAACTGCTGAGCTACCTGAACCAGGAAAGCTGACCCCCGGCGCCAGGATCACGCCACACGCCCCCTGGGGGCGCCGCGCGCGCCCCCTTGTCGACGCACTCCCCCGATGGCCACTCTGAAGGTCCCCCCCACTTGTGCTGCATCGCCCGGGTGATAACCCCCGGACCCCCAGCAGAAATGGGCGGCGCCCTTCTGAGGCCAACGCGCCCCACCGCGCCCCTTGCTCACCCCCTCACATCGCTGCCACTCTGAAGGTCCCCCCACTTGTGAACTTGTGAATTCGTTCTCGTTGAAGGCGGGACCGGTTCACGAAGGAGGTGGCTCCCTTCATGCTCGTCCGTGACGCCATGAGCACGGTGGTCCTCACCATCGGCCCCGCCCACACCCTCCGCCAGGCCGCCCGGCTGATGTCGGCGCGCCGCGTC
The DNA here is from genome assembly GCF_032436795.1 of Streptomyces sp. P9(2023). Classification (NCBI taxonomy): domain Bacteria; kingdom Bacillati; phylum Actinomycetota; class Actinomycetes; order Kitasatosporales; family Streptomycetaceae; genus Streptomyces; species Streptomyces sp. P9(2023). The sequence goes on from NZ_JAUPWM010000004.1 coordinate 145,946, forward strand.
GGCGCGGCCGTCGTCCACGACACCGACGCCGGCGGCTTCGGCATCCTCACCGAGCGCGACATCCTCAACTCGATCGGCGCAGACCAGAACCCCGACCACGAGACCGCGGGCTCCCACACCACCACCGACGTCGTCTTCGCCGCCCCCACCTGGACCCTGGAGGAGGCGGCCGCGGCCATGACCCACGGCGGCTTCCGCCATCTCGTCGTGCTCGACGGCCACGGGCCCGTCGGCGTCGTCTCCGTCCGCGACATCATCCGCTGCTGGACCCCGGCACACCGCCACGCGACGACGATGGCGAGCTGAGCCGACACCGGAGCGGGCCGGCCTTCCGTACGGATGTGCGGAAGCCCGGCCCGCTCCTTCTCTACGGCAAGCTCCCTCAGCCGCGCAGGGCCTGGGCCGCGGCCTCCAGCCGCTTGCCGAAGTCACCGTCCGCCTTACGGAAGTTGTCGATCGCCCGCTCGGCGATGTCGTCGCGCGAGACCTTGGCGATGAAGCCCGCCAGGTTCTCGATCAGACGGCCCTTCTCGTCCTGACATCAGCCGGTGGAGGTTGCCCGCCTGCACGAAGTCGTCGTCCTCGGCGTGGGACGGGGCCGCATGGTCGCCGGTCGCGCCCGAGACGGTGTCCGTCTGGAACGGGCCGCCGAAACTGTTCGGCTCGTAGTTCTTCGCCCCGCCGTGCCGCCCGGCGTAGAGGACGCCGTCACGGGAGTTCGTGCGCGCCTCGGTGGCGTGCGGGCGGTTCACCGGCAGGTGGTCGCCGTTGATGCCGACGCGGTAGCGGTGGGCGTGGCCGTACGCGAAGAGCCGGCCCTGGAGCATCTTGTCCGGGGACGGGCCGATGGCGGGCACGAAGTGCGCCGGGCTGAAGATCGACTGCTCGACCTCGGCGAAGACGTTCCGCGGGTTGCGGTGCTGCACTCCACCCCACAATAGACATTGTCTAAGTCGAGGCTCTATCCAAAGTCACACCCGTTCGGGACCTTGGTCCCGCCGCTGTTAGGCTGGCCCTTATGAGTGACCTGTTGGAACGACTGCGCGGCCGCGGCTGGCGAATGACCGCGCAGCGGCGCGTCGTGGCCGAGGTGCTCGACGGAGACCACGTCCACCTGACCGCGGACGAGGTGCACGCCGCCGCCGTGGAGCGACTGCCCGAAATCTCGCGGGCGACCGTGTACAACACGCTGGGCGAGATGGTGACGCTCGGTGAGGTGATGGAGGTCGCGACGGACGGCCGCGCCAAGCGGTACGACCCGAACGCCCACCGCCCGCACCAGCACCTGGTCTGCGGCAAGTGCGGCGCCATCCGCGACGTCCACCCCGCCGGGAACCCGCTGGCCGACCTCCCGGACACGGAGCGCTTCGGCTTCACGATCTCCGGCGTCGAGGTCACGTACCGGGGCCTCTGCCCGAACTGCGCGGCGTCCGCCTGACGCGAGGCCTGACACGACGTACGACGAAGCCCCCACCTCGGTGGGGGCTTTCGCGTATGCCGCTGCGCGTAGGTATGCGTGTACGACGAAGGCCCGGATCCAGCGACTGGATCCGGGCCTTCGTTGCTACTGAGTAGCGGGGACAGGATTTGAACCTGCGACCTCTGGGTTATGAGCCCAGCGAGCTACCGAGCTGCTCCACCCCGCGTCGGTGAACCCAACCTTACGGGACGCCCACGACCAGCGCAAATCCGTTCCCACGCCCGCTGACCGCCGCCCGCCAGGGCTACGCGGTGAGCTCCTGGTGCAGCGCCTCGCTCAGCCGCGCCGCCCGCTCCGCCACCTCCGCCGGCCCGAGTTCCACCGCCCGCGCGCACCAGCGCCGGCCCTCGGTCAGCTCGCCCCGCCGGGCCGCGAGCAGCGCGAGCCGCAGCGCGGCGCGGCCGTGCCCGGCCCGGGCGGCGCGGGTCCACCACAGGGCGGCCTCGCGCTCGCTGCCCTCGCGGGCCAGGAGCAGGCCGAGGTTGAAGGCGCCGTTACGGCTCCCGGCCTCGGCGGCCTCGCGGTACCAGTGGGCCGCCTGGGCCATGTCACCGCGTCCGGCGGCCAGCATGCCCACCCGTACCTGGGCGCGCCGGTGCCCCTGCTGGGCGGCGCGCTCGTACCACTCCTCGCACTCGGTCTTCTCCTCGCGCTGCGCGCCGAGCGCGGGCGGGCCGGGCTCGGGGCGGCGCGCGTCCAGGACGCTCGCGAGCCGGAACGCCGCCTCGGCGCTGCCGCCGCCCGCCGCGCACCGCAGGTGACGCTCGGCGGACTGCTCGTCGCCGTCGCGGAGGCCGGCGATGCCGACCTGGAGGGCGGCCTCGGTGTGCCCGGCCGCCGCCGCGCGCTCGTACCAGGTGAGCGCGGAGCGGTCGTCGTCGCGACCCGCGTAGAGGATGCCGAGGTTGAAGGCGGCGTCGACGCTGCCGGCCTCGGCGGCCTTGGAGAACCAGGGCTCGGCGCCGTTCGCGTCGCCGGCCTGGAGCAGCAGCACGGCGAGCGCGTTGGCGGCCTCGCGGTGCCCGGCGTAGGCGGCGCGGCGGTACCACTGCTCGGCCTGCTGGTTGCGGTCCTGGGCGGCGCAGAGCAGCCCGAGGTTGTACGCCCCGTTGACGTCGCCCGCGTCCATGGCGGCGCGGTACCAGCGCTCGGCGGTCTGCTGCTCGCCGCGGGCGGCGTGCAGCGCGCCGAGCGCGTTGGCGGCGTTGCCGTCGCCGTCCTGGGCGGCCCGGAGCCACCACACGGCGGCGCTCTCCTCGTCCCCGGCGTCGCGCAGCAGGAAGCCGAGGGCGCAGGCGGCCTTCGCCTCGCCCTCCTTGGCCGAGTTCAGGTACCAGCGCCCGGCCTCCTTGAGCTCGCCGCGCTTCTCCAGGATCGCGCCGAGGTGCAGCGCGGCCCGCCGGTGGCCCCGTGCGGCGGCCTGCCGGAACCACTGCTCGGCCTCGGCGAGCTCGCCGTCGGGCGTCTCCGTCGCGCGCCGCTCCAGGGCCAGGGCGAGGCGGTAGGCGGCCTCGCGGTGGCCCTGCTCGGCGGCGGCGCGGAGCCAGCGCTCGGCCCCGACGTCGCTGCGGTGCTCCAGGAGGTCGGCGAGGGCGTACGCGCCCAGGGCGTGGCCCTGCTCGGCGGACTGGCGCAGCCAGTACTCGGCGGCCGGCTCGTCGCCGCGCTCGCGGTGGTGGCGGCCGAGCGCGTGCGCGGCGGCCGCGGAGCCTCCGACGGCGGCGACCCGCCACCAGCCGGCCGCCTCGTCGGCGTACCCCCGCTGGTGCAGCAGGACGCCCAGGTTGTTGGCGGCGGCGCGGTCGCCCTCGGCGGTGGCGCCGCGCAGGTACGGCTCGGCGCCGTCGAGGTCACCGCGGCGCAGCAGCAGCGCGCCGAGCACGCTCATCGACGCGGCGTCACCGTTCTCGGCGGCGCGCCGGTGGCGTGCCTCGGTCTCGGTCTCCGTCTCGCTCTCGGCGGTGGTCGTGTCGACGGCCGCATCGGCGGCCTCCGCGGCCTCGATGATGTCCTCCGCGGCCCGCCGAGCGTGCCGCTGCACAAACCGCCCTGTCTCCAACAGAGTTGCCCTGTCCCCCATAAAAACCATCGTCGCACCACCCGCAACGCGCGTACACCTGGTATACCGCAGCCAGTGAGGTCACTTCAGCGTTTTGTCGACATGCCCACAGAGAGATAAGTCAAACACGTCTCGCCCCAACTCGCCCCATCCCTACCGCTCTTCGGGGCGTCGTGCGACCCTCGCGCACAACGACGAGGGCCCGGATCCTTAAGGATCCGGGCCCTCTTCTTCAGTAGCGGGGACAGGATTTGAACCTGCGACCTCTGGGTTATGAGCCCAGCGAGCTACCGAGCTGCTCCACCCCGCGTCGTTGTGTCCTTAAGGTATCACGACGCGGGAGGGGGCCTTGACCAGCCCGATCAGCCGCCCGGTGGGGAGGTGCTCGTGGACGGTGTCGCCCCCGGCTTCGGCTCGCCTTCCGCCGGCTTCTGGTCCGCCGGCTTGTCGGCCGGCTTCTGGTCGGCCGGCGGCGTCAGCTTCGCGCCCGCGTCCGCAGCCCGCTGGAGGGCGTCCTGCAGGGCTTCCTGGGCCTTGCCGTAGGCGGTCCAGTCCCCCTTCTGCAGCGCGGCCTCACCGTCGTCGTACGCCTTCTGCGCGTCGGCGATGGCCTGCTTCAGCGCCGCGTCGTTCGTCGTCGGCGTCGTCGGCGGCTTGGTGCCCGGCTCCTCCGGCTGCTGGGGCGGCGTCGTGCCCTCCACCCCGAAGACGGCGTTCAACGCGTCGGTGAGGTTGTCCTTGAACACCGTGGTGTCCTTGGTCGTGTCACCGTCCGGCTGATCCGCGTCCACGTACGACACGGCGACCTTCTTGAGCAGCGGATAGAGCGCGTTACGGCCCTGGGCGTAGACCGGCTCGACATAGAGGAAGCCGCCGTCGAGCGGGACCGTGAGCAGGTTTCCGTACTGGATGTCGGAGTCCGCGCCCTTCATGTCCCGGACGAACTGGGCAACGTCCGGTAGGCCGTTGAGCTTGCTCTGCACCTGCGCGGGACCCGGTACGTCGGAGGTCACGCGCAGCAGCTCTATGCGCCCGTAGTCCTTGCTCTTGGCGTCGGCGTCGACCGCCATGAAGCCGCCCAGGTTGGGCCGCCCGTTCGGCGTGAACGTCGTCGTCAGCGAGAACCGCTGCTGGGCGTCCCCGGGCATCTTCAGGCTCAGGTAGTACGGCGGAACCGCGTTGCCGTCCTTGTTGGTCGGGTCGTCCGGCACCTGCCAGGCGTCCGAGCCGCTGTAGAACTGCGCCGGGTTCGTGACGTGGTACCGGGTCAGCAGCTCACGCTGGACCTTGAACATGTCCTGCGGGTACCGCAGGTGCTGCATGAGGCTGTCCTTGATCGCCCCGCGCGGCTCCACGGTGTCCGGGAACGCCTTCATCCAGGTCTTGAGGACCGGGTCCTTGGTGTCCCACTCGTAGAGCTTCACCGTGCCGTCGTAGGCGTCCACGGTGGCCTTCACCGAGTTGCGGATGTAGTTGACCTGGTTCTGCTGGGCGACCACCGCGCGCTGCTGGTTGCCGACCGTCAGCGCGTCGGCCGTGGTCTCCCCCAGCGTCGTACGCGAGGCGTACGGGTACCCGTTGGTGGTCGTGTACGCGTCGACGATCCACTGGATCCGGCCGTCGACGACCGCCGGGTAGGCGTCGCCGTCGATGGTCAGCCAGGGCGCGACCGCCTCGACGCGCTCCTTGGGCGTGCGGTTGTAGAGGATCCGCGAGCCCTCGCCGATGGCCCCCGAGTACAGGATCTGCGGCTCGCTGAACGCGACCGCGTAGGCGGCGCGGTTGAAGGTGTTGGAGAGGTTGACCCCGCTCTTGCCCTCGTAGCTGGTGGTCTTCTCGCCGTTGTCCTCGTAGTCCAGCTCCTTCTGCGGCCCGCCGACGATCGAGTACTGATCGGTCTTCTCGCCGTAGTAGATCCGCTGCTGGTACGTGCCGACCTGGCCCGTGGTCGGCAGGCCGGCCTCGGTGAAGATCGGCGAGCCGTTGGCGTCCGTCTGCGTACCCGTGGCCATGATCGCGCCATAACCGTGGGTGTACGTGAAGTGGTCGTTGATCCAGTTCCGCTTCGGGATGCCCTTGATGTTGAGCTCACGCAGACCGACGACGGTGTCCTTGCCGTCGTAGCGGTCGACGTCGAGGGTGGTCGGGAACTGGTAGTACTTCCGCTTCTGCTCCAGCTGCTGGAACGTCGGCGACACGATGTTCGGGTCGAGCACGCGGTAGCTGGCCGCCGTGTCCGAGTCGGCCCGCAGCGTGTCCTTGTTCTTCGTCGTCGACTTGCCGGAGTAGTTCTCCGGCTTGGTCGAGTCGATGGCGTACGCCTTGCGGGTCGCGTCGATGTTCTTCTGGATGTACGGCGCTTCCTTGGCCTGCTCGTTCGGCTGGACCTGGAACTTCTGCACGATGGCCGGGTACAGGCCGCCGATCAGGATCGCCGACAGGACCATCAGGCCGAAGCCGATCACCGGCAGCTGCCAGGTGCGGCGCCAGAGCGTCGCGAAGAACAGCACGGCGCAGATCGCGGCGATGCAGAACAGGATCGTCTTCGCCGGCAGGTACGCGTTGGCGTCGACGTAGCGCAGACCCGTCCAGTTGCCGGCCGCCTTGAAGTCGCTGGACTTCACCGCGAGGCCGTACCGGTCGAGCCAGTACGCCACGGCCTTCAGGGAGACGAAGACGCCGAGGAGCACCGAGAGGTGGCCCGTCGCGGCGGCCGTGGCGCGGGCACCGGGGCTGGTGACGCGCAGTCCGCCGTACAGGTAGTGCGTCAGGGCGGCGGCGATCAGCGAGAGGACCGTGGCGGCGAAGCCGAAGGCCAGCAGGAAGCGGTACCAGGGCAGGTCGAACGCGTAGAACGACACGTCCAGCTGGAACTGCGGGTCCTTCTGGCCGAACGACACGCCGTTGACCCACATGAGCCAGGTACGCCACTGGCCGGAGGCCGAGGCACCGGCGATCAGGCCCACCAGGGCGGTGATCGCGAGGAGCAACCACTTCTTGTACGGCGCGAGGCCCATCCGGTACCGGTCGAGGCTCTGCTGCTCCAGCGACATCGCGCTCAGCGGCGGACGCAGCTTGTGCGCGAGCCAGATGTTCAGCCCGACGGCGAGCCCCATCAGCAGACCGAAGACGGCGAAGAGGCCGATCTTGGTCCACAGGGTGGTGGTGAACACGGACGAGTATCGGACCGAGCGGTACCAGAGCCAGTCGGTCCAGAACCCGGCGAACATGACGAACGCCATGGCCAGGACGGCCAGCACACCCAGCGTCATGAGCAGCGTGCGGGCCCGCCGGGACGGCCGGCCGACTCTGATCCTTGGCCCGGACGGGCCTCCGCCGCCTCCGCGGTCCGGCATCTGGAAAGCCAACGTGCGCCCCTCGAGGTTGATGCGTCGATAAGCAGGCCCCGCGATCGTAGAGCCCACTGATGCAACTTACTGAGGCTTTACCTAGTTCCCGTCTTCGGGGGGAGAGGAGGCAGGATGTTGTCCATGTCCAACGTTTCCCCCTCCGGCACCCCCATGGCCGCCAGCCCCCTCACCCGCGCGGTGCTCGAGATCGACGAGTACGCCTCCGGTCTCGGCTGGGACCGGCCCGCCCGGCTCTTCGCCCTGGTCGACACCGCCCGACTGCGTGCCCAGGAGCCGGGACTCGCCTCCCAGCTGGGCCTCGAAGGCGCCGAGACCGCCGCCTACACCCCGATCGAGCAGGAGGAACTGCCGAAGGGGAAGGCCCTCGACGAGTTCCTCGGCACCATCGCCTGGCCCGCCGCGGTGGCCGGCTGCGCGCTGACCGTGGAGCGGCTGATGCTCCCGCCGTCGGCCGAAGCCTCCGTGCCGGAGGGGCTGAACGAGGCCGCTCTGGCGAAGTGGGTGGCCCGCCACCCCGACCGGCAGGAGGTCCGGATGACCGTGGCCGTGCTCCGCGACGGGGCGCGGGAGGCGGCGATCCGGCTGCGCGAGAAGGACTCGCCGAACGAGGTGCTCACGGGGGCGGACCTGGTGCCGGGCCTCGCGGAGGCCCTGGCGGCGACCTTCGAGTCCTGAGACGCGTACGTACGAGAAGGGGGCGCCCCGGTCCGGTGACCGGGGCGCCCCCTTGCGTCGTACGGGCCGTCCTAGCTCTTCGAGCAGCTGGGCAGGTTCTTCGTGTCGCCCTTGCGGAGCTTCTCCAGCGACTTCGTCGCGTCGTCGATGGTGTTCACCTTGATGAGGGTGAGGCCGTCGGGGATGTCGGAGGCGGCGGTCTCGCAGTTGTCGGCCGGGGTGAGGAAGTACTGGGCGCCCGCGTTGCGCGCGCCGACGAGCTTCATCTCGATACCGCCGATCGGGCCGACCTGGCCCTTCTCGTCGATGGTCCCGGTGCCGGCGATGAACTTGCCGTCGGTGAGGCTCTCCGCGGTCAGCTTGTCGACGATGCCGAGCGCGAACATCAGTCCGGCGCTGGGTCCGCCGACGTCGGCGAGCTTGATGTCGATCGTGAACGGGAAGACCTGGTCGGTGCCGGCCTGGATGCCGACGATCGCCCGGTCGCCCTCCGGGGACTTCACGGTGGTGACCGTGACCTTCTGGGTGGCGGTGGGCTCCTTGCCGGCCTTCTCGGCCGCCGCCGCCTCCTTGGTCGGGACGATCGTGAACTCGACCTTCTCGCCCGGCTTGTGCGTGGTCACCTGCTTGGCGACGTCGCCCGGCTCCTTGACCGGAACGCCGTCCACGGCCTTGATGACGTCCCCGGCGTGCAACGTGCCCTGGGCGGGGCTGTCCTTGACGACGGAGGCGACGACGACCCTGGTGGTCACCGGGATGCCCAGCTCCCCGAGGGCGGCGACCTTCGCGCTCTCCTGGGACTGGCTGAACTCCTCGGCGTTCTCCTGGGTCGACTCCTCCTCCGTCTTGCCGTCCGGGTAGAGGGTCTCCTTGGGGACGACCACGTTGTCGTGGGCGAGCCAGCCGTAGACCGCCTCGACCACGTTCATCCGGTAGTCCGCGCTGGTGACGCGGACCGTCGTCATGTTGAGGTGGCCGTCCGTCGCGTACGTCTTGCGACCGGAGATCTGGAGCACGGGCTCGCCCCTGGCCTCCCCGAGGGTGTTGACCGTGGGGCCGGGGCTCATCTCCGCGTACGGCACCGGTACCAGGACACCCACACAGAGCAGGGTGATCAGGACCAGGGTGGAGGCGAGCATCGTCGCGGTGCGGCGTGGCATGGAACGACAGTACGGGACCGGTCTGTGAGTGCACCCGTGGGGCGGGTCCGTACGAGGCGGTCGGCGGGGAGCGGTCAGCCGGAGACGTGGCTACTGCGTACGGGCGACGTGGGTGCGGCCGGAGCCATCTCGCATGCGACGCCGTCGATGCCGGAATGGGACCGCTCCATGGCGTCCCTGAACCGTGCGTAGCCGGCGAGCTCGGCGACGTCTCCGATGGTCTTGTTCCTCTGGGCCCAGCTTCCCCATATCGCCGCGCCGACGACTGCGAAAAGCGGAATAAGCAACCACGCGAGCGCTGCCATCCCGACCTCCCATCCCCAATGAGCGACCGCAACCGGCCGAAACCGGCCGATCAGCAGACTGACGATCTGCAGCATCAACGCTGCTGCCAGGGGCCCGGTTACGCAAATCGGGGCGTTCGACTACAACACGTCGGCGCGGCGCCTTGCCAGCTACCGATCCGGCACCTAAGGGGCCGGAAACGGGATCATCGGGGCATCACGGGCGCCTAGCAGGCCCGACCCGCATCACGGGTGCCTAGCAGGCCCCGACCCACTCCTCCGTGCCGTCGGAGAACTTCTGGTGCTTCCAGATCGGGACTTCGTGCTTGAGGTCGTCGATCAGCTTGCGGCAGGCCTCGAAGGCCTCGCCGCGGTGCGGGCAGGAGACCGCGACGACGACCGCGAGGTCGCCGACCTGGAGGTCGCCCACGCGGTGGACGGCGGCCAGCGCGCGGACCGGGTACTCGGCGACGACCTTCTCGGCGACCCTGCGCAGCTCGTCCAGGGCGGAGGGGTGGCAGGAGTACCCCAGCTCGTCGACGTCCGCGCCGCCGTCGTGGTTGCGCACCGTGCCCACGAAGAGCGCCGTGCCGCCGGCCGCGTCGTCACCGACGGCCCGGAAGACCTCGTCGAGCGAGAGCGGGGCGTCACGGATCGCCAGCAGCTTGATCGGGTCCGCTGCGGTCTGCTCGCCGGGGTGGTCAAGGGTGCGTGCCATGGAACCCATGGTGCCGTACGGCACTGACATCGCGGAATAGCGCTTTCGACCGGTGGACCCGACCCTCCGTAGGAGGGTCCTACAGCTCCCCGATCCACCGGCCGCGGCTCCCTGGGCTACATGCCGCGCCGCTTCCGCATCTGGCGTACCAGCGCCGCCGTGCCCAGCAGTGCCACCGTCGCACCGGCCGCTCCCGCCGCCGTCGCGTCCTTGCGGCCGAGCCGGCGGCCCGCGACCGTGTGCCGGCCCTCGACCTCCTCAAGGAGCGAGGCGAGCACCTCCTCGTTGGTCCACTTGGGGCGCCAGCCCGCGTCGTGCAGCCGCCCGACGCTGACCACCCACGGATGCATCGTGTACGCGAGGTCCCCGGCCGGGGACGGGGTGAGCCCGATCCGGTGCAGCCGGGCCGCCGCGCCGAGGGCGACCGCGGAGGGCAGCTCCATGCGCCGGATCCCGGAGAGCTCCTCGACCTCCTCCTGCTCCAGCCAGCCGTCGCAGCCGACCGCGAACTCCCCGTCGACCTTCTCGAGGGCCGCGTACTCCAGGGCGCTGACCAGGTCCTCGACGTGGCAGAACTGCCAGGTGGGGCGGGAGCCGGCCACGACGAGCAGCCGGGGCGACTCGAAGTAGCGGGTCAGGGCCGTGTCCGTACCGCCGACCAGGACGGCCGGCCTGACGACGGTGACGTGCAGACCGGGGTGGGCGCGGGGCGCGCGGCGGCCGAGCCGTTCGATCTCCAGCATGTCGCCGACGCCGGTGGCCTCGGCGGTCGCCCGCAGCTCGGCGTCCTCGGAGAGCGGGATGTCGTTGTCGGGCAGCGCGCCGTAGACCATCGCGGAGGTGCAGAGCACCACCCGGTGCACGCCGGCCGCCGCGGCCGCGGTGAGGACGGTCTGCGCGCCGCGCACGTTGTAGGCCGTTCGGGCGGCGGCGTCCGATTCCAGGTCGAGGTCGACGGCGAGGTGCACGACCACGTCGGCGCCGCGCAGTTTCTCGGCGATCGCCGGGTCGCGGACGTCGAGGATGTGCCACGTGGCCTCGGAGACCTCGCCCCGGCGCTCGTCGATGGCGATGACCTGCTTGATCTCCTCGGACTCGGCGAGGCGCCTGGTCAGCAGGTCACCGACCCCGGAGGCGGCGCCGGTGACCGCGACCACGGGGCCGCGCCCGGCGGACCGGGTTGACATGTTTCGCGCTGCGCGAACCTGAGGATCTGGGGAACTCACCGGGCGTCTCCAGCGGTTGTCTTCAGTACGTACCCGAATGACGCGTACGTACCAGGTGGCGTCCATCCTGCCGCAGGCCACGGCCCGGCGGAGCACCGAGCCCAGATCCGGCCCGGATGTCTACGCTTGGTGGTGTGGAGTCGGGCATCGAGCCGAGCCAGGAAAGCCGCCGTCGGCAGGAAGCCGACGGCCCTACGAGCCGAGGAAACCTGTGAGTGACACCCCATTCGGATTCGGTCCGCCTGAGGAGCCGGAGAACGGCGACGAGGGCAAGAAGAAGGACCCCGCCGGAGGTGGCCAGGGGTCCGGTGGCCAGGGCGGCGACAACCCGTTCGGTGCCAATCCGTTCGGCTTCGGCGGGCTGCCGGGCATGGGCGGGCCCGGTGGCGCGGACAATCCCTTCGCGGCGATGTTCGGCTCGCTGAACCCCAACGACCTGGGCGCCGCCTTCCAGCAGCTCGGCCAGATGCTCTCGTACGAGGGCGGTCCGGTGAACTGGGACATGGCCAAGCAGATCGCCCGCCAGGTGGTCGCCCAGGGCACGTCCGACGGCACCAAGGACGCCAGCGTGGGTCCGGCGGAGAAGGCCGCGGTCGAGGAGGCCGTGCGGCTGGCCGACCTGTGGCTGGACGGTGTGACCTCGCTGCCGTCCGGGGCGAGCACGGCCGTGGCGTGGAGCCGCGCGGAGTGGGTCGAGGCGACGCTGCCGGCCTGGCAGCAGCTCGTCGACCCGGTCGCCGAGCGGGTCGGCACGGCCATGGGCGATGTGCTGCCCGAGGAGATGCAGGCCATGGCGGGCCCGCTGATCGGCATGATGCGGTCGATGGGCGGCGCCATGTTCGGCCAGCAGATCGGGCAGGCCGTCGGCGCGCTCGCGGGTGAGGTCGTCGGTTCGACGGACGTCGGTCTGCCGCTGGGCCCGGTCGGCAAGGCGGCGCTGCTGCCGCTGAACATCGAGACCTTCGGCAAGGACCTCGGCGTCCCCAAGGACGAGGTGCGGCTCTACCTGGCCCTGCGCGAGGCCGCCCACCAGCGGCTCTTCGCCCATGTGCCGTGGCTGCGCTCGCACCTGTTCGGCGCGGTCGAGGGGTACGCCCGCGGGATCAAGGTCGACACGTCCAAGCTGGAGGAGGCGGTCGGCCAGCTGGACCCGACGCACCCGGAGCAGCTGCAGGAGGCGCTCCAGCAGGGCATGTTCCAGCCCGAGGACACGGCGGAGCAGAAGGCCGCGCTCGCCCGTCTGGAGACGGCGCTCGCGCTGGTCGAGGGCTGGGTGGACGCGGTGGTCCACGAGGCCGCGAAGTCCCGGCTGACCTCGGCGGACGCGCTGCGCGAGACGCTGCGCCGGCGCCGGGCGAGCGGCGGTCCCGCCGAGCAGACCTTCGCGACGCTGATCGGGCTCGAACTGCGTCCGCGCCGGCTGCGGGACGCCTCGCGGCTGTGGGCCTCGCTCACGGACGCGCGCGGTGTCGACGGCCGCGACGACCTGTGGGAGCACCCGGACATGCTGCCGACGGCGTCCGACCTGGACGACCCGGACGGCTTCGTCCACCGCGAGCAGCTGGACTTCTCGGAGATCGACAAGATGCTCGGCGAGGCGGCCGGCGGCGCGAAGCCGGACACCGGCAGCGGCGATGACGAGGGCGACAACGAGGGCGACGGCGAGAAGAAGTGAGTCTGCACGACGACGCGGTCCTCGTACTGAAGGGGTACGAGGGCCAGGACGAGCTGCGCGGGCTCTATCTGGACCACCTCGCGGCGCACGAGGACGGGATGTGGAAGGCGTGCGGGGCCGGGCATCTGACGGCCAGTGCGCTGGTGGTGGACCCGGAGCGCGGCCGGGTGCTGCTGACGCTGCACAAGAAGCTGGGCATGTGGCTGCAGATGGGCGGCCACTGCGAGCCGGCTGACGCGACGCTCGCGGAGGCGGCACTGCGGGAGGCGACGGAGGAGTCCGGGATCCCGGGTCTGACGCTGCTTCCGGGCGGCCCGGTGCGGCTTGACCGGCATCCGATTCCGGCGCCGTGCCACTGGCATCTGGACGTGCAGTACGCGGCGCTGGCGCCGGCCGGCGCGGTGGAGGCGATCAGCGAGGAGTCGCTGGACCTGCGCTGGTTCGGGTACGACGAGGTGGCGGCGGTGGCCGACACCTCGGTGGTGCGGCTCATGGAGGGCGTCCGGGCCCGGCTGGCCTGAGCACCGCACGGGTAAGGGGCGGCCTCAAGGGAGGCCGCCCCTTACGTATGCCGTCCGGCGTCTGCCGTCCGCTCAGTTCCAGGCGTTGTTCTGGTTCTGGGCGTGCGAGCCGTGCTGGCCGGCGCCGAACTGGGCGGCGATGCCCTGTCCGATGGCGGCGTTCTGCGGCGGCATGACCTCGCTGGGCTGGACGAGGGCGAAGCCCTGTCCGAGGAAGCTGAGCTCCCAGCCCTCGCCCGTGTCGCCGCGGCGGCGACGGACGCTGGAGTTCGTCGTCTGCGCCTGCATCTGCACCCGCAGCCCGGTGGACCAGGCGACGATCGCGTCCGCGTCGGCGTTGACGTACTTGTCCGGCGTGACGTGCATCATCAGCGGCTGGCCGGAGGTCATCAGGGCGACCTTGCCGCGGCCGGAGATGTTGAGCTGGTACTTGCCCGAGCCGGAGATGCCGTACTGGCTGTCCACGGCGATGACCTCGGTGTGCAGCGTCGAGTCCAGCGCCAGGACGTAGGCGCTGTCGACGGTCATGCCCTCCTGCTCGACCTCCACGACGTGGATGTACTGGGCGAGGTTGGCGAAGTAGACCGTGCCCTGACCGGAGCAGCGCATGAGGTCGAGGCCCTCACCCGTGCGGGCCTGGGCGCGGCGCTGGCTGGGCGTCTTGTACTCGCCGTCGAAGTCGACGAGTCCCTGGTACGCGACCATGGCGCCCTTGCGGGCGAGGACGTCGTCCGTCCCGGTCAGGGCGACCCGCAGCAGCTGCGGGTTCTGGACGACGTACCGTTCCTGGCTCTGCTGCTCGGCGTAGTTGAAAAGCGGGCTCTGCATGGTGTGTTCTCGCTCCCCCTCAGCCCCGGACCCGCAGGCGGTCGGTGCTGTCCTCGCTCGGCTGTACGACGACGATGCCCTGGCCGGAGAAGGCCATCTGGTACGCCTCGCCGCTGCCCCGCCCGATCAGGGAGGAGGCCTTGAAGCTGCGCTTGCCCTTGACCTTGAGCGCGGGCGACCAGGCGACGAGTGCGTCGGGGTCGACGTACGTCTCGTCCTCGCCGCGGCCGCAGTCGACGACGATCGGCGTGCCGCGCGAGGTCAGGGCGACCCAGCCGGTGCCCGCGATCTCGACGTTGAACAGGCCCTGACCGGCGAACTTGGCAAGGCCCTTGACCTTCTCGACGCCCCACTGGAGGTGGGCGTCGAAGGCGAGGAGGTTGGTGCCGTTGACGGAGAGCGAGTCGTTCTGGAGGTTGATCACGACGACGTCGGCGCCGTAGTCGGCGAGGTAGAGCAGTCCGTCGCCGGAGCACTTCATGATGGGCGCGCCCTCGCCGGTGAACCACTGCTGGGCTACCTGGCGGGCGGCGGGCGGGTTGGGCTCGTAGGTGACGAAGCCCTCGTAGGCGACCATCGAGCCGGTGCGCGCGTAGAGGTCCTGGCCGGAGGCCATGGCGACCTTGAGCATCGCCCGGCCGTGGTTCTCCATCCGGGCCGCCATCGGGGTCGGGGCGAAGCCCGCGAGTTGCTGGTTCATTCTTCGGGCTCCCTCAGACCTCGTAGGGCTGGACGACGATGAAGTTGCCGGGAGCGCCCCGGAACTGGAGGTTGACGGTCTCTCCGCTGTGTCCCGGGTACGCGTTGCGGCGCAGCCGGACCTGGCTGGAGAGGATCACCTGGGACGCGGACGACCAGGCGACGACCGCGTTGCAGTCGGCGAAGGTGGTCGGCGTGACGGGCAGGACGACGGGGACGCCGTGCGTCTTGACGACGACGGTGCCGGTGCCCTGGAACTGCATGGTGAACAGGGCGCCGCCGGGGATGCCGTGGCCCTCGATCCTCCGTACTTCGTACTGGAGGGACTCGTCGAAGGCGAGCACGTTCTCCGCGGAGACGCAGATGCCGTCGCCCTGGAGCTCGATCGGGTGCAGGTGGGCACCTTCCTCGGCGAGGAAGACCTGACCGCGGCCGCTGCAGCGCATCAGCTGCATCTCCTGGCCGGTGGCGTTGCCGACGATCCGGCCGGTGAAGCCGGCGCCCTTGTGGCTGAAGTCCACCTTGCCCTGGTACATGACCATGCTGCCCTGGCGGGCGAGGACGGGGTTGCCGCCCATCTGCAGGTCGACCCGCATGAGCTGCTGGTTCTGCGGGGTCCAACGGGAGCCGGTCGGGGTCTCCTTGTACGGCTGGAGCGCGGCGGCGAGCCCGGCACCGGTGGCGGGAACGCCCTGGGGGACGCCCTGCGGCATCCCCTGGGGGACCTGCCCAGGGACCTGACCGGGGTACTGCCCGGGCACTTGGCCAGGGACCTGGCCGTACTGGGGCTGCTGCGGCTGGCCGTACGGGGCCTGACCGGGGAACTGACCCGGAGGCTGGCCGGGAACCTGGCCGTACTGCGGGGCCGGGGGCTGCTGGCCGTACGGCGCGGGGGCCGGGGCCGGCGGGGCCGGTGCCTGGGCGGGCGGGGCCATCGGGGCGGCCATGGTCGGCGCCGCGTGGATCGGCTGGACCGGGGCCTGCGGTGCCGGCGCCGGCACCGCGGCGGCCGGCGGGGCGGGCTGGGGCACCTGGGGCGCGGCGGGAGCGCCGAACGCGGGCGGCGCGGCCGCCTGCGGCGGCGCCCCGAAGCCGGGTGCGGCCTGCGGGGCCTGGCCGGCGGGCTGCTCCTCGGCGACCTCGCCGCCGAAGTTCTTCAGCAGCGCGTCCAGGCCGCCGTCGAAGCCCTGGCCGATGGCCGCGAACCGCCAGACGTCCTTGAGGTAGAAGTCGCCGAGCATGACGGCGCGCTCGGTGGAGAACTCCGCACCCGTGAACGGGTACCGGACGACCTCTTCGCCGCCCGCCACGATCCGGATGTAGCCGGGGCCGATCTGCGACATCTGGCCGGCGCCGTCGATGGTCGCGGTGAACGACAGCTTGTGGATGTTCGCCGGGACGCGGTCCAGCGTGACACGGAAGGACTCGGTGTCGCCGGACTGCGCGCCGAGCAGCTGGATGGACTCCTCCGGCGACTTCGGCTGGTTGAAGAAGATGAAGTACCGGTCGTCGGAGAGCTGCTCGTTCGCGTCGAGGCCGAAGCAGCTGATGTCGAAGGTCAATCCGGGCGCGTTGATCTGCACGCCCACGTACAGATCGGTCCCCGGTGTCAGATCACTGATCTTGGCCTTGTGGCCGCGTTGGAATTCCCTGGCCATGCGTAACGACCGTCCCCCATCCCGAATGTGAATGCGTCGCGTCAGGCTAACGGCTGCGTACGACATTGAGCCAAGCCGGTACGAATTCGGTACAGGATCGAGGCGGGCGCCGCTACTCTCCCCGCGCGGCCGGCAGGTGGGGCAGCCGCTCGGCGGCGACGACCCCTTCGAGGTAGCCGCGGGCCCGTTCGGTGCGCGGGTACGCCTCCAGGAGCCGCCAGAACCGGGGGCCGTGGCCGGGAACCAGGAGATGCGCGAGCTCGTGGGCGAGAACGTAGTCGACGACGTACTCGGGCATGCCCTGGAGCCGGTGCGAGAGCCGGATACTGCCCTCGGACGGGGTGCACGAGCCCCAGCGGGTGTTCTGGTTGGTCACCCAGCGCACGGACGTCGGCCGGGCCCGGCCGGCGAAGTACTGATCCGACAACCGCTCGGCGCGCTCGGTGAGTTCGCGGTCCCCGAGGACCCGCTTGCTCTCCTGCGCGGCCAGCTTGTCCAGCATGACCGTCACCCAGCGTTGCTCCTCCGCCTCGGACATCCGGGCCGGGATGAGCACGATGGTCCGGTCGCCCTCGCGGTAGGCGGAGACGGTTCTGCTCCGCCGGGAGCTTCTGCGGACCTCGACCGCACTCGTCCCCGAGCCGCGGGGCGGCTTGCTTGTCACGCTGCGCTGTGGGTCGGCGGGCACGGCCCCGACGTTACCCGCTGTCAGCGGGGGAAGTCCCGCCTCCGGGGCGGTTCGCCGGGGATCCGGTCACACCGCGCACCATTTGAATGATTAATACCCCACCCCTGTGGACAACTTTCCGTGTCCCCTTCGACTCCCGGGCAATCTGACGATCGAGCGATGAGTCGACCGATCAAGATCACGGGGGCGGAAATGCATCCGATGCTGAAACCGGCACTGCGAAGGGCCTGGCGCGACCTGCGGAGCGTGCAGTTCGGGGCCACGTCCGCGCACGCGGTCGTGGTGGGGCCGATCGACACGACCACCGGCAGCCTGCTCGGGCTGCTCGACGGCACCCGGGGCATGGAGCTCCTGCGGGCGGAGGCCAGGGCCCTGGGGCTGCGGGACGAGTGGCTCGACGAGCTGCTCGGGCGGCTCGCGGAGGCGGGGGTGCTCGCGGACGCCTCGGCGGGCCGGCCCGGCAGGGCGGGCGCCGTCGCGTCCCCGGACGACCCGCTCGATCCCCTCCGCGCCGACCTCGCCTCGCTCTCCGTCGCCCATCGGGAGCCGGACGGGGCGTTACGGCGGGTGGAGGCCCGCCGGGCGGCCCGCGTCCAGGTCAGGGGCGCGGGACGGGTCGGCGCCGCCATCGCCGCGGTCCTCTCGGCCTCGGGCGTGGGCCGGGTGGACGTACTGGACTCCGGCTCGGTGCGGCCCTGGGAGGTGGCCCCGGGCGGGCTGCCGGCCGAGGCCGTGGGCGACCGCAGGGCCGCGGCGGCGCACCGGCTCGTGGCGCGGTCGGCACCGGGCGGACGCCCGCCCCGGGAGCGCCGGCGACGACTGCCGGGTGAGGGCGGACGAGAGCCCGGCCTTTCACTCGTCGTGGTGGCGCCTCGGGACGGCCTGGCCGCCTACCTCCCCGACCCGCTCCCCGCCGAGGGCTGGATCACCACGGGCACGCCTCATCTCTACGCGGGGGTGCTGGAGGCGACCGGCGTGGTCGGCCCGCTCGTGCTGCCCGGCGGGACGGCCTGTGCGCGGTGCGCGCAGGAGGAGCGGACGGACCGCCTGCCCATGTGGCCCCGCATGCTGGCCCAGTGGCGCTCGGGCCCGCCGCCGGAAGTCCCGGCGTGTGATCTCGGTCTCGCGACGGCGGTCGCCGGGCTGGCCGCGGCGCATGCGCTGGCCTTCCTGGACGGCGCGTCGCCCGCCAGCACGGGAGCCCGTTGGGAGGTGTCGCTGCCGCTGCTGGAGTGGCGCGTGGAGCGGATGAGACCTCACCCGGCGTGTCCGTGCGGCGCCGGACGCGGTCGAGAGGGGGAGCATGCCTCGGGGGTCGCCGCCCCGCACGACACAATGGCGGGGTAACAGTCCTGTGTGGCACGGCAGTCTGGGATTTGGAGGGGCGCATGTCTGATCTTCCCCGGAAGGCGGTCACCCGGACCGCGAGGTTGGCCGCGTTGCCCCTGGGCATCGCGGGTCGGGCCACCTGGGGCCTGGGCAAGCGGATCGGCGGCAAGTCCGCCGAGCTGGTCGCCCGAGAGCTGCAACAGCGCACGGCGGACCAGCTGTTCAAGGTCCTCGGGGAGCTCAAGGGCGGGGCGATGAAGTTCGGGCAGGCGTTGTCCGTCTTCGAGTCGGCCCTCCCCGAGGAGGTCGCCGGGCCCTACCGGGCGGCGCTGACCAAGCTTCAGGACGCGGCTCCCCCGATGCCGACCCGCACGGTCCACACGGTCCTGGAGGACCGGCTGGGCGAGGAGTGGCGGGAGCTGTTCCTGGAGTTCGAGGACAAGCCGGCGGCGGCCGCCTCGATCGGTCAGGTCCACCGGGCGGTGTGGCACGACGGCCGCGAGGTCGCGGTGAAGGTGCAGTACCCGGGCGCGGGCGAGGCGCTGCTCTCCGACCTGACGCAGCTCAGCCGGTTCGCCCGGCTGCTCGGCCCGCTGATCCCCGGCATGGACATCAAGCCCCTGATCGCGGAGATGCGTGACCGGGTCTCCGAGGAGCTGGACTACGGCCTGGAGGCGCACGCCCAGCAGACGCACGCGGAGGAGTTCACCGACGATCCCGATGTCGTGGTGCCCCGCGTGGTGCACCAGGGCGAGCAGGTGCTCGTGACGGAGTGGATCGACGGGATCCCGCTGTCGGAGGTGATCGCGGACGGTTCGGAGGAGCAGCGGAACCGGGCCGGTCAGCTCCTGGCCCGGTTCCTCTTCTCCGGTCCGGCCCGCACGGGACTCCTGCACGCCGATCCGCACCCGGGCAACTTCCGGCTGCTGCCGGGGGCGAACGAGGAGGACGGTCCGGAGAGCTGGCGGCTCGGAGTCCTTGACTTCGGCACGGTGGACCGGCTGCCGGGCGGGCTCCCGGAGACGATCGGCACCTGTCTGCGGCTGACCCTGGAGGGGGAGGCCGAGGAGGTGTACGAGCTGCTGCGGGAGGAGGGCTTCGTCAAGGAGTCGATGCATCTCGACCCGGAGGCGGTCCTGGAGTATCTGGTGCCGATCATCGAGCCGGCCGCTGTGGAGGCGTTCGACTTCTCGCGCGGCTGGATGCGGACCCAGGCCGCCCGGATCGCCGATCCGCGCTCTCCCGCACACCAGTTGGGCAGGCAGCTGAACCTGCCGCCCTCGTACCTGTTGATACACCGCGTCACGCTGAGCACGATCGGTGTGCTCTGTCAGCTGAACGCACAGGTGCGGCTGCGCGACGAACTGGCGGAGTGGCTGCCCGGCTTCGTCGAGGCGGAGTCAGGAGTGGAGTCGGGAGTGGAGTCGGGAGTGGAGTCGGGAGTGGAGTCAGAGGAGGAGTCAGAGGAGGAGTCGGGGGTGGAAGCCGGGGTGGAGGCCGGGGTGGAGGCCGGGGTGGAGTGAGGGGTCGGTCGGTGGGCCGTCACCACCAGGCGGAGTCGAGCCGGCCCTCGATGGACCGGATGTTCTCGCGGGCGCAGCTGTCGCAGATGTAGTGGCGGCTGCCGTTCTCCACCGAGCAGGTCCAGGTCACCGGGAGCGTCTCCGCGGTCTTGCCGCAGCGGGCGCAGACGATGGGCTCCTCGGGTTTCCGAGCGTCGTTCACCCTTCGACGATAGTCCGACAAGGGCCGGGGCGCGCCGCAACGCACCGCGGGGGCCGGTCCGTTCGGACCGGCCCCCGCGGGGTGCTGTCAGCTCGGTGCCTGACAGGTCAGTGCATGACGGCCATGGCCAGCGCGCGGCGGGCGCGCAGGGACACGCGCTCGGCGCGCCGCTGCATCCGCCGCGCGGCGACCAGGCGTACGGCCTGGCGTTCCGCGTCGGCTTCCCGCCGGCGGTCGTGCATATGCGCACGAGCCAGGGCTTCTGGGATGAGTTGCATCTCTCGGGTCCTGTTCTGACGCGAGGCGTTCGCGCCGGTGATGGTGGTGTCCGGGGTCGCGGAGCCGGAGGGCTCGCTGGTGGAAGAGGTCATCGGGGCCAGCTTCTGGGGATCGTGCGTGAGGGGTCGGTCGATGGTTCCGGTGACGTTCATGCCGCGACCGGGTTCTTGCGCGGGCGACCACGCGGCCGCTTGCGGGCGACGACCACGCCCTGGACGAACAGCTCGCCGCCCCAGACGCCCCACGGCTCACGCCGCTCCTGCGCACCGGCGAGGCAGGCCGCCATCAGCGGGCAGGTACGGCAGAGGGACTTGGCGTACTCGACGTCGGCCGGGGACTCGGCGAAGAAGACCTCCGGGTCGAACGAGCGGCAGGGGACGGGCACGCCGAGGTTCTCGATGGCGTCGTCGAGCGCGGTGAGCGCGGTGAGGGGGGTCAAGGTGGAGTCCTCCGTGAGGCCGGGCGGCGGGATCGTTTCGGAAGGCGGTACGGACGGGGCGTGCGCTTCGAGTTGCACGGTTTTTGTTCCTCGTCTGGTCGTTCCGGCCTGTTGGGCCGGGGTTTCGGCTGGTACCGGGTGGTGCTGGTCCCGAGGCCCCTTCGCTCCGTCGTCCCCGTTCGGGGACAAACAGAAGGGCCGCGGATCCCGGGTGGGGTTCCGCGGCCCTGAAGGCGCCGGCCTGATCAAGTCAGGCTGGATCACTCCAGGGTTCGAGCCCACGGAAGGCCCACATCGTGTGGTGCTGCTGCGTCTGCTTCGTCTGAATGCCGGCACCGGTCGCCGCAAAGGCATAGGCCGTGGCCTTGCCTGCCGCTACTGCTTCCAGTGCCTCGGTCGGTCGCTCGTTGCGCTCCATGACGGGAAGACCCGCCAGATCGGCGGCCGGCCGCAGGGAAGCGGCGGCAGCCAGACCGGCGCCGGACAGACCGGTGCCAGGGAGACCATGACCAAGGAACGCCGAGCCGGAGAGGCCGAGCGAGCAGGCGGAGACGACCGAGCGATCGGTCATTTTGTCGGTGCTGACGAAACTGACGGTGGTGCTGATGATGTTGCTGATCACTGGAATCGCCTCCTCTCGGCGTCTCGGAGGGCTCGGTGTGAGCCGGACCCTCATGTTTACTTGGACAAGTACAGCACGAAGCGAGGGCTTCTTAGAAGCCGCTGTTTCCGTGGTTAAGAACCTATGGGGCTTGACGGGGCGGGCGCAAACTATTTTTTCGACGAGTTTTCCTCATGCTTCCTCGTCGTCTCCTCCACCCGTCCCACCTGGCACTTCGCCCGCGCAGAGGGCGAGAACATCGGCGCCGAAGCGGCCCAGCTTGCGCGCGCCGACCCCGGCGATTCCGACGAGTTCGCCGTCGGTGGTGGGCACGCGCTCGGCGATCGCCATCAGCGTCTTGTCGGTGAACACGCAGTACGCGGGCTGGCCGAGCTCCTTGGCCTGGTCGGCGCGCCAGTCGCGGAGCCGTTCGTAGAGCGCCTCGTCCATGTCGGAGGGGCAGTCCTCGCAGCGCATCAGCTTCATCTCGCCGGCTTCGGTGAGCGTGGCGCCGCAGACGCGGCAGCGCACCGGCCCCCGGTGCTTGCGCCGGGGGCCGGCGGCGCCCGCGCCGAGGCCGCGCTCGACGGAGCCGCCGCCGCCCGTGCCGCTCACGCCGAGGGAGCCGGAGCCGGGCCGCAGCCCCTTGAGGAAGCGGCTGGGGCGCCGGGAGGCCCGGCCGCCGGGCGAACGGGAGAGCGCCCAGGAGAGCGAGAGGTGGAGCCGGGCACGCGTGACGCCGACGTACAGCAGGCGGCGCTCCTCCTCGACCTGCTCGTCGGTCTTGGCGTACGTGATCGGCATCATGCCCTCGGTGAGGCCGACCAGGAAGACGGCGTCCCACTCCAGGCCCTTGGCCGCGTGCAGGGAGGCGAGGGTGACGCCCTGGACGGTCGGGGCGTGCTGGGCGGCGGCCCGCTCGTCGAGCTCGGCGACCAGGTCGGAGAGGGTGGCGCCGGACTTGGCGCGGGCGAAGTCCTCGGCGAGCCGGACCAGCGCGGCCAGCGACTCCCAGCGGTCGCGGACGGCACCGGAGCCGGCGGGCGGCTCGGCGGTCCAGCCCTTGGTGGAGAGCACGGCGCGCACCTGGGCGGGCAGGTCCTCGACGTCGTCGAGCAGCGAGTCGTTCCCTCCGGCGCGGGCGGCGCCGCGCAGGGCGATGCCGGCCTCCCGTACCTCCTGGCGCTCGAAGAAGCGCTCGGCGCCGCGCAGCTGGTAGGGCACGCCGGCGTCGGCGAGGGCCTGTTCGTAGACCTCGGACTGGGCGTTGATCCGGTAGAGCACGGCGATCTCGCCGGCCGGGACGCCGGCGGCGATCAGGTCGCGGATGCGGCGGGCGGTGCCCTCGGCCTCGGCGGGCTCGTCCCCGTACTCGGTGTAGGCGGGCTCGGGGCCCGGGTCGCGCTGGGAGATCAGCTCCAGGCGGTGCTCGGCGGCCCGGCCGCGGGCCTGGCTGAGGAGTCCGTTGGCGAGGTGGACGACCTGGGGGGTGGAGCGGTAGTCGCGGACGAGCTTGACCACCGTGGCGTCCGGGTGCCGGGTGCGGAAGTTCAGCAGATGGTCGGGGGTGGCGCCGGTGAAGGAGTAGATCGTCTGGCTGGCGTCGCCGACGACGCAGAGGGTGTCGCGGTCGCCCAGCCACAGGTCGAGGAGCCGCTGCTGGAGCGGGGAGACGTCCTGGTACTCGTCCACCACGAAGTGGTGGTACTGGCGGCGGATCTGGTCGGCGATGTCGTGCCGGTCCTGGAGGATGCCGACCGTGAGCAGCAGCACGTCCTCGAAGTCGATCACCGAGCGGTCGCGCTTGAGTTGCTCGTACATCGCGTAGAGCTGGCCGATCTCGGCCGGGTCGCGCGGCGCCTCGCGGACGGACTTGGCGACTGCGGCCGGATAGTCGGCGGGGACGGTCTGGGTGACCTTGGCCCACTCGATCTCGCCGGTGACGTCCCGGAGCTCGTTGCGGTCGAGCCGGACGCGGCAGCGCGCGGCGGCCTCGGCGACGAGCTGGATCTTGCGCTCCAGGAGCCGGGGAAGGTCGCCACCGACTGCTTTCGGCCAGAAGTACTGGAGCTGGCGGAGGGCGGCGGAGTGGAACGTACGGGCCTGGACGCCGCCCGCCCCGAGCTGCCGGAGCCGGCCGCGCATCTCCCCGGCGGCCCGGTTGGTGAAGGTGACGGCCAGCACACCGCCGGGCTGGAGTATCCCCGCCCGCACCCCGTAGGCGATGCGGTGCGTGATCGCCCGCGTCTTGCCCGTGCCGGCTCCCGCCAGCACGCACACCGGACCGTGCAGGGCGAGGGCGACCTCGCGCTGCTCGGGGTCGAGCCCGTCGAGCACCGCGTCGGCCGACTCGGGGACCTGCGGGAAGAGAGTGGAGTGCGTTGCTGCTGTCACCCCGCCATGCTGCCAGGTCGGGGGAGGTGGGTGTCGTGCCTTGTCCACAGGGCGGGGCGGCCGGTCATACGAATCGGGAATGGCCGCGGGACCCCGTACGTTCTGAGTGGGCGGACCCACCCGACCCAACCGCATCCGCGAAGAAGAGGAGCGCCAGGCCATGCAGGGCACTGTGACGATGTACAGCACCACGTGGTGCGGCTACTGCCGTCGGCTGAAGAGCCAGCTCGACCGCGAGGGCATCGCGTACACGGAGATCAACATCGAGCAGGACCCGGATTCGGCCGCGTTCGTGGAGAAGGCCAACGGAGGCAACCAGACGGTGCCGACCGTTCGCATCCCCACCGCCGCGGGCGGCGAGGTCGTCATGACGAACCCGAGCCTCGCGCAGGTGAAGCAGGCGCTCAGCGCCTGATCGCGCGCGGTCGGACACGGAAGGCCCCCTGGCCGGTGAGCACCGGTCGGGGGGCCTTTTCGCGTCCAGGTCGGCGTCCGCGTGTACCCCGCATCGGCGCGCGCAGACGTCCGTTCATCCGTGAAGAGCGTCACACCTGCGAAGTTTTGATCGGCCCCCGACGTCGCACCTATGCTCTCCCCCCGACCGTGATTTGCGTCTGCACATCCAGGTGGGGAAAGCCCAGTGCTCAACCAGAAGTCCCCTGTCGTCACAGCGCCGCGCGAACCGACCTTCGCGCCGAGCGTCCCGCCGCTCTCGACGAGCAGAAAGCCCAGACGCCTGCACGTTCTCGACGGCATGCGCCTCGCCGCGGCGGTCATGGTGGTGATGTACCACTACATGGCGTACGGCGGCTGGCCGAGGCCGGTCGAGGAGATCTTCCCCGAGACCTTCCCCATCGCCTCCTACGGCTACCTGGGCGTGCAGCTCTTCTTCCTCATCAGCGGCTTCGTCATCTGCATGAGCGCCTGGGGCCGGCCGCTGAAGGACTTCTTCGTCTCGCGCGTGGTGCGTCTCTATCCCGCGTACTGGTTCGCCGTCATCGCCACCAGCGTCGCCGTCGCGGTGATCCCAGGTGGCCGCGGCCACCTGCCCTGGAACGACATCCTCACCAACCTGACGATGCTCCAGGAGCCGCTGGGTGTCGCCCCCGTCGACGCCGTCTACTGGACGCTCTTCGCCGAGCTCCGCTTCTACCTGCTCTTCTCGCTGCTCGCCTGGTGGGGGCTGACGTACCGCAGGGTGCTGCTGTTCTGCTGCGTGTGGGGCGCGGCCACCATCCTGGTCGCACCGGCACCGCCCGGCCCGCTGCGCCTGCTCCTGATGCCCGAGCACAGCTGGTTCTTCATCGCGGGCATGGCGTTCTACCTGATGTACCGGTTCCGCCCGAACCTGATGCTCTTCGGCGTCGTCGGGGTCTCCTACTGCGCCTCCCTGGCGCCCGCGATCGACACGTACAAGAAGCTCACCTTCCTCGGTGACCGGCCGGCCTGGCCCGTGCTCGTCCTGCTCGCCGTCTTCTTCGGGCTGATGGCGCTGGTCGCCACCGGCAAGCTCTCCGGCGTGCAGTGGAAGTGGCTGCCGATCGCGGGGGCGCTGACGTACCCGTTGTATCTGCTGCACGAGTTCATCGGCTGGGAGCTCTTCCGCTACTTCAGCCATGCCACGCCGCAGGTCTCCCCGTGGGCGCTGATCACCGCCGTGGTCCTGGGGATGCTGGCGCTGTCGTACCTGGTGCACCGCCTCGTCGAGCGGCCGCTCGGCCGGTACCTGAAACGCCATCTCGCCCGCATCTGAGCCCCATGCGAGGAGGCCCCGTCCGGCAGTGCCGGGCGGGGCCTCTTTTCAGCCAGTCAGGAGCCGATGCGGCGCCGACGGATCAGACGACGTCGCCCGGCTTCGGGAGCGGCTTGCCGTACCAGAGCTCGATCAGCCGGGAGGCGATCGAGATGCCGTACGGGGGCAGCACCTCGCCCGACTCGAAGGCGGCGGCCAGGTCCTCGCGGGAGAACCAGCGGGCCTCGTGGATCTCCTCGCCGTCCACGTTTATCTCCGAGGAGGTGGCGTGCGCGAAGAAGCCGAGCATCAGGCTGGACGGGAAAGGCCAGGGCTGGCTGGCGATGTACTCGACCTCGCCGACCGTGACCCCGGCCTCCTCGAAGACCTCGCGGGCCACCGACTGCTCGATCGCCTCACCGGGCTCGACGAAGCCCGCGAGGGTCGAGAACCGCCCCTCCGGCCAGTGCACCTGCCGGCCGAGGAGGGCACGGTCCTGGTCGTCCG
Organism: Streptomyces sp. P9(2023); assembly: GCF_032436795.1. NCBI lineage: Bacteria > Bacillati > Actinomycetota > Actinomycetes > Kitasatosporales > Streptomycetaceae > Streptomyces > Streptomyces sp. P9(2023). The sequence goes on from NZ_JAUPWM010000004.1 coordinate 171,994, forward strand.
TGACCAGCATGATCACGGCGGGGTCGGTCCGCGGGTAGTGCTCGGCGCCGCAGGCCTGGCAGCGGCGGATGTGCCCGGCGGCCGCGATGACCGTACGTTCGCCGCAGCGGGAGCAGAAGCGGTGCAGGCGCTGCCAGTTCTCCAGGGCCACGGCGTGCACCATGAGACCCGCGTCGCGCGGCGAGAGCAGCAGGCCCGCCTCGCGCAGCCCGGCCGGCCGGGCGGACTGGTCCATGCGGCCGGGCAGGGCGTCCTTCTGGAGGGCGAAGTAGGAGACGCCGTCGGTGTCCGTGCCCAGGAAGTAGCGGTGCGTCTCGGTGACCGGGGCCTCGAAGGCCGGGGTCATGACGAGTTCGGTGCGTCCGTCGGGGGTGTCGTCGATGAGCACCTGGCCGCCCGAGACCACGAAGACCCGGGTCGTGGGGTGGCTCCAGGCCGCCGCGAGCCAGGCCTCGTCGAGACGGTGGTGGGCGGCGCGGTCGATGCCGCTCGGCGCGGTGAGCGAGATCGGCCGGTCCGCGAACTGGCTGTTCAAGGTGGACACAGGTACTTCCAACTCCCCCTGATCGGTGTGTGGGTTCATCGCGCGGCGGTACGCAGGGCGGCGGGCAGGTCGCCCCACAGATGGGCGGCGGTCTCGACGCCCTTGACGAGGAGGTCGAGCTCGATCTTCTCGTTGGGGGCGTGCCAGCCGTCGGACGGTACGGAGATGCCGAGGAACAGCACCGGTGCGCCCAGGACGTCCTGGAGGTCGGCGGCGGGGCCCGAGCCGCCCTCGCGGGTGTAGCGGACCTTCGCGCCGTCGAAGGCCCGGCTCATCGCGCCCGCGACCGCCTTGAGGGCCGGGTGGTCGAGCGGGGTGAGGCAGGGCCGGGTCGGGGCGCCGAAGACGATCTCGTACCGGATGCCGGCCGGGACGCGGGCGGCGAGCCAGTCCCGTACGGCGATTTCGATCGTGTCGGGGTGCTGGCCCGCGACCAGCCGGAAGGAGAGCTTCAGCTGGGCGGAGGCGGGGACGATCGTCTTGCCGCCGGGGCCCTGGTAGCCGCCGCCGATGCCGTTGACCTCGGCGGTGGGGCGGGCCCAGACGCGCTCCAGGGTGGAGTAGCCGGCCTCGCCGAGGGTGCCGTGGGAGGTGGCGGTGGTCAGCCAGGCTGCCTCGTCGAAGGGCAGCTCGGCGATGAGGGCGCGCTCGGTGTCGGAGAGCTCGGTGACGCCCTCGTAGAAGCCGGGGATCGCGACCCGCTCGTCCTCGTCGTGCAGGGCGGCCACCAGCCGGCCCGCGACGGTGGCCGGGTTGGGCACGGCGCCGCCGAAGGAACCGGAGTGGATGTCCTGGTCGGGGCCGTACAGCGCGATCTCGCAGTCCGCGACGCCGCGCATGCCGGTGCAGACCGTGGGAGTGTCCTCGGACCACATGCCGGTGTCGGAGACGATCACGGCGTCGGCGGCGAGCCGGTCCGCGTGCTTCTCGACGAGGGCCCGGAAGTGCGGCGAACCGGACTCCTCCTCGCCCTCGACGATCAGCTTGAGGTTGACGGCGGGCGCGGTGCGTCCGGTCGCGGCGAGGTGGGCGCGGACCCCGAGGGTGTGGAAGAACACCTGGCCCTTGTCGTCGGCCGCCCCGCGCGCGTACATCCTGCCGTCGGTGACGTGCGGCTCGAACGGGTCGGTGTGCCAGCCGTCCTCGCGGGCGGCGGGCTGGACGTCGTGGTGCCCGTAGACGAGGACGGTCGGGGCGTCCGGGTCGTCCGAGGGCCACTCGGCGAAGACGGCGGGCGCGCCGGCCGTCTCCCAGACCTCGACCGTCGTGAACCCCGTCTCGGACAGCTTGTCCGCGAGCCACCGCGCACTGCGCCGTACGTCCTCGGCGTGGGCGGGCTGCGCCGACACGGAGGGGATGCGCAGCCAGGCGACGAGGTCGTCGAGGAAGGCGGCGCGGTGCTGCTCGATGTACGTACGCACTGCCTGCGTACCTACGGTGTGGACGGCGCTGTCCGGGGTGTCGCTCATGCTCCTGAGCCTATCCGGCGTCGTGAGTGCCTCCGCCCAGCAGGATCCCCTCCAGGCCGGTGCGGCCGGGGAGCGACCTGGGGCGTACGACCTCGCCCGTGCGGACGTACACGAAGGCGGTGGCGACGTCGTCCGGGTCGAGGCCGTGCTGCTCGGCCCAGGCGAGGCGGTAGATCGCCAGCTGGAGGGGGTCGGCGGTGCGGAGGTGGCTGGTCTTCCAGTCGACGATCTCGTACGCGCCGGTGTCCGGGTCGCGGTAGACGGCGTCGATCCTGCCCCGGACCACCCGGCCCGCGAGGGAGAGGTGGACGGGGACCTCGACGCGGTACGGGGTGCGGTTCGCGTACGGGGTGAGGGCGAAGGCGTCCTTGAGGGCGTCGAGGTCGCGCTCGTCGGCGATCTCCGGTTCGCCGGCGAACTCCTCGCCGCCGGGGAGCTCGTCCGGGCCGAGCATGGGGAGCGGCAGCTCCTCGAACCGCGACTCCACCCACGCGTGGAACCGCGTCCCGCGCCGGGCGGCGGGCTGCGGGGGCCGGGGCATGGGCCGGGCCAGGTCCTGGGCGAAGCCGTCGGGGTCGGCGGCGAGGCGGAGGACCTGGGAGGCGGAGAGGTAGGCGGGGAGGTGGACGTCTCGGGTGGTGGCGCGAGTGCGTTTCAGTTCTGTGGTGAGGGAGGTCAGGTCCCGGTCCCAGGAGGCGATGGTTTTGGCCTCTTCGGCGGTCAGCTGGCCCGACTCCGGTGCCCGGGGGGCGGGGATGCCGTCCGCCAGGGGCTCGTCGTCCCATGGAGGCTCCTCGTCCCAGAGAGGTTCCTCGTCGGGCCAGGGGGCCTCGTGCGGGGCCTGGGGGGCGGGCCCTTGCGCGGGCAGCGCGTTCGTGGCGTTGTGCCCACCCGTTCCGCCCTGCGGAACGATTGCCCACAACGCGGTGCGTACGTGCTCCGCCGCCCTGCGGCGGCGTGCGAGGGAATCCGGGTCCAGTGGGAGCGGCCAGGCCTGGTCCTCGGTCTGATCCTGGAAGGATGGGTTCTCGGCGCCCTCTTCCGGTTCGTCCGTCCACTCCTCGATCTCTCCGTAGCCCGCCGCGCAGTGGTCGTACAGGGCGTGGAGGAACGGGGACGGGCCGCGGGGTTTCTTCTGGGTCGGGCCCCACCAGTGGGCGGAGGCCAGGAGGAGGGTGCGGGGGCGGGTGAAGGTGACGTAGCCGAGGCGGAGTTCCTCGGTGTGCTGGTGGTCGCGCATCGCCTCCTTGAAGGCCTTCAGCGACGTCGCGTCCCAGGTGGCGATCTCCGGGAGCGTGGGCGCGTCGCCGCGCAGGGCGTGCGGGAGCACCTGCGGTTGGGAGGTCCACGACTCGCGGGACCTGGTGCTCGGGAACTGGGAGGTGACCAGGCCGGGCACCGCCACGACGTCCCACTCCAGGCCCTTGGACTTGTGCGCGGTGAGGACCTTCACCGTGTTCTCGCCGCCCGGGAGGGCGTTGTCGAGGCCCTTCTCGTACTGCGCGGCCGTGCGCAGGAAGCCGAGGAAGGCCAGCAGGGTCGCCTCGCCGTCGAGGGAGGCGAAGCCGGCGGCTATGTCGAGGAAGTTCGAGAGGGTCTCGCGGCGACGGGCGGCGAGCGCGTGCGGGGAGGCGGAGAGTTCGACCTCCAGGCCGGTGGTGGCGAGGACCCGGTGCAGGACGTCCATGAGGGGGTCGGCGAGCGAGGAGCGCAGGGCGCGCAGCTCGGCGGCGAGGCGGGCGAAGCGGACCCGGGCCTCGGCCGAGAACGGCAGGCCGTCGTCCTCGCCGCCGGAGTCCAGGAACGTGTCGAGCGCGTCGGCGAGCGAGATGACCTCGGCCGGGTCGACGCCCTCGACCGCCGCCGCCAGTCGTTCGTCCGCGTCCGATTCCCCACCCTGTTCGCGGTGGACGAGCAGCCGGGCGCGACGGCCCAGGAGCGCCAGGTCGCGGGGGCCGATGCGCCAGCGGGGGCCGGTCAGGAGGCGGACCAGGTGGGCGTTGGCCCCGGGGTCCTGGAGGACCTCGCAGACGGCGACCAGGTCGGCGATCTCGGGCAGGTGGAGGAGTCCCGAGAGGCCGACGACCTCGACGGGCACGTCACGGGCGACCAGGGCGGCCTGGATGGCGGGGAAGTCGGTCGCCGTACGGCACAGGACCGCGATCTCGCCGGGCTCCTTGTCCGTACGGACGAGGTGGGCGAGGGAGTCTGCGAGCCAGTCGATCTCCTCGGCGTGCGTGGGCAGCAGGGCGATCCGTACCGAGCCGTCCCGCTCCGCGCCGGGGGCCGGGCGCAGCGCCTCCACGCCCGCGTGCATGGCCCGTAGGGGCGCGGCGAGCCCGTTGGCGAGGTCGAGGAGGCGGCCGCCGCTGCGCCGGTTCTCGGAGAGCGCGTACCGGGTGGCGGGGGTGCCGTCCTCGTACGGGAAGTGGGCGGGGAAGTCGTCCAGGTTGGCGACGGAGGCGCCGCGCCAGCCGTAGATCGCCTGGCAGGGGTCGCCGACGGCGGTGACGGCGTGTCCCGTACCCCCGCCGAACAGGCCGGAGAGCAGCAGCCGCTGGGCGACGGACGTGTCCTGGTACTCGTCGAGGAGCACGACGCGGAACTCGTCGCGCAGGATCGTGCCGACCTCCGCGCGGGTGGTGGCGAGCTCGGCGGAGAGGGCGATCTGGTCGCCGAAGTCGAGCAGGTCGCGGGAGCGTTTGGCGGCGCGGTAGCGGACGACGAGGTCGAGCAGCTCGCGGCGGGCGCCGGCCGCCTCGGGGACCTTGCGCAGGTCGGCGTTGGTCAGCTTGGCGCGGGAGAGCGTGTCGAGGAGCTCGGAGTCGTACGCCCTGAGGTCCTCGGGCCGTACGAGGTGTTCGGCGAGCTCGGCGTCGAGGGCGAGGAGGTCGCTGACGAGGGTCGGGAAGGACTTGGTGAGCGCGGGGTACGGTCCGGGCGCCTCGCGCAGCACGCGCGCGGCCAGCTGGTAGCGGGTGGCGTCGGCGAGGAGGCGGGAGGTGGGCTCCAGGCCGATGCGGAGGCCGTGGTCGGTCAGGAGCTGGCCGGCGAAGGCGTGGTACGTGGAGATGCGGGGCTCGCCCGGTGGTTCGTCAGGGTCGATGACGTCGGGGTCGGTCACACCGGCCCGTACGAGCGCCGTGCGGACGCGTTCGGCGAGCTCGCCGGCGGCCTTGTTGGTGAAGGTCAGGCCGAGGACCTGTTCGGGCGCGACCTGGCCCGTGCCGACCAGCCAGACCACCCGGGCGGCCATCACCGTCGTCTTGCCGGAACCGGCTCCGGCCACGATGACCTGCGGGGCGGGCGGCGCGATGATGCAGGCCGTCTGCTCCGGGGTGAACGGGATGCCGAGAAGCTCCTTGAGCTGTTCGGGGTCGGTGATGCGTGCGGTCACCTCAGAGAGGCTAACCGGCACCACTGACAGCGCGGACCGTGGCCGTCGCGGGCGGCCGTCTCACGCGCGCGTGCCCGGGTCCAGCTTCGTGAGGTCCACCGTCTCGTCCGCCGGCGGTACGACGACCTTGACCGGCTTGTCGTAGTCGGAGAGCACCACGGTGCCAGGTTCCTCGCCGCCCGTCTTGACCATCTTGAGGATGTAGGGCTTGCCCTCCTGCGCGACGGACACCGTGGTCGTCTCGCCGCCCGGCTCCTTCTTCACGAGCGTGGCGACCGGCGTTCCCTCGACTTCGGCGTCCGGGCCACGGGTCAGGCCCTGGCGTTCGTCCTTGTCTTCTCCGAGGTCGGTGAGGAGCGCGTCGAGGTCACAGACGCCGCTCAGGTCGCTGCTGCCCGCCTGCCCGGGCGTGATCTTCAGCCAGCGTCCCTCGACGAGTTCGATCGTGGCGTCGATCTGGGGCGGGGGTACGCCCTGGGAGGTCATGGAGACGCGCCAGAACTTCTCGTCGCCCTTCAGGTACGTGATCCGGTCGGCCTGGCGCAGCTCGGCGGTGCCGCCGTCGACCTTCATCCGGCCGGTGCAGTTGTTCTTGTCGTCGAGGGCGATGTCGATGTCGAGGGGCTGGTCCTCCGACACGACCCGCCCGGTGATCCGGAGGGAGGTCGCGGACTGGGTGGCGTCCACGGCGCGGTCGGCGATGGCGTCGGGGGTGAGGTTCGCGAAGGGGTCGGGGGTGGGGGCGGCGACGGCTGCCGTGGGGGTTGCGGGCTGCGCCCAGGCTGCGGGGGCGACGAACCCGGCGGTCAGCCCGGCGGTCGCGACCGTCACCACCGCACAGACGGTCGCCGCCGCGGTGCGGGCCCTGCGGTGGGTGGACGACGGCGCCATGGCGAGCCTCCTCGCGATTCCCCGTTCACCCACCAGGGTGACCCCAGGGACGTAAGCCCGCGACTTCACTCCACGACGTGGCGGCCCTCCGGCTGCGCGCTGCACGCGGAGCGGAAGGTGCAGTGGGTGCAGTGCGTACCGGTGCTGGGCGTGAAGCGTTCGTCGAGGACGCGGCCGGCGGCGGTGGCGAGGAGGTCGCCGACCCACTCCCCCGCGAGGGGTTCCTGTGCCTGGACCTTCGGGAGCGCGTCCCCGCCCTCCTTCTTGGGGGCGGGCTGGCGCAGCTGTACGAGTTCGGCGCCGCCGGGTTCGGGGCGGTGGCCGTCGAAGACCTCGTCCAGGGCTCCTTCGCGTACCGCGAGCTGGTAGACGGCGAGCTGGGGGTGGTGCGCGACCTCGTCCTTGGTGGGCGCGGACTTGCCGGTCTTGAAGTCGACGACGTAGGCGCGGCCGTGTTCGTCGGTCTCGACGCGGTCCATGGAGCCGCGGATCCGGACCTCGTACGCGCCGGCTTCGAGGGTCACGTCGAAGTCGTGCTCGGTGGCGGCGGGGGTGCGGCCGGCGCGGTCCATGACGTGCCAGCTCAGGAAGCGTTCCAGCGCCACGCGCGCGTGCTGCTTCTCCTGGGCGGACTTCCAGGGGGCGTCGAAGGCGAGCGCGTCCCAGACGGAGTCGAGGCGGGCCATGAGGACGTCGAGGTCGGCGGGGGTACGGCCGGAGGCGACCTCGTCGGCGAGGACGTGGACGACGTTGCCGAAGCCCTGGGCGGCGGTGGCGGGGGCGGCGGCCTTGACCTCGCGGCCCAGGAACCACTGGAGGGCGCAGGTGTTGGCGAGCTGGTCGAGGGCGGAGCCGGACAGGGTGACGGGGTGGTCGCGGTCGCGCAGCGGCACCTGGCTGCGGGTGGGTTCGAACAGGCCCCACCAGCGGTCGGGGTGGGCGGCCGGGACGAGCGGCTGGCCCTCGTCGTCGGTGAGCGCGGCGAGTTGGGCGAGGCGCTGCGCGGCGGCGTCGCGGAGGGCGTCGGAGGCGGCGGGGTCGACGGTCGTGGCGCGCAGTTCGGCGACGAGCGCGGCGACGGCGAGGGGGCGGCGGGGGCGGCCGGGGACGTCCTTGGGTTCGGGGCCGAGTTCGGTGAGGAAGCGGGAGGGCTGGTCGCCGTCGTCGGCGGGGGCCTTGACGGCGGTGACGACGAGCCGGTCGCGGGCGCGGGTGGCGGCGACGTAGAAGAGGCGGCGCTCCTCGGCGAGGAGGGCGCCGGGGGTGAGGGGTTCGGCGAGGCCGTCGCGGCCGATGCGGTCGGCTTCGAGGAGGGAGCCGCGGCGGCGGAGGTCGGGCCAGAGGCCTTCCTGGACTCCGGCGACGACGACGAAGCTCCATTCGAGGCCCTTGGCGCGGTGGGCGGTCATGAGGCGGACGGCGTCGGGGCGGGTCTGGCGCTTGGTGAGGGTGTTGGCGGCGATGTCCTGGGCGTCGAGCTCTTCGAGGAAGTTCAGGGCGCCGCGGCCGCCGACGCGGTCCTCGGCGCGGGCGGCGGTCTCGAAGAGGGCGCACAGGGCGTCGAGGTCGCGGTCGGCGTTACGGCCGGCCGGGCCGCTCCGGAGCGCGGCGCGCTCGAGGCGGCCGGGCCAGGGGGTGCCGTTCCAGAGCAGCCAGAGGGCCTCTTCGGCGGTGCCGCCGGCGGCGAGCCGGTTGCGTGCCTGCAGGAGCAGCTCGCCGAGCCGCTTGGCGCCCCGGGCGTACGACTGGTCGTGCGCGCCGAGCCGCTCGGGCTCGGCGAGCGCACGGGCGAGCAGCACGTCGGAGGGCGGCGGCACCTTGTTCCCCCCGGCCCGCTCCTCGTCCCGCAGGGCCCGCCCGAGCCGCCGCAGATCGGCGGGATCCATCCCGGCGAGCGGCGAGGCGAGGAGAGACAGCGCGGTCTCGACGTCGAGCCACCCGGCGGACTCCGCGGGGGGTGCCTGGGGGCGGGGCGCGTCGCCGGTGGACCCCTCGCCGACCGGCGCGGCGTCGGTCGGCTGCCCGTCGGCCGTCGGCGCCGGCCCGGCGCCGGCGTTGCCGGCCGCGCCGAGCCCGGCAACGCCTGGCCGCGCCGAACCGTCGGCGGACCCGTCCCCACAGGTCGCCGCGCTCGCATCGGCAGACCCCTGGCCGTCCCCTTCGGGGACGAGCCCGGCGGCGTCCGGCTGCGACGAGCCGTCGGCCGACCCCACCGCTCGGCCCCGAGCCGGGCCGTCAGGGCCCGCAGGAGCCGGGGCCGACGCGGCGGGGACCGGCGGCTCGCTCGGCGGGGTCGCTGCCGCGCGTAGGGCCAGCAGTAGCGGGGCGACCGCCGGTTCGTGTCGTAGCGGGGTGTCGGCGGTGTCCGTCTCCAGGGGGACGCCGGCCGAGGTGAGGGCGCGGCGGAGGGCCGGGACGGTGGAGGTCGCGCGGACCAGGACCGCCATGTCGCGCCACGGGACCCCGTCCTCCAGGTGCGCGCGGCGCAGCAGGTCGGCGATGTTGTCCGACTCCGTGGACGGGGTCGGGTACGTGAAGACGTCCACCCGCCCACCGCCCCGTACCGGCGCCAGGTCGCGGTGGGCGCGGACCTTGTCGGCGGGCAGTCGGGGCAGCGGCATCCGCCGGGTCAGCTCGCGGGTCGCGGCGAGGAGCTCCTTGCCCGAGCGCCGGGAACGGGTCAGGACGCGAACCTCCGCCGACCGCCCGTCCCGGCCCACGAACGTGTCCGGGAAGTCGAGGATGCCGTTCACGTCCGCGCCCCGGAACGCGTAGATCGACTGGTCCGGGTCGCCGAAGGCGACCACCGTCCTCCCGCCACCCGCCAGCGCCCGCAGCAGCCGCACCTGTGCCGGGTCCGTGTCCTGGTACTCGTCCACGAAGACCGCGTCGTACTCCGGCAGCGTCACCCGCTCCGCGAGCAGCACCGCCCGGTGCACCAGCTCCGTGTAGTCGAGGACCCCCTGGAGGTCCAGGACGTCCAGGTACTCCGCCAGGAAGCCGGCCGCCGCCTTCCAGTCCGGCCGCCCCACCCGCTGGGCGAACTCCGCGAGCGCCCGCGGCCCGAGCCCCAGCTCACGGGAGCGCGCGAGCACCGCCCGTACCTCGTCGGCGAAGCCGCGCGTGGTCAGGCAGGCCCGCAGCTCGTCGGGCCACCGCACGCGCGCGAGACCTGACTTCTCCAGGTCGAGCTGGCCCGCCAGGAGCTCGCGTACGGCGAGGTCCTGCTCCGGTCCCGACAGCAGCCGCAGCGGCTCCGCGAACAGCTCCGCGTCCTGGTGCGCGCGGATCAGGGCGTAACAGTAGGAGTGGAAGGTCGTCGCCTGCGGCGGCCGCGCCCCTCCGATTCGCGCTGCCATCCGGTCACGCAGCTCGACCGCCGCCTTGCGGCTGAAGGTGAGGACGAGGATCCGCTCCGGGTCCGCGCCCTGCTCGATCCGGGCGGCGACCGCCTCCACCAGCGTCGTCGTCTTTCCGGTGCCCGGTCCGGCCAGGACGAGCAACGGTCCGCCCGCGTGGTCAACCACTTCCCGCTGCGTTGCGTCAAGGACAGGGGGATCCACCCGCTCCGGGGCGGTACGCACCAGCCGGTACGCGCCCGTGGTCCGCCCCTGGTACGGCGTACGCCGGGTGGTGGAGGAGGAACTCACGTGGATCGACCGGTCCTGAGCGAAGTGGCGGAGAGGTGGAGATGTGTACGGGGCGAACGACGACGTTACGGGATACGGAGGGCACCCGTGCCGTACTCCTTACGGGCCTCCGTACCGTCATCGCGGCACCCGGCCCGTCCGGCCATGGGCAAAGCTGTCACGTGTGAGTTCCCGCACGCGGCTCCCCGCCGGCGCCGCCCGCGCCGCCCTCCCCGTCCCAGCGCGCCCGCCGCATGTCGAGCTTCGGCATGTGCCCCTCGGCCGAGGCCGAGCGGCCGGTCTCGCGCAGCGGGGTGCCCTCGTCCCGGTAGTGGCCGAGGGCGCGCAGCTCGTGGCCCGGCAGCAGCGCGCCGTCCGCGCGCACCACGCGCCACCACGGCACCGCCCCGCCGTAGAGGGCCATCACCCGGCCGACCTGGCGCGGGCCCCCCTCGCCGAGCCATTCGGCCACGTCTCCGTACGTCATCACGCGGCCCGGCGGGATCAGCTCCGCGACCTCAAGGACCCGTTCCGCGTACTCCGGAAGCTCCTCCACGCTCATCCGCCCCATCCTGCCTCACCCCACCGACAACGCCCTGATGCCTCCGGGGGGCGCCGCTTCATGCCACCATCATCCGGGCGGTGACTGGTGATACGAGATCAAGAGCGACAAGACGAACAAGAAGAACAACAATTCGTACGAGACGACGAACACGCGGTACGTACGACACAGGCAGAGACGGACATGGTGATGGGGCACGACGCTCAGCCTCCTGAGGAGGAGGCGCGCCCCGGCACGCCCGAAAGCACGCCCAAGCCCGGCAGCGCGCCCAAGCCCGGCAGCGCGCCCAAGCCCGGCGGCACGCCCAAGCCCGGCAGCACGCCCGAGCCCGGCAGCACGCCCGAGCCCGGCAGCACGCCCGAAAGCACGCCGCCCCCGGACAGGCCCACCCCGGAAAGCGCTCCCACGCCCGAAAGCACGCCCGCCCCCCGGCACGGGCACCGCGGCCACGGTCACGGCCACGGTCCCTCCCCCGAGCTCGTTCCCGAGTCCATCCCCGAGGGCGAGCCGAGCGACCGCGTGTCGCAGGACGAGCCGCTGCTCGCCGCCCGCGTGCACCGGCCCTCGGACCTGATGCGGCTGCTCATCGGCGTCTTCGCGATCGCCCTGGTCATCGCCATCGCCGCGTTCGCCCACGGCACCACCTCCGGTCTGGAGGAGGACATCAACAAGGGCGCGGGCGGCGCCCCCGACGTCTTCGTCAAGATCGCCGGGCTCGTCTCCAGCATCGCCGTGCTCCTCGTGCCGGTCGCCTTCGCCATCGAGCGGCTGATCAAACGCGACGGCCTGCGGATCGCCGACGGCGTCCTCGCCGCCGTCCTCGCCCACGGCGTCACCCTCGCCACCGACCTCTGGGTCGCCAAGGCCGCGCCCGGCACCATCCAGGACGCGCTGACCCAGCCCGCGACCGGGGGCGGTCTCACCGACCCGGTGCACAACTACCTCGCGCCGGTCATCGCGTACATGACCGCCGTCGGCATGGCCCGTAGACCTCGCTGGCGGGTGAGCCTGTGGGCGGTGCTGCTGCTCGACGCGTTCACGATGCTGGTCGCCGGGTACACCACCGCGTTCTCGGTCATCCTGACCGTGCTGATCGGCTGGACCGTCGCGTACGGAACGCTCTACGCCGTCGGCTCCCCCAACGTCCGCCCCACCGGGCAGACCCTCCTGGCCGGTCTGCGCCGGGTCGGGTTCAAGCCGGTCACGGCTCTACGCGCGGAGGGCGCGGGCGTGCCGGACTCCGCCGACAGCGCGGACCGCGGCCGCCGGTACATCGTCACCCTGGAGGAGGGGCCTCCGCTCGACGTCACGGTCGTGGACCGGGAGCAGCAGGCGCACGGCTTCTTCTACCGCGCGTGGCGCCGGCTGACCCTGCGGGCGATCACCACCCGCCGCTCGATCGTGTCGCTGCGCCAGGCCCTGGAGCAGGAGGCGCTGCTCGCGTACGCGGCGATCGCCGCCGGGGCGAACGCGCCGAAGCTGATCGCCACCTCGGAGCTCGGCCCGGACGCCGTCATGCTCGTGTACGAGCACCTGGGCGGCCGGACCCTGGACTCGCTGGACGACGCGGAGATCACCGATGATCTGGTACGGAGCTCCTGGCGTCAGGTGCGCGCGCTCCAGTCGCGCCGCATCGCGCACCGGAGGCTCACGGGCGACGCGATTCTGGTGGATCGTTCCGGCAAGGTGATCCTGACGGATCTGCGGGGCGGTGAGATCGCCGCGGGCGACCTGGTCCTGCGGATGGACATCGCCCAGCTGCTCACCACCCTCGGTCTGCGGGTGGGCGCCGAGCGCGCGGTGGCCGGGGCCGTGGAGGTCCTCGGCCCGGACGCCATCGCCGACTGTCTGCCCCTCCTCCAGCCGATCGCGCTGAGCCGCTCCACGCGCGCGACGCTCAGGAGACTGGCCCGCGAGCGGTCGAAGCGCGAGCGTGAGGCCGTCCTCGAAGCCTCGGAGGCGACCAAGCGGGCCCGCGTGGAGGCGGCGGGCTCCGACGCCGGCACCGCCGAGGCCAAGATCGACCGCAAGTCGGACCGGAAGCTGGAGAAGGCGGAGAAGCAGGCCGAGAAGCGGGCCATCGACGACGCCCTCGACGAGGCCCGCGAGGAGGACCTGCTGGCGCAGATCCGCCAGCAGGTGCTGCTGATCCGGCCGCAGGCACCGGTCGAACCGGTCCGCCTGGAGCGGATCAAGCCCCGCACGCTCATCAGTCTCATCGCCGGCGCCGTCGCCGCGTACTTCCTGCTCTCGCAGATCGCCCGGACGCCGCTGTCGACGATCAGCTCGGCGGACTGGCGCTGGGTGGCCGCGGCCGTGCTGTTCTCGGCGCTGAGCTACGTCGCCGCCGCGATGAGCCTGCTCGGCTTCGTACCGGAACGGGTCGGCTTCTGGCGCACGGTGGTCGCCCAGGTGGCCGGGTCGTTCGTGAAGATCGTCGCCCCGGCGGCGGTCGGCGGTGTCGCGCTGAACACCCGGTTCCTCCAGCGCTCGGGGGTGCGGCCGGGGCTCGCGGTGGCGAGCGTCGGCGCGTCGCAGCTGTTCGGGCTCGGGGCGCACATCCTGCTGCTGCTCGCCTTCGGCTATCTGACGGGTACGGAGAAGTCGCAGTCGTTCACCCCGTCGAGGACGGTCATCGCCGGTCTGCTGACGGTCGCCGTCCTGGTGCTCGTGGTCACAGCGATCCCGTTCATGCGGAAGTTCGTGTCGACGCGGCTGCGCTCGCTCTTCGCGGGTGTCGTGCCGCGCATGCTGGACGTGCTCCAGCGGCCGCTGAAGCTCCTCACGGGCATCGGCGGGATGCTGCTCCTGACCGGTTTGTTCGTGCTCTGCCTGGACGCGTCGATCCGCGCGTTCGGCCACGAGAGCCAGGGGCTGAGCTACGCCAGCGTGGCGGTCGTCTTCCTCGCGGGCAACGCGCTCGGCTCGGCGGCGCCGACGCCCGGCGGTGTGGGCGCGGTCGAGACCGCGCTGACCCTCGGTCTGGTCGCGGTCGGCCTCCCCATCGAGGTAGCGACCCCGGCGGTGCTGCTGTACCGGCTCCTGACGCTGTGGCTGCCGGTGCTGCCCGGGTGGATCTGCTTCAACTGGCTGACGAAGAGGGGCGCTCTCTAGGGCCTGTCCGGGTCGTACGGCGTATCCGCATCCGGCCCCGCGTCCGGCCAAGTAGCCAGCCCCGCATCCGGCCTAACTTGATAGGCAAGCATTCACTTGCCTATCGTGGGGGTCATGGCGGAGGATGTCTTCAAGGCACTCGCCGATCCCACGCGCCGGCGCATCCTCGATGAGCTGGTGGAACGGGACGGCCAGACCCTTTTCGAGATATGCACACGGCTGGTGACGAAGCACGGCCTCGGGCTGTCCCGTCAGGCGATCAGCCAGCATCTGGCCGTACTGGAATCCGCGGGCCTGGTCCACACCCGGCGCCAGGGTCGCTACAAGTTCCACGACCTGAACACCGAACCACTTGAGCTCATCGTGACCCGGTGGCTCAGGCCCCATACACCGGAGAGCACCCCATGAGGATCCACCTGACCCCGATCTACGTCGACGACCAGGACAAGGCCCTGAAGTTCTACACCGACGTGCTCGGCTTCCAGCTGAAGCACGAGATCCCGCTGGGCGCGGCCCGGTGGCTGACCGTGGTCTCCCCGGAGAGCCCGGACGGGACCGAACTGCTCCTCGAGCCCTCCCAGGGGCACTCCGCGGTGAAGCCGTACCGGGACGCGATGTTCCAGGACGGCATCCCGCTGGCCTCCTTCGCCGTGGACGACGTGCAGGCGGAGTTCGACCGGCTGAGCGCGCGCGGTGTGCGGTTCACCCAGGACCCGCTGGCGATGGGCACGGTCACGACGGCGGTCTTCGACGACACCTGCGGCAACCTGATCCAGCTGGTCCACGCCGCGTAGGCGAACCCCACCCACCCCTCCCCCGGCTGGCCCACTCGCCCGCGCGGGGGACGGGGGTCCGGCGGACCATGGCCCTATGCCGATCTCCGCCGCGCAGCGCGCCGCCCTCGTGACCGCGACCACCGTGCTGCTCGCCGCCGGATGTTCGGACGGCGGTGACGACGAGGCGTCGGACCGGCCCACGGACCTCGCCGGGCTCACGGCGCAGCAGCTGGAGTGGGCGCCCTGCCCGCCGCCGTCGGCCGCCGAGGGCGGCGGAGCGGCGCCCTCGCCGCTGCCCGGCGGCGCGGCCTGGGAGTGCTCCTTCATGGACGCGCCCCTCGACTACGCGAAGCCCGACGGCGAGACCATCGAGCTGGCCCTCATCCGGGCCCCGGCCCGCGACCAGGCCAACCGCATCGGCTCCATGATCTACAACTTCGGCGGCCCCGGCGGCTCCGGGGTCACCGGCCTGCCGTCCTTCGCGCCGGACTACGAGAAGCTCCGCGCCCGCTACGACCTGGTCTCCTTCGACCCCCGGGGCGTGGGCCGCAGCGCGGACGTCAACTGCCTGGGCGACAGGGAGCTGGACGCCTACTACGCCATGGACTTCACCCCGGACGACGCGGCCGAGGAACAGGCCCTCTCCGACGGGCAGAAGACGTACGCCGCCGGCTGCGAGGACGAGTCCGGCACGATGCTCCCGCACGTCGGCACCGAGAACGCCGCCCGCGACCTGGACCTGATGCGCGAGGTCCTCGGCGACGACAAGCTCCACTACTTCGGGATCTCGTACGGCACCGAACTCGGCGGCGTGTACGCCCACATGTTCCCCGAGAACGTCGGCCGCGCCCTCTTCGACGCGGTCGTCGACCCGACCTCGGGCACCGAGGCGGGCGCCCTCGGCCAGGCCAAGGGCTTCCAGCTCGCCCTGGACAACTTCGCGAAGGACTGCGTGGCGCGGGGCGACGAGTGCACGCTGCCCGGTTCGACGGTCGCCGAGATCGAGTCGTTCATCCTCGACCTGCTCGCCGAGCTCGACAAGAAGCCGATCGCCGGCATCGGCGACCGCAAGCTCACCCAGACGCAGGCCATCAACGGCATCGCGCAGTCCCTGTACTCCAAGGAGTTCTGGCAGTACCTGGAGCAGGGCCTCGACGCGGCGGACGGCGGCGACGGCGGACTCCTCCTCGCCCTCTCCGACTCCATGAACGGTCGTGACCAGAACGGCAGTTACAGCAACATCCAGGCCGCCAACGCGGCCATCAACTGCGTGGACTTCAAGGAGCGCTACACCCTCGGCCAGGCCAAGGAACGGCTGCCGGAGTTCCGTAAGACCTCGGCGGTCTTCGGCGACTACATGGCCTGGGCGCTGTCGAGCTGCTCGCAGTGGCCGGTCCCCGGCACCTGGGAGCACCCCGACGTCTCCGCGCCCGGCTCCGCCCCCATCCTCGTGCTCGGCACGACGGGCGACCCGGCCACCCCGTACGAGGGCACGCGCGCGATGGTGGACGCGCTGGGCGAGGGCGTCGGCGTGGAGCTGACCTTCGAGGGCGAGGGCCACGGCGCGTACAACGGCGGCAACGCGTGCGTGCGGAACACCGTGAACGCGTACTTCCTGGACGGGAAGGTGCCCGCCTCCGGGACCGTCTGCAAGTAGCCCTAGGATGACGGCTTCCGGTCCGGATCACGGGGGTTGTCTTGTCCACACGTGTCTTGTCCATACGGATACGGGTGGCGGCCCTGACCGCCGCCGGGCTGCTGGTCGCAGGCTGCGCGAGCACCGAACCGCCCACCGCCACCCCGCGCACCGACGGCAGCGGCACCTCCACCGACGCCAAGGCACCGAAGGCACCGGCCACCCCCACGCTCCCCGCCGCGCTCACCGGGCAGCGCCCCGAGTGGAAGCGCTGCGCCGCCCCCGAGGGCGGCGAGCGGCCCGGCGCCGACTGGCGCTGCGCCGGGGTCCGCGTGCCGCTCGACCACACGAAGCCGGACGGGGAGACCCTGACCATCGCGCTGATCCGCAAGGAGGCCCGCGACAAGGACCGGCGGCTCGGCTCGCTGCTCTTCAACTTCGGCGGCCCGGGCGCCTCGGGCGTCGACATCCTGCCCCGCGCGGCCCAGGAGTACGGCGGCCTCAACCGCCGCTACGACCTGGTCGGCTTCGACCCGCGCGGCGTCGCCCGCAGCTCCGGAGTCGTCTGCCGCGACGACAAGGAGCTCGCCGCCGCCGAGGCCAGTACCGACGTCACGCCGGACACCGCCGCCGAGGAGGCCGGCTACGTCGCCGACGGCGCCGCCTTCGGCGCCGGGTGCGCCCGCCGCTCCGGCACGGTCATCCCGCACACCACCACCGACAACACCGCCCGCGACCTGGACCTGATCCGGCACGTCCTCGGCGACGCGAAGCTGAACTACTTCGGGATCTCCTACGGCACCCAACTCGGCGCCGCCTACGCCCATCTCTTCCCGAAGCACGTCGGCCGGACCGTCCTCGACGCCGTGGTCGACCCGACGGCCGACGGCGCGGGCCATGCCCGCAACCAGACCATCGGCTTCCAGCGGGCCCTGGACAACTACTTCAAGAGCACCGGCGAGGGCCCGGCCGCCGGCAACGCCCGGATCGTCCGCCTCCTGGCGAAGCTGGACCGGGCGCCGCTGGCCGTCGGCGACCGGAAGCTGACCGACGGCCTCGCGCTCACCGGCATCGCGATCACGCTCTACTCCGAGAGCAGCTGGTCGCTGCTGACCGCCGCCCTGGCCAAGGCCGACCGCGGCGACGGCTCCGAACTGCTGCGCCTCGCCGACTGGTACAACGACCGGGACGGGACGGGCCACTACGGCACCCAGTCGCACTCCCAGCGGGCGATCTCCTGCGCCGACTCCAGCGAACGTCCGACGCTCGCGCAGGCGAAGGCGCTGGTCCCGGAGTTCACGAAGCTGTCGCCCGTCTTCGGCCCGTTCCTGGCCTGGGACACGGCCGCGTGGTGTGCCGAGTGGCCGGTGGAGGGACAGCGGGCCGACCCGGACGCGAGCGCGCCGGGCGCGGGCCCGATCCTCGTCGTCGGTACGACCGGTGACCCGGCGACCCCGTACGAGGGCGCCGAGCGGATGGCGAAGGAGCTGGGCGCGGGCGTGGGCGTCCTGGTCAGCAACGAGGGCGAGGGCCATGGCGCGTACGGCACGTCCGCCTGCGTGACGCGGACGGTCGACGGCTATCTCCTGGACGGCAAGGTCCCGGCGTACGGCACGCGCTGCTCCTGAGGTACGCGAGAAGGGCCCGGACCTGATGCCAGGTCCGGGCCCTTCACCCTGTACGTACGACGGTCTAGTAGACCGGCTTCTCGGGCTCGATCTGGTGGACCCAGCCGATCACGCCGCCGCCGACGTGCACCGCGTCCGCGAAGCCCGCGGACTTCAGCACGGCGAGGACTTCCGCACTGCGGACACCCGTCTTGCAGTGCAGGACGATCCGCTTGTCCTGCGGCAGGTCCTGGAGGGCGGTGCCCATCAGGAACTCGTTCTTCGGGATCAGCCGCGCGCCCGGGATGGAGACGATCTCGTACTCGTTGATCTCACGGACGTCGATGATGTCGATGTTCTCGCCCTCGTCGATCCACTCCTTGAGCTGCTTGGGAGTGATCGTCGAGCCGAGCGCCGCCTCCTGGGCCTCCTCGGACACGACGCCGCAGAAGGCCTCGTAGTCGATGAGCTCGGTGACGGTCGGGTTCTCGCCGCAGACCGCGCAGTCCGGGTCCTTGCGGACCTTCACCTGGCGGTACTGCATCTCCAGGGCGTCGTAGATCATCAGCCGGCCGACCAGCGGGTCGCCCACGCCGGCGAGCAGCTTGATCGCCTCGGTGACCTGGATGGAGCCGATGGACGCGCAGAGCACGCCGAGCACGCCGCCCTCGGCGCAGGAGGGGACCATGCCCGGCGGCGGGGGCTCCGGGTAGAGGCAGCGGTAGCAGGGGCCGTGCTCGGACCAGAACACCGACGCCTGGCCGTCGAAGCGGTAGATCGAGCCCCACACGTACGGCTTGTTCAGCAGCACGGCCGCGTCGTTGACGAGGTAGCGGGTGGCGAAGTTGTCCGTGCCGTCGACGATCAGGTCGTACTGGCTGAAGATGTCCATCACGTTCTCGGCTTCGAGCCGCTCTTCGTGCAGGATCACGTTCACGTACGGGTTGATGCCGAGGACCGAGTCCTTGGCGGACTCCGCCTTGGAGCGGCCGATGTCCGCCTGGCTGTGGATGATCTGGCGCTGCAGGTTCGACTCGTCGACCTCGTCGAACTCCACGATGCCGAGCGTGCCGACACCGGCCGCGGCCAGGTACATCAGGGCCGGCGAACCGAGGCCACCGGCGCCCACACAGAGCACCTTGGCGTTCTTCAGCCGCTTCTGCCCGTCCATCCCCACGTCGGGGATGATCAGGTGGCGGGAGTACCTGCGGACCTCGTCTACGGTGAGCTCGGCAGCCGGCTCGACCAGGGGTGGCAGCGACACGGGGACTCCGTTGGTCGGTATGTCAGTACGGTTGTTCTCCCCGTAACACTGCCACGGCCCTCCTCATTCCGAGACACCCGGTCCAATGCGCGAGACGATTTCGTCCCAGTAGCCGGGCAGTGTCTGGAACGCCCCGATTCTTCCGTTGTGGTCGATACGGCCCGTCTGGTCGGTGAAGAAGATCGTCCCGGCGCCCTGCCAACGGGCGATCCGCATCGCCTCGTCGAGGTGGCTGCGCGGCACCCCGTGGACGAGGTGGACGAACTTCTCGGGCGGGTA
Source organism: Streptomyces sp. P9(2023) (assembly GCF_032436795.1). Taxonomy (NCBI): domain Bacteria; kingdom Bacillati; phylum Actinomycetota; class Actinomycetes; order Kitasatosporales; family Streptomycetaceae; genus Streptomyces; species Streptomyces sp. P9(2023). The sequence goes on from NZ_JAUPWM010000004.1 coordinate 191,162, forward strand.
CTCGGCGGTCCACTCGGCCACCTGCGACCAGCGGTAGTCGGTCCACGGCCCGCAGAAGGTGACCAGCTGGTCGGCGGCCTCGGCATAGCCCGGGTAGGGATGGGCGCCGTGGCCGAGGACGAGGTGGGCCTCGCCGTCGAGCACCGCCTCCAGGGTGGCCGTGACGCGCCGCACCTCGGGCAGGTCGGCCCGGTCGGTGGGACAGCGGTCCAGGTAGAAGCCGTCGACCTTGTACCAGTCGAGGAAGCGGTGAGCGTCCGAGACGATCTCGCCGAAGTCGCGCGAGCCGTGCCGCAGATCCAGATGCCCCAGGACTCGCCCACCCGTCGCCCGACCACCGCCCCTCAACGACGAGCTTCGCTCGGCTGCCATGAACGCGTTCTTGAGCCGGCCCGCCGCCTCCAGACAGTGCGGGTCGGGCCGGTCCCCCGGCCCGTCGGCGACGTTGAGCACCGCCCAGTGCAGGGGCGTGCCGGGGCGGCTCAGTTCGGCCCATTCGACGGGGGCGAGCAGCGGGTGCGCGTAGCCGGGGACGCCGAACCCCATCTCCTGGACGGCTTCCGTCGTTCCTGTCGAGGTCAGATGCGGCATGCCGCCTCCATCCAGATGTCGGCGAGTGATTCCTCGAGGTTGATCCGGGGCCGCCAGCCGAGCCGGTCGCGGGCGGTGCGCACGTCGGCCTGCTGCCAGCTGCCGCAGCCGTCGGGGTACGGATAGGGCGCGGCGGCCAGCTGCTCGGCGATGGTCTCGGTGCGCGGGGCGCCGATGATCGGCCGCTGGGGCGGGCCGTCGAGCTCGTGCAGGGACCCGGCGTAACCGGCGACCCTGGCCAGGACGGCGGCGGCGTCACGGAGCTTGACGGCCCGTCCGGTGCCGATGTTGACGACGCCCTGGGCGGCGGAGAGCGAGGCGGCGTGGACGGCGCGGGCGACGTCCCGTACGTCGACGAAGTCGCGCTGCACGCCGAGGCCGCTGAGCTTGAGCTCGCCGTCGCCCGCCTGCATGGCGCGGCGCATCGCCTCGGCGAGCCGGCCGAGCGGGGAGCCGGCCGGGGTGCCGGGGCCGACCGGGGAGAAGACCCGCAGGACGACGGCGTCGAGCCCGGAGCCGAGGACGAGTTCGGTGGCGGCGAGCTTGGAGACGCCGTACGGGCCGCCGGGGCGGGGCACGGCGTCCTCCGCGGTGGAGGAGCCGGGCTGGGAGGGGCCGTACTCGGAGGCACAGCCGACCTGGACGAGCCGGGCGCCGCAGCCACTGCGGCGCAGCGCCTCGCAGACGGTGGCGACGGCGACGGTGTTGTGCCGGGTCAGGTCGCGGGCGCCGCCGCGGGTGGCGCCGGCGCAGTTGACGACGACTCCGGGGTGGACGGCGTCCAGGAAGCGGGTCAGCGCGCCGGGGCTGCCCCCGGCGAGGTCGAACCGTACGTCGGCGTCATCGCCCCGCCCGAGGGCGGTGAGGTGCACGGCCGGGTCGGCGAGCAGCCGGTCGGCGACGAAACGTCCGAGGAAGCCGTTGGCTCCGAGCAGCAGCACCCTCATCGTGCGGCCCCTTCGTGCCGACCGGCCGTTGCTGGGGGTAGGGAGGTCATGTCTCTTTCGTCTCCTTGGGATGGGGTCCTGCGCGAGAGGTGCGCCCGCGGCGTCGGCTCCGCGGGTGCGCCGGGGTTCAGTGGGTGGTGTGGGCCGGGGCGTGGGCCGAGGCCCGGGAGAGGGTGGCGGTGGCGTGGGCGAGGAGCCCGAGCGCCGCGGCGCCGCAGACGGCGGTCGGTACGGCTCCGGGGCCCCAGGTGTCGACGAGGGTCCGGACGGGGACGGCGAGGAGGTCGCAGCCGGGGACCCGGGCCGCGAGGACGCTCGCGAGGGCGAGTGCCTCGCCCGCGCAGGCCGCGGCGAGGCCGCCGGCGGCGGTCTCGGGGAAGCCGTGGACGGTGAGCAGCCGGGCGAGCAGGAGCAGGGTGCCGAGGGCGAGGGCGCCGGGGGCGAAGCCGGTCAGGCTCAGCAGGCCCGCGAGGGCCGCGAGATGGAGTGCGACGGTGGCGAGGAGCAGGGGGCGGGTACCCGCCGCGAAGTCCTCCAGGCCACGGCTGGCGCCGAGCCTGCGGCGGGCCCGGGCCGCGAAGAGCCGGGCGCACCAGGCGGCGGGGACCACGGCGAGCGCGAGGCCGAGGAGCGGGGCGGGGGTGACGGGCCAGGGGCCCTCGGGCCCGCCGGTGAGCGTCGCCCGGAGGAGACCGTCCCCGCCGAGCGCGTACGCGAGGAGCCAGAGGGTCCAGACGCGGGCGGCGGGGACGGTGCGGCCGGCGGCGCGCAGGGGGCCGCGCCGGACGGCGACGGCGAGCGCGGCGGCCAGGCCGAGGGCCCCGGCCACGCCGACGGCGAGGCGCACGGGCCCTTCGGTGAGCGCGAGTCCGATGACGGCGAGGGCGGTGACGGCGCCGGGCGCCAGGGCGGCCAGGGTCCACCCGGCCCACCCGGCGCGCGTCCCGTCCTCGTGCGCGGGGCGTGCGGGCGCCCCGTTTCCCCGCGGCACGCGCGCGTACAGCTCTTCGGCGAGCGAGAACACGTCCCGGTGCCGGAACCGCGCGGCGGTCCGGTCGGTCACGCCGTGCGCTTCGAGTCCGGCGGCGATCTCCAGCGGGTCGACGGCCTGCTCGCACAGCTCCCGGTGCCGGTGCATGAGCGCCTTGACGGGGTCGGCGGGCCCCCGCCGGCCCCCGCCCACTATCGGGCCGGCGTCGGAGGGGGCGGGGGTGGAGGGGGCGGGGGTGGGCTGGGCCGCCGGTGCGGGCGTCGGGGTGGGCAGAGGGATCGTGTCGGCGACCGCGTCCGACCGCAGGTCGAGGTCCGACGGCGGCACCGGACGCGCGGCGTCCGGTACGACGGACGGCGCGGGCACGGTCGGCGCTGGCACGGACGGCGCGGGCACGGACGGCGCGGGCACGGACGGCACAGGCACGGACGGCACAGGCACGGACGGCACAGGCACGGTCGGCGCTGGCACGGACGGCGCGGGCACGGACGGCACAGGCACGGTCGGCGCTGGCACGGACGGCGCGGGCACGGACGGCACAGGCCCCTCAGTCGCCGGCGCCGGTGCGGTCGGCTGGCCGTCCGTCGTCACGGAGACCGTCACGGCCACCGTCAACGCCGTCGTCTCGAGCAGCGTCTCCGAGTGGGAGTCCCGGGGGCCGGGGCTCAGGGGGGCGGCGGGGCCGCGCATGGGGGTGCCTCCTTCAGGCATCAGGGTCTCCTGCGGCGGCGCTCACGGGCTGGTCCGCCCAGGTGCCGGGGACGTACGCCTCCGCCGGGTGGGCGAAGGGGACGTCCTCGGCGGCACGGCGGCGCACCGGGGAGTGGGAGAGGAGTTCGAGGTACATGCCGCGGAACGCCGCGAGGTTCTGCTCGACGGTGAAGAGTTCGAGCGCGCGGGCCCGCGCCGCCGCCCCCAGCCGGTACCGGCGCTCGGGGTCGCGCAGCAGCGCCAGGCAGGCGTCCGCGAGCGCCCGGGGATTGCGCGGGGGTACGACGAGGCCGGTGCCGCCGATGACCTCGACGACCGCGCCGACGTCCGTCGAGACCGTGGCCCGCGCGCAGAACATCGCCTCGACCAGGCTGATCGGGAAGCCCTCGACGACGCTGGAAAGGACGACGACCGCGCCCGCCGCGTACGCCTCGGCGAGCGTCGGCGCCTCGGGCCCGCCGATCTCCTCGAAGGAGACCGGGTTCTCGCCGACGGCGTGCGCGCCGGGCGCCTCGTCCGGGAAGAGCTGGGCCGCGAGCGCCCTGCAGTGCGCCACGTACGCGTCCGCGCCCGGCTCGCGCACCGGCGCGGCGATGATCCGCAGCCGTACGTCGGGCTGGGCCCTGCGCACCTCGGCGAAGGCGTGCAGCAGGGCGATGAGGTCCTTGGCGGGTTCCACCCGGCCGACCCAGACGAGCGTCGCCGGGTCGCCGCTCTCCTCGTCCTCGCCGACCTCGGTGAACCGCTCGGACTCCATGCCGGGGTACACCGTGCGCAGCTTCGCCCGGTCCGCCCCGCACTTCTCCTGCCAGCGCCGGGCGTGCGTGTTGCCGGGGGTGAGGAGCGAGGCCTGCCGGTACACCTCGCCCGCGAGCCGGCCGTGGAAGGCGGCGAGCAGCGCGCGGACGGGGGCGGACCGGGGCGCTTCGCCGGTGGCGAGGTAGTGCGCGCGCAGCCGGACGCCGTACTCGGTGACCAGCAGCGGAGTACCGAAGAAGCGTTTGGCCAGAAGCCCGGGCAGCGCCGCCGATCCGCCGGAGGCGGCGTGGCAGAGGTCGACCGCGCCGAGGGCGTCGTCGCCGTACCAGTCGAGCGACAGCGGGCGCAGCGCGCGCTCCAGCTGGTCGACGACGTCGAGGTAGTCCGGGACGGTCGCGGCGGCCACGCCCCGGCGCGCGCCGGGCGCGTGGCAGGCGGACTCCAGGGTGCGGACGGCGAGTTCGGAGCGCAGGGCGGCGTAGAGGCCGCCGCGCTCACGGGCGAGTTCGGCGAGGCCGTAGAGCCCCTCGGCGAAGGCGCGCGCGCCGGTCGCGCCGTCCTCGGCGCAGACCCCGGTCACGAGGGCGCCGAAGTGCTCCGCGAACCACCGCCGTTCGCGCCGCCCGTAAGCCCGCCCGTCGCCCACCACCGCCCTTTCGACGAAGGCCTTCGGCCAGCCCCTCTTGCAGTCGTCCTCGGGGGCCCAGAGCGGGGCCGTACGGACGCTGGTCACCTGCGGGGGCAGTTCGAGCCGGCCGGCCTCCTCCTGGCGGGCGCTGCGGCTGAGGGCGTACACATCGAACTCGTGCGGCGTGAGCCCGCGCACGAGCCGGTCGCACCAGAGCCTGGACTCACCCGTGGCGTACGGGTAGCCACCCTCCGTAAGCAGTCCGATCCGCATGAGTGCACCCCCGATCTCGCTCGGCTGGCGGCCACCGTGGTCCGGCGACTCGCAGCGGGAAGAACGTAAGCGGATGCACGGGTGGCGCGATGGACGGTTGTCCGTCGCGCCACCGGAAGGGGTGAATGCACGTAACTTTCCCACCCGGATCGCGTTTCGTCGCGCTACGGGATGTTTCGCGTACGCAGAGTCATGCTGCGGCCACGGCAGGGCCGGGGAAAAGGGGTGCGCGAATTCCCGGCGAACGGCGAATACGTGAAGTCCCCGCCTCAGGAAGGGAATTCAGGCACGGAAATCCGTGGCCGACCGGCTTCGAATAGACGGGTGGCTCAACTCCCGGGATGCACCCAGGGGTTGGGACGGCACTCGATTCCGTCGATGTCCAGGGACTTGGTCTGCTGCTGCATCACCGGGGCCAGCGCGCCGGGCGTGCGGCAGCTGACGTGGCCGTGCCCGAGCCGGTGCCCGACCTCGTGGTTGATGAGCATCTGGCGGTAGGCGAACATCGCCCTGACGCCGAAGGTCTCCGCTCCCTGCGCCCAGCGGAAGGCATTGATCATGACCCGGTTGGTGGCCGCGGAGTCGCAGGAGACGTTGTCGACGGTGATGTCCAGACCGGACTTCGCGCACCACGTGCCGGTGATGCCGGGGCTGGCGAGCGTGACCACGAACTCCGGGTCTCCGCTGGAGATCCGCTCGAACGTCATGGCGCCCTGACCGGCCCAGCTCCGCTCGTCGTTGAGGGTCTTCTGCACGGCCTGCGCGAAGAGCTTGGCGTCGAGCCCGAGCCCCTTCTCGACGTCGACCCGGTAGCGGATCTTGCGCCCCTTGCCCGGGGCCCTGTCGAAGCCGGGTACGGCCTCGAACTCGCCCGAAGCGGTGAGCTTGGGGTCGATCGGGAACTGGCGGGCCATCAGCTGCTCGTACGTGGGCGGCTTGGCGGGCGCGGCGGGCGCCGGGGACACGGGCTTGGGCCGGGTCTCGGAGCGCGAGGCATCGCCGTTCTCGGCGGCACGGTCGGTGGGCCCTCCGGCCGAGCGGGTGACGGAGGCACTGATGTCCCGGTCGGCGACCTGACCGGCCACGACGACGGCGAGGACGGTGGTGACGGCGGCGGCCGCGATGCCGGTGAAGGTCCGTCCCTTGCCGCCGGTCTTGGCGGGCGCCTCCTCCGGGAGGGACTCGGCAAGGTCCTCGGCGTCGCTCTCGCGGCGCGGACCGGGGATGAACGGCGGGGGCGCGTCGGCGGTCTCGGCGGGACCGTGCCGGCGCCTGCCCTGCCGGTCGCCGTAGTGGTCGGGCCGCGGCGCGGTCTCGGTGTGTTCGGGATGCCCGCCCCGTACGGATGCGTCGGCGGGGGCGGTGTAGACGGGGGTGCCGTGCATCGGCGTGTCCCAGACGGGACGCCCGGCGGGAGCGGGCCGCCGCTGTCCGTACGTACTCGGCGGCTGTCCGTAGGCGCCCGTGCCCTGCGTGTATCCGGTCCGCTGCCCCTGCGGTGCGGCGACGTACCTGCCCTGCGCGTACGGGTCGGGCCTGGCCTGCCCGTAGGGGTCCGGCCTGTCCTGTTGTCCGTACGGGTCCGGCCTGGCCTGTCCGTAGGGGTCGGGGCCGGCCTGTCCGTACGGGTCCGGCCGGTGGGTCTCCGGGGCGCCCGGTGCGCGCCTGCGGCGCCCCGACCCCGTCCCCGCCCCGGTCGCTTCCCGCCCCTGGCCCGGTTCTCGCCCCTGCCCCACGTCGGCGGGGGGAGCGGGCACGGAGCCCTTGCGACTATGTCGTCCCACGCCCCGGATCAGCTCCCGCCACTGTCGTCTGTACTGCGTTCGTTGGCTTCGATCAGTTCCCGTACGGCCTGGGCGACCGTCTCGGGGTACTCCATCATGGCCACGTGTCCGGCGTCCGGGAGGGTCAGGAGACGTGAGCCGCGGAACGCGGCGGCCGCCCTGCGGGCCATCCGGTACGAGACGAGCTGGTCACGGCCGCCGTACACGAGCAGCGTGGGCGCGAGCACCCGTTCCGCCTGTCGCCACAGTCCGTGCTGGCCGCCGAGCGTGTACGCGTCGACGATGCCGCGCGAGGAGCGGGCCATGGCGTCCCAGAAGTACGGGAGGTCGAGGCGCCGTTCCATCTCCTCCACGGCGTGTCGCAGGCCCTCCTCGGAGACCCGGCCGGGGTCCCCGTAACAGAGCGAGAGCACCCCCCGGACGCGCTGCTCCGGCGTCCAGTCCCTGCTCAGCCGCTGGAAGAGGGGCGCCACGCCCGGCAGGGCGAACAGCGCCGTCGGCCAGGCGCTGCGCTGGACGCGCAGCTCGGGCAGGGCCGGGGAGATCAGGGTGAGCGTGCGGACCAGGTCGGGGCGGACGGCGGCGACCCGGGTGGAGACGGCGCCGCCGAGCGAGTTGCCGATCAGGTGGACCGGGCCGCCGACGGCGGCGTCGAGCAGTCGGATGACCGCCCGGGCGTGTCCGGTGACCGAGTAGTTGCCGTCGTCGGGCGGCGGGGAGTCGCCGAAGCCCGGCAGGTCGACGGACTCGCCGTCGACGAGGTCCGCGAGCAGCGGCATCAGGGCCGACCAGTTCTGCGACGAGCCGCCGAGGCCGTGGACGTAGAGCGCGGGCGGCAGTCCCGGCCGCCGGCCGGGCCGGGCGCGCACGGTGAGCGTGAGCCCGGGCAGCGCGACGGAGCGCAGCTCCTCGCCGTCGGCGACCCGTACGGCGCGGATGCGCGACGAGTGCGGCGCGGCGGCGGCGGTCCGGGTCTCCGGAAGCTCGGTCGACGACATGGCCGCAATATTACGAGACGATCACGCGGCGGCGCGTGTGTGTGGCGTCACAGGCTCGGGTGCGCCGCGCGGGGTGTGCTCCTACGCTCGTAGTGAGGGCCATCGGAGCGGTCCCGCATGCCGGAAGGAATCGCATGACTGTCGATCCGACCGAGCCGAACACATTCGCCGAGGAAGAGGACGTCGTGCTCGACGAGGAAATCCCTGAGGCCGACGCGGCCGAGCAGCGCAAGGAACTTCAGCAGCGTGAGGATGAGCCGCACACCCATCTCGAACGGGACTCGGCGAACGAGGCGGACTCCTCCGAACAGGCGCGCGTGGTCGCGCTCGACGAAGACGACTACCGCTGATTTGTTCGGTTTAACGTTGAATCGCCTATCGCTCTCGGCGTCCGGTCCGTGAAATTCTGCGTCCGCACCGCGCACAGCCGGGTTACCCAAAAGTACGATGGCGGGCGCGGCGCCACAGCGCGCATGGATCGATTTTTGGGAGGCGGCGTGACAGCCATCGAGCAGACAGAGGCAGCACGCCCTCGGGGCACGCGCCTGCCGCGCCGAGCCCGACGGAACCAGCTCCTCGGGGCGGCCCAGGAGGTGTTCGTCGCCCAGGGGTACCACTCCGCCGCGATGGACGACATCGCCGAGCGTGCGGGCGTCAGCAAGCCGGTGCTCTACCAGCACTTCCCGGGCAAGCTGGAGCTCTACCTGGCCCTGCTCGACCAGCACTGCGAGGCACTGCTGCAGGCCGTCCGCACCGCGCTGGCGTCGACGAGCGACAACAAGCTCCGGGTCGAGGCCACGATGGACGCGTACTTCGCGTACGTGGAGGACGAGGGCGGCGCGTTCCGGCTCGTCTTCGAGTCCGACCTCACCAACGAGCCCGCCGTGCGCGAGCGGGTGGACCGGGTGAGCCTGCAGTGCGCCGAGGCGATCTCCGACGTCATCGCCGAGGACACCGGCCTGTCGAAGGACGAGTCCATGCTGCTCGCGGTGGGCCTGGGCGGTGTCTCCCAGGTCGTGGCGCGGTACTGGCTCTCCAGCGAGTCCGCCATCCCCCGCGACAAGGCGGTGGCGCTGCTGACGTCGCTGGCGTGGCGCGGTATCGCGGGCTTCCCGCTGCACCCGACGGACGGGCAGCCGGTCGAGGGGCAGTAGCCGCTCCGCCGCTGTTCGCTCCTGAGCTGTTCGCTCCTGGCGTTCCGCCGGTACGCCGTGCGGGTGCCCCCGCCGGGCTAATGTGTGCAGCGTACGGCGCGCGAGGCGCGCAACGCTGACCGTTCGGAGGGACATAGCCGTGGAGGTCAAGATCGGCGTGCAGCACGCACCCCGGGAGATCGTTCTGGAGAGCGGGCAGTCCGCCGAGGAGGTCGAGAGCGCCGTGGCCGACGCGCTGGCCGGCAAGGCGCAGCTGCTCAGCCTCACGGACGAGAAGGGCCGCAAGGTCCTGATCCCGGCCGAGAAGATCGCGTACGTGGAGATCGGCGAGCCGGCGGTGCGCCGGGTGGGCTTCGGCGCGCTCTGAGGCGTACGGCACGTAGACATGGGTGAAGGGCCCGGCGGATTCGTTCCGCCGGGCCCTTCGTCCGTCCGGGTGGGTTTCGTATCTGCGCGGGCGTGTGGGGACGGGACGAAGGTGCAGGTGAGGCGGGCGGGGAGGATTGCGTGTGAGTCGGCCCGGGTAGGACCGCCTACGACCGCACTGCCCGCCCCGCACCGCACGCGAGGTGATCCCGTGTTCCTGGAAGCTCTCGGCTCGGCCCTGCTCGGATTCGCCCTGGCCTGGGCCGCCGTGCACCGGCTGCCCGACCGCCTCCCCGCACGCGCGGTCGTCCTCACGACCGGCACGCTCGGGGCCGTCTTCGGCGCCCTGGTGACCCACGGCGCACTCGGCCCGGGCCACGCCCTGTCGACGCTCGCGGGCGCGGTGGCGATCTCAGCGGTCCTGCTCTCGCTCCTGATCCGCCCGGCCTCCCGCCTACGCCGATCAGCGGCGGCGTGAGCAGCGCCTCAACCAACGACCGCCCGACGCGCGGCCGGTCCCGGGGTACGGGGGCCATGTGCGGAAGGCGCCCGCAAGGGCGCCGTCCCGTGTGCCCACCCTCACCCAGACTTCGTCCGGGGGGACCGCCACCGCCCCAGCGGGACGATTGCCCACACGTACTCCGTTACGCCGCCAGGCCCAGCGCAGCCATCCGCTTCGTGTGCGCCTCCGTGATCCGGGAGAACATCCGCCCCACCTCAGCCAGGTCGAAGCCCGCCGCCATGCCGTCGACCCCGCCCACGAGCATCGTGGAGAGCGCGTCGCGCTCGGCGACGACCCGCTGGGCCTGGGAGAGCGCCTCGCCCATCAGGCGGCGCGCCCACAGCGCGAGCCGGCCACCCACCCGCGGGTCCGCCTCGATCGCGGCGCGCACCTTCTCCACGGCGAAGTTGCCGTGGCCGGTGTCGTCCAGGACCGCGAGCACGAGCCCGCGCGTGTCGGAGTCGAGCCGGGCCGCGACCTCCCGGTAGAAGTCGCTCGCGATGGAGTCGCCGACGTAGGCCTTAACCAGGCCCTCCAGCCAGTCCGACGGAGCGGTCTGCCGGTGGAAGTCGTCCAGCGCCTTGGCGAACGGCTCCATCGCCGCCGTCGGCTCCTCGTCCACCGCGGCCAGCCGGTCCCGCAGCTGCTCGAAGTGGTGGAACTCGGCGGAGGCCATCTTCGCCAGCTCAGCCTTGTCCGCAAGGGTCGGCGCCAGCTTGGCGTCCTCGGCGAGCCGCTCGAAGGCCGCCAGCTCGCCGTAGGCCAGCGCGCCGAGCAGATCGACGACCGCCGCGCGGTACTGCGGCTGGGCGGAAGCGGTGGCCCAGTCCTGGGCGGCGATCCCGGTGAGGGGCTCTTCGGCGGGCGTGGCGTTGTCAGGCGTCTCCATGAAGCGCACAATAGCCCGCTCCCCGGCGGGCTCAAGGCCCTGGTCAGTCACTGTGACCGCGCCCTCATCACCAATTCTCCCAACACACATGCGCGAATCCGGGGTACAGTGGTAAAGCGCCTGCTGAGTATGCGGACAAGTTTTCGCACGTTCGGACGTACTCGGTGGGCCGACTCATGAATGAGGATGCCCGGTCGGTGGCCCGACTGGCTCCGACCCGCAAACCCTCCCCGCGCACCCGCAGGAGGGACCCTCAGCGGCACGACGCTCGAGCGACGGCAGTGGTCCCGCGCCACCCGGCTGTGATCCATTCGTCGATCCGGCCGGAAGCGAATCGGCACGGTACGACCCCCAGCGTTCGCCTCGCGCCGCGTCTCACAGAAGAGGCAGCACCCTGACTACGACTTTCCGAGAGCTCGGGATCCTTCCCGAGACGGCCGAGGCGCTCGAAGCCGTCGGCATCGTGAGCCCCTTTCCCATCCAGGAGATGACCCTTCCGGTCGCCCTTTCCGGCACCGACGTCATCGGCCAGGCCAAGACCGGCACCGGCAAGACCCTCGGTTTCGGTCTGCCGCTCCTGGAGCGCGTCACCGTCCCCGCGGACGTCGAGGCCGGCCGGCGCAAGCCCGAGCAGCTGACCGACGCCCCGCAGGCCCTGGTCGTCGTCCCCACCCGCGAGCTGTGCACCCAGGTCACCAACGACCTGCTGACCGCCGGCAAGGTCCGTAACGTCCGCGTGCTCGCCATCTACGGCGGCCGGGCGTACGAGCCCCAGGTCGAGGCGCTCAAGAAGGGCGTCGACGTCATCGTCGGCACCCCGGGCCGTCTGCTCGACCTGGCGGGCCAGCGCAAGCTGGACCTGTCCCACGTCAAGGCCCTCGTCCTCGACGAGGCCGACGAGATGCTCGACCTGGGCTTCCTGCCCGACGTCGAGAAGATCATGAACATGCTTCCGGCGAAGCGTCAGACCATGCTGTTCTCGGCCACCATGCCGGGCGCGGTCATCGGTCTCGCCCGCCGCTACATGTCGCAGCCGACGCACATCCGCGCCACCTCGCCCGACGGCGAGGGCGTGACCGTCGCCAACATCAAGCAGCACGTCTTCCGCGCGCACTCGATGGACAAGCCGGAGATGGTCTCCCGCATCCTGCAGGCCAACGGCCGCGGGCTCGCGATGATCTTCTGCCGTACGAAGCGCACGGCGGCCGACATCGCCGAGCAGCTGCAGCGTCGCGGCTTCGCCTCCGGCGCGGTCCACGGCGACCTCGGCCAGGGCGCTCGCGAGCAGGCGCTGCGCGCCTTCCGCAACGGCAAGGTCGACGTGCTGGTCTGCACCGATGTCGCCGCGCGCGGTATCGACGTCGAGGGCGTCACGCACGTCATCAACTACCAGTCGCCCGAGGACGAGAAGACGTTCCTCCACCGCGTGGGCCGCACCGGCCGCGCGGGCAACAAGGGCACGGCCGTGACCCTGGTCGACTGGGACGACATCCCGCGCTGGCAGCTCATCAACAAGGCGCTCGGCCTTGACTTCCACGAGCCGGTCGAGACGTACTCCAGCTCCCCGCACCTGTACGAGGAGCTGGACATCCCGGCGGGCACCAAGGGTGTCCTGCCCCGCGCCGAGCGGACCCGCGCGGGTCTGGGCGCGGAGGAGCTCGAGGACCTGGGCGAGCCCGGCGGCCGTGGTGGCCGTGGCGGCCGTGGCGCCAAGCAGGCCGCCCCGGCGGCCGAGGAGGCCCCGGCCCGTACGCGCACCCCGCGCCAGCGTCGCCGTACGCGTGGCGGTTCCGCCGAGGAGACGGCTGTCACCACCACGGCAGCCGCCGCTCCGGTGACGGAGGACGTGTCGGCGGAGCCGCGCACCCCGCGCCGCCGTCGCCGCACCCGTGCGACGGGCGCGTCTAGCGTTCCGGTCGTCGAGACCGCCGCTGCCCCGGTCGCGGAGGCCCCGGTCGCCGTGGCTCCGGTCGCCGTCGCTCCGGTCGCGGTCGCCGTCGTCGCTCCGCGCGCCGAGCAGGCCAAGCCGGTCGCCGCCAAGCCGGTGACCAGGGCCGCCAAGGCTCCTGAGGCCGTCGAGGCCCCGAAGGCCCCGCGCCGCCGCCGTGCGCGCGTCGTGAAGCCCGAGGACACGGTGTCCTTCCAGACCGTGGAGACGGCGGCCGCCGCCCTCGCCGCGGCCACGCCGGTCACCGTCGCCGAGCCGGTCGCCGCCGTCGCGGTCACCGAGCCGGTCGTCGAGGAGCCCAAGAAGGCCCCCCGCCGCCGTACGACGAAGAAGGCCGCCGCTGCCGAGGTCGTCGAGGCCGCCCCCGTGGCCGCCGAGTCGGTCGAGACGGTCGAGACGGTCGTCGAGGAGCCGAAGAAGGCTCCCCGCCGCCGCACCGCCAAGAAGGCCGTCGCCGTCGAGACCGCCGAGGCCACCACCGAGGCACCGGCCGTCGAGGCCGCCGCCGAGGAGGCCCCGAAGGCCCCGCGCCGCCGCACGGCCAAGAAGGCCGTCGCCGCCGTCGCCGAGGCCCCGGACGCCTCGGAGCCGAAGGCCGCGCCCCGTCGCCGTACGACCAAGAAGGCGGCCGCCGCTCCCGCGGAGGCCACCGCCGCGGCCGAGGCGGCCGAGGCCCCCAAGGCCCCGCGTCGCCGTACGACGAAGAAGGCCGCCGCGCAGCCCGAGAGCTGACGCGAGGTCGCACCTTCCGATGGCCCGGTCCCTCCCCAGGGGCCGGGCCGCGGTGCTTCCCGGCCCCCGCCGAACAGCGGTTACAGTCCCTCTATGAGCAAGCCCCGGTCCCTGGCGCTGCCACCGCGCACCCGTGCCTACCGGCTGAGCACCACGCGCGGCGACTTCGCCGTCCTGGACGCCGCGCCCGAGGGCGAGACCCGCGGCACGGTGCTGCTGCTGCCCGGCTACACCGGCAGCAAGGAGGACTTCCTCGCCCTGCTCGGCCCGCTCGGCGAGCAGGGCTACCGCGCGGTGGCCGTCGACGGGCGCGGCCAGCACGAGACCCCGGGGCCGCGTGGCCGGCGCGCGTACAGCCGCCGGGCGCTCGCCCTGGACGTGGTGGCGCAGGCGGCGGTGCTGGGCGACGGTCCCGTACATCTGCTCGGCCACTCCTTCGGCGGCCTGGTGGCCCGTGCGGCCGCCGAGCTCGCACCCCCCGCGTTCCGCTCGCTGACGCTGCTCTCCTCGGGCCCCGGCCGGGTCGCGCGCCCGCAGCGGGTCAGGGTCCTGGCGCTGCGCGGCGCACTCGCCGTGCTGCCCAAGGAGCGGGTCTGGCTGGCGACCCGCTGGCTGGACAGCCGCGGCGAGGAGCCGGGGGCGGCCGACCCGCCGGAGATCGTACGGTTCCTGCGGCGGCGCTGGATGCGCACCCGGATCGCCCAACTCGCGGGCGCCGGGCGGCTGTTGCTGCGCGATCCGGACGGTACGGCACGGCTGGCCGCGCTGCCGCTGCCGGTGCACATCGCGTACGGCGCGGAGGAGATGGTCTGGCCGGTGCACGGTCTTGCCGCGGCGGCGGCGAGCCTGGGCGCGCACCACACGGTGGTCGCGGGCGCGGGCCACTCCCCCAACGTCTCGCACCCGGAGGAACTGGCGGCACGCCTTGCCGCGTTCTGGACCCACGCCGACGAAACGCGGACCCAGGCGCTGCCTCGCTAGAACGGCGAGAGCTGCGACAACTGCTAGAACCGCGAGAACTGCTAGAACCGCGCCTGCAGGTGTTGCCAGAACCCGTCGCGCAGCGCCCGGCGCAGGGCGGCGTGGCCGCGCAGCGACCGGCCGAGGAGCTTCTCGGCCTCGACGAGGAGGTCCTGGTCGACCGGTCCGGGCAGGTAGGGGTGGCCGGGGAGCAGCTCGGCCATGGCATTGCGGCCCTTCTCGGTGAGCCACATCTCGGCGATCCGGGCGCCGATGAAGCGGACCTCGTCGCGTGAGGGCGGGGGCTCGCCGTCGTTCTCGTACGTCGTGACGGGCCGTCGGGTGACGTAGGGGCGACAGAAGTCGAGGTCGTAGGTGCGCCGGCTGTCGACCTCCCAGAGCAGCGGCTCGGCCTGGTTGCGTCCGTCGGCGGCCTCGATGCCCCAGAGGTGGACGCGGGCCCCGTAGCCCTGGGCGGCCTCGACGGCCGGGACGAGGTCCTCGTCGCCGCCGACCAGTACGGCGTCGCTGATGGCGCGGTGGCGGGCGAGGGACTCCAGGTCGGAGCGGATGAGGGAGTCGACGCCCTTCTGCTGGTTGTTGGCGTTGAGGTTGCCGAGCCGGACCTTGACATCGGGGAGTTCGGCGATGGACTGGTGCTCGGGGGTATGGATGCGGCGGCGTGCGCCGTCGTACCAGTAGACGCGCAGCAGGCGGCTGTCGGCGAAGATCGTGCGGGCCTTGTCGATGAAGGCCTCGATCAGCCCCCCGGCGTCGAGCTCGAAGGAGCGGCGGTCCTCGGTGCCCGCGACCAGCAATCCGGCCGCAGCATAGACGTAACCCGCGTCGACGAAGATGGCGTGGGTCGAGGGGGTCTTCGCCACTTCGGCCAGCATCCGCCGGAGGAGCTCATTGGTGAGCTCCAGGCGGGCCTGCAGCGCGTGGACGGGGTCGCCTGGCGGCGTCGGGGGTGCCTCTGCGTCGTTCATACGGGGCTCATTCTCCGCCGCTCGCACGGCTCCCGCCAACGTCCCACCTCGCCTAGTAGTTAGCCATCCGAAAAATTTCCTTAGCGTAGGGAATGTTTGCAGGATGCATCTCGTTGGACCAGTACGTAACACGCACCGCAGTTCTCCAACAGGAGGATCAACTCCAGACGAAGGGAGAAGCCCATGCGCTTCGAAATCCTGCGACTCGACGACATCGACGGCACGCCCGTCGACCGGACCGTCGTGGACGCCGCCTCCGTCAACCGGATCGTGCAGCAGGCCGCCTCGATCGGCCAGCGCATCTGGATCCGCCCGGCCGACAGTACGGCCTCGTAACGCGTACGAGCCCGAACGCACCGCGCCCCCGCATGGACTCCGTCGACCGGAATCCGTACGGGGGCGCAGTGGCGTCCGGGGCGGCGCTTACGCCCCCTGGATGACCTGGGTGACGCCGTTGATGATCTGCTGCACCGCGATGGCGGACAGCATCATGCCGGCGAGCCGGGTCACGAGGACGACGCCGCCGTCCTTGATGACGCGGATGATCAGCAGCGAGTAGCGCATGGTCAGCCAGAGCACGACGTGCATGGCGACGATCGCGGCCCAGACGGAGACCTGCGCGTCGGCGCCCTCGGCGTGCTGCACGGCGAGGATCACGGACACGATCGCACCGGGCCCGGCGAGCAGGGGCATGCCCAGGGGGACGAGGGCGACGTTGACGTCCTTGGTCTGCTTGGGCTCGTCGGTCTTGCCGGTGAGCAGGTCGAGCGCGATGAGCAGGAGCAGCAGACCGCCGGCGATCATCAGGGCGGGTACGGAGACGTGGAGATAGGCGAGGATCTGCTGCCCGAGGATCCCGAAGACGGTGATGACCCCGAACGCGACGGCAACGGCCTGCCAGGCCATCCGCCGCTGCACCTTGGCGGGACGGCCGGAGGTGAGCGCGAGGAAGATCGGGGTGATCCCCGGGGGATCCATGATCACGAACAGGGTCAGAAACAGCGAGCCGAATACGGCGACGTCGAACACGGTGTGCCTTGCGATGAGGGGTGTACGAGGGTGGGTGAAGCGGCGGGGGATGCGGGCGGCCCGTAGGGGCCCGGGCGGGCGCCTACGGGCCGCCCGGGCGCCAGGGGTCCCGGAAGGGCCCTGCCAGGGCTCAGGTCCACACGGCCCGGGGCCGTGCGACCCGCCACCTAGCGGCGCCCGGTTTCCCGGGCCGGCACCGCCTTCGCGTCCCGTAGGGGCTCCGGCGGAGGCCGGATATTCAGGCGGAAGCGGGAGGACGACGGAAAGCGGCGCCGGAGCGGGTTCCCCGCAGGGAGCCGAGACAGCCGGCAGGCCGTGCACGGGCCGGAACCCCGCCTCCCCGGAGGGAAGCCGTGGCGGCCGCCAGGACCGACGTGGGACGAACCCCGCCTCCCGTAAGGGAGCCGTGGGCGGGCCCGACCCCGACCTCCCCGTAGGGATGCCGTGGCGGGTGGCAGGACCCGTACGGGCCGGGAGCCCCGTAAGGGGGTAGGGCGCATAGGCCCTAGGCGGGTCCGCCTGTGCCGGGGACCGGGAAGGCGCCGGTGGCTCGGCGGGTGATCTCGCCGTAGATCTCGGGGTCCGTCGTGTACTCGCCGAGCACGCACGTCTTACGGCTGCCGTGGTAGTCGCTCGACCCGGTCGTGAGGAGCCCCAGCTCCTTCGCCAGGCCCCGCAGCCGCGCCCGCGTCGCCTCGTCGTGGTCCATGTGGTCGACCTCGATGCCGTCGAGGCCCGCCTCCGCGAGGCGCGCGATCGCCGCCTCCGGGACGACCTCGCCGCGCTTGACCGCGAGCGGGTGCGCGAAGACCGTGACCCCGCCGGCCGCCTTGACCAGCCGGACCGCGTCGAACGGGTCGAGCTCGTGCTTCTCCACGTACGCCCGTCCGCCGTTCGCCAGCCACTCGGGCGTGAACGCCCCGGACACGTCCGGTACGACCCCGAGCTCGACCAGCGCCTCCGCCACGTGCGGGCGGCCGATCGAGCCGTCCCCGGCGATCCGGGCGACCTGGACCCAGGTGACCGGGACACCGAGCAACTGGAGCTTGCCGACCATCGCCCGCGCGCGCGGCACCCGGTCGTCCCTGACGAGCTCGCGCTCGGTGGCCAGCGCCGGCTCCTCGGGGTCGAAGAGGTACGCGAGCATGTGCAGGCCGACGCCGTCGAGGCGGCAGGACAGCTCGGCGCCGGTGACGAGGGTCAGCCCCTCGGGCACCGCGCCGATCGCCTCCGCGTAGCCGCGCGTGGTGTCGTGGTCCGTGAGGGCGACGACGTCAAGCCCGGCGGCGGCCGCGTTGCGGACCAGCTCGGCCGGGGTGTCCGTACCGTCCGACGCCGTGGAGTGGGTGTGCAGGTCGATGCGCACGACGCGTTGCTCCAGGGTCAAGGAGGGGCGGACAAGGGGACGCTCCAGCATAACGGGCGAATCACACCCACTCGGCCCGCGCGCCCCCTACACCCCCTACGTCATCCCCTACGGCGGCACTACGTCAGCAGACGCGGTGTCAGCGCCCCGCACGGCAGCAGTTCGACCTCCGCGCCCGCGTCCCGCAGGTCCGTCAGGACCAGCTCGTCGTACATCAGCAGCCCCGACTGCTCCGGCCAGACGATCGCCCACAGCCACAGCCCCCGCGCCTCGCCCGCGAAGACCGCCCGGTCCTCCGGGGTGCCGTTCACATGCCAGAGCGGCGTCGGGCGGCCGGCCGCGAGGACCTTGGTCTGCGCGGGCTTGTCGATGGACAGGCCGTTTCCGGGGTCGGGGCCGTCGAGGCCGGCGTACCGCGCGCCGAGTCCGACGCCCAGCTCCTCGGCCACGAGCAGCAGCTCTCCGATCCCGCCGAGCGGCCCCGGCCCCGAGCAGGCGACGGCCGTCGCGCGCCCGCCGCTGCGGTCGTCACCGGCGTACGCGACCCCGGTGAAGAGCCATCCGACGGGCAGGGGCCACGGCATCCAGACCGGCACCTGGGCCCGGTGTGTGACGACACCGAGGGCCTCGACGCTGGGCGGGATCACGGGCTGCAGCGGGTGCACCGGGCCATGCACGGCGCACTGCCAGGAGTCGGCAAAAAGACCGGGCGCCCTGACCCGGCCACCGCACCTCGGGCAACTGGGTTCGCCCCTCATAGAGCCCAACGGTCCTACCCCTCCGCGCCCGCGTCAAGGACGATCACCCGTCCGGACCGACCAGTTCACCCCGAGTGGTAGATACAACGGGCAACCAACCGCGCAACCGAGGGACCCCGCCGTCAGTCCAGGGTCACCGAACGCCGCAGCGGATCGCGCAGGTCCGTGCCGTTGGCGAGCCAGCGCTCCTCCAGCGCCTGCGCCCCGTGCACCCGCTTCCACGCCGCCTCGTTGGACGTCATCGGCAGCAGCGGCAGGAACCGGACCGGCTCCATAGTCCCGCCCGTCGCCCGACCACCACCCCTCAAGGAGTCGCTTCGCGACATCGCCTCATTCAGATCCAGGTCCTCCACCAGCCCGCCCGACTCCGCCACGAGCACCGAGCTGAACGGCGCCCCCGGCCAGAGCGGTTCGCCGACGTCGAGCGAGGCGCCGGCGGCCACGACCACGCCCTCGACCTGAGGCGTCGAGGCGAGGACGGCGAGCGGCCGCAGCACCTTGTCGGTGTCGGCGAGCCCGGCCCGTACCGAAAGCACCAACTCCGCGCGCGGGCCCTTCACCGGGTCGGCGAGCGCCGCCGTCGGGTCGGTCATCGGGTACGCGGACATGCCGAGGGTCGCGTACCGCACGACATCGCCGTCGAGGAAGCGGAGCACCTCGATCCGATCCGTGCCGAGAAACGTCACCGCGGCGCGCGCGTCCGGTTCACCGAGCGCCGAACGCAGCCGGGCCTCGACCAGAGCAAGAACTTCTCCCATGCGGCGAGCATAAAGCCCGTAGGAAACGGGCAAAGAAAGGGATTGGCCCTCTGTCGGCTGATAGTCTTGGCCGCTGGTCGGTACTCCCGACCACTCGTCATCCCCCAAGGGGGACCGGCTGGAGGAGGTGGGGCTGCGTGGATCGAAGTCGATCGGGCAGTACCAACCGCTCTTCCGCCCCGCACCTGAGCCCGGTGCGTTCTCCCCGGTGATCTGAGGCCTTCCGCACCCGGTCCGCCCACCGTCACCCGGCATCTCGCACGACGGAAGAGCACTTCGCCTTTGCCTGTCTGTAGCGAACGCCGTCACCGCGATCCCGCGGTGCCGCCCGCTTTGTGGACGATGTAGCTCCACGTCCTCATTCCGGGCTGTGCCACGTCTCGCCGACGGCTTCTCCGTGAAGGAGCATGCCAAATGTCGATGATCCGTGACCTGCGCGCCGCGGTCCGCCCCTCCCTGCGCACCTCCCTGCGCAAGCCCACCGCCGCCGGTGCCTCGCCGTACGCCAACTACGACGCGACCCGCGACCCGTCCGCCTCCAGCGCCGTCGTCGACTGCGCCGTCTACCGTGACGGCCGCCGCGTGGACGACCGTGCCTGCCTCACGCCGCGCGGCGCGATGGCCCAGGTGCGGGAGAGCGGCGGCTTCGCCTGGATCGGTCTGCACGAGCCGACCGAGGCCGAATTCGCCGGTATCGCCGCCGAGTTCGGGCTGCACCCGCTCGCCGTCGAGGACGCCGTCCACGCCCACCAGCGACCGAAGCTGGAGCGGTACGACGACACCCTCTTCACCGTCTTCAAGACGATCCACTACGTCGAGCACGCCGAGCTCACCGCGACCAGCGAGGTCGTGGAGACCGGTGAGGTGATGTGCTTCACCGGCCCCGACTTCGTCATCACCGTCCGGCACGGCGGCCAGGGTTCGCTGCGCAACCTCCGGCACCGCCTCCAGGGCGAGCCCGAACTGCTGAGCAAGGGCCCCTCGGCCGTTCTGCACGCCATCTCCGACCACGTCGTCGACGGCTACATCGCGGTCGCCGACGCCGTCGAACTCGACATCGACCAGATCGAGATCGACGTCTTCTCACCGCCGGCGAAGGGCTCCACGCGCGGTACGGACACCGGGCGGATCTACCAGCTCAAGCGTGAGGTACTGGAGTTCAAGCGGGCGGTCACCCCGCTGATGCGGCCGATGCAGCTGCTGTCCGAGCGCCCGATGCGGCTGGTGGACCCGGACATCCAGAAGTACTTCCGTGATGTCGCCGACCACCTCGCGCGCGTGCAGGAGCAGGTCGTCGGCTTCGACGAGCTGCTCAACTCGATCCTCCAGGCCAACCTGGCGCAGGCGACCGTCACGCAGAACGAGGACATGCGCAAGATCACGTCCTGGGCGGCCATCATCGCCGTCCCGACGGCGGTCTGCGGTGTGTACGGGATGAACTTCGACTACATGCCGGAACTGGAGTGGAAGTACGGGTACCCGATGGTGCTCGTCGGCATCACGACCATCTGTTTCGCCATCCACCGCACCCTCAAGCGCAACGGCTGGCTCTAGACGGCTCCCGATAGGCTGCTGGCCATGACTGACACGCCGCTCGGGCCCGCCCTCGTCGAGGAGGCCACGAAGAAGTCCGGCCTCATCTGGGTCCGGGGCGACGCCCCCGCGGCGCGGGCGCTGTGGCACGTCTGGCACGCGGGCGCGGCGCACGTCGTCGGCGACGGTCCGGGCGAGCAGCCGCTCCCGGGGCTCGTCGCGGGTGCGACGGCCGAGGTCACGGTCCGCAGCAAGGACAAGGGCGGCCGGATCGTCGCCTGGACGGCGGCAGTCTCCGAACTCGCTCCCGGTACGGAGGAGTGGGACGCGGCGGTCGCCGAGCTGAAGGGCAAGCGGCTGAACGCGACGGACGGCGAGGCCATGCCGGACCGGTGGGCGCGCGAGTGCCGGGTGCTCCGGCTCGCTCCGCTCGACTCCACGACCGAGCTTCCGACGGGCTCGCTCGCGGCGGCCCCCCAGGCCTCCGACGCGATCACCCGCCGCCCGATCCCGGCCGGCCTCCCGCGCCTGCTGTTCAAGCGCCGCCGCAAGGGCTGAGCCCTCACCCGCACGCAACCGCACCCCCCAGCGCCCCACGCCTCGCCCTGTGGACCGGCGCGCCTTCGGCGTGCGCATAGTCCGTTCCTGATGGAACCTGACCAGAAAGACACGCATCTGCTCATATGACAGGCGATTTACTTCAGTTCGGGACAGGGCGTTCATGACGAATCTCAACGAGGAGCGCCGAAGGTGGCGTTGGAATTCAGCCACCTCCGTGGCGACGGCCGTCTGTCTGGCCGTCGTCGGCGCGGCAGGCGTCTGGCTGGCGGGCGGCGACCCGCAGGCCGCCTCGCAGGGGTCCTCGCAGGGCTCCTCGCGCGACGCGGGCGGCAACGCGGCCCCCGCCGCCTCCGACACCCCGGGGAAGCCCACCCCTGACCCGGACGCCCGCCCGTTCACCCTGGTCGCGACCGGCGACGTCATCCCTTACCCGTCGATCATCCAGCGGGCCGCCATGGACGCCGAGGGCGGCGGCAGCCACGACTTCCGGAAGATACTCGCGGGCGTCAAGCCCATCGTCTCCGGCGCCGACCTGGCGATATGCCACCACGAGATCCCCTACGGGAAGCCCGGCGGCCCCTACACCGGCTACCCCACCTTCAAGGCCCCCCACCAGCTCGCCGACGCCCTCAAGGAGACCGGTTACGAGGGCTGCTCGACGGCTTCGAACCACACCCTGGACGCCGGCTTCGAAGGCCTGACCCGGACCCTCGACGGGCTCGACCGGGTCGGCCTGAAGCACGTCGGTTCGGCGCGCGACGCCGAGGAGGCGAAGGCCCCCGCCTGGTACACGGCCGGCGGAGCGAAGGTCGCGCAGCTCTCGTACACGTACGGGACGAACGGCATCCCGCTCCCCCAGGGCAAGCCCTGGGCGGTCAACCTGACCGACCAGCGGCGGATCATCGACGACGCGCGGGCCGCCCGGGAGGCGGGCGCTCAGGTGGTCCTGCTCAGCATCCACTGGGGCACCGAGTGGCAGGAGGCCCCGGACGAGGCGCAGCGCGAGCTGGCGCAGGCCCTGACGGCCTCCCGTACGGACGGCCTGCCCGACATCGACCTGGTCATCGGGACGCACAACCACGTGCCGCAGCCGTACGAGAAGGTCAACGGCACCTGGGTGGTCTACGGCATGGGCGACCAGGTCGCCAGTTTCGTCCCGTCCGACAAGCTGCGCGGCAACATGTCCTCGATCCCGCGCTTCACCTTCGGGCCGTCCACGGAGCACCCGGGCCGGTGGACGGTGACGAAGGCCGAGTACCTCACCCAGTACTCCGACATGAGCCCGCCGTTCCGGGTCGTGTGCGCGTCGTGCGAGGCGCCGGCCGGCAAGAAGGCGCGGTACGCGGCGGTCGACGCCCGCGTCACCGAGGCCGTCATGTCCCGTGGCGCCGGCGCCCAGGGGCTGACCCGCGCCACGAAGTAGCCGAGCCAGGAGGCCCCTGTCAGGTTCGCGGCAGCTGCTTGCCGTAGTCGAGCGTCTGGCCCGGGGCGGGGGCCTCCAGCGGGAAGTCCCGGTCCCACTCGGAGAGCACGACCACACCCGCGCCGCCGCCCCGCGCGAACTGGAGCGGGTACGGGGTGCCCTCCAGGGCGACGTCAAGCGTGCCGCCCTCGCCCTCCGCGCCGCCCTTGACCTTGACCGAACGGATGCCGCCGATCTTGTCGCGGTCACCCTTGACCACGTCTCCGTGCAGGCCGAGCAGCCCGTTCAGGAGCAGGTCCATGTCGGTGAAGCCGCGCAGCTGCTTGTACGAGGGGTCACCCTGGGGCACCTTCACGTACTTGTCGCCGAGCTTGTCGGCGGCCTCGCTGTCGGTCTCCGACGGCTCCGTGGTCGCCTCGCCGCCGCCGTGCGCCCAGAACGCCGCGTCGGCCTTCATGTAGAGCGCGTCACCAATCCGCAGCAGCTCGAAGGTGCTGTTCTTCGTCACGACCGAGCCGGTCGCGCCGTCGTCCTTGAGGCGCATGTTCAGCTTGAACGTGCCGCCCTTGCTGACCAGCGTCCCGGCGAGCCGGACCGACTTCGCGCCGTCGGCGGCCTCCTGCGCCTTCTCCTCGATCGCGCCCGGAGCCAGCTTCCCGACGCCGTTCGTCCCCTCGTCCGGATCCTCCGCACAGGCGGTGAGTCCCGCCGCGAGACCGGCGCACAGCGCCAGCGGCAGGACGGCCCTGCGGATGCGCGCCGAAGTGGGGAGAGCGGTCACCTGCGCTGCCTCTCGTGTCGTCGGTGGGGAGGACGGCAGGTGGCAGCGTACCCGGGCCGGGCGCCGTCGCCGCAGGCAGCCGTACGGGTGCGCTCGCCCGGGCGCCACGGATGGGCACGGGCTAGCCTGAATCCGGCATACCACTGCATTGACCCAGCAATGACCCGGCAGTGACCCGGCAGTGACCCGGCAGTGACCCGGCAGTGACCCGAATCGTGCGGCACCGAGGAGGCGCGTGGCATGGCGGCAGGCGCCCCCCGGATCTTCGTCTCGCACCTCGCCGGTGTCCCCGTCTTCGACCCGAACGGAGACAAGGTCGGCCGGGTCAGCGACCTCGTCGCCATGCTCCGGGTGGGCCGCCGGCCGCCCCGGCTGCTCGGCATGGTGGTCGAGGTGCTCACCCGCCGCCGGATCTTCTTCCCGATGACCCGGATCACCGGCGTCGAGTCCGGTCAGGTCATCACCACGGGCGTCGTCAACATGCGCCGCTTCGAGCAGCGCCCGACCGAGCGACTCGTCCTCGGCGAACTCCTCGACCGCCGCGTCCGGCTGGTCGAGTCGGACGAGGAGGTCACCGTCCTCGACGTCGCCATCCAGCAGCTCCCGGCCCGCCGCGAGTGGGAGATCGACAAGGTCTTCGTACGGCGCGGCAAGCCGGGGGCGCTGCGCCGCAAGGGCGAGACGCTGACCGTGGAGTGGTCGGCGGTCACCGGCTTCTCCCTGGAGGAGGAGGGCCAGGGGGCGGAGAACCTGGTCGCCACCTTCGAGCGGCTGCGCCCCGCCGACCTGGCCAACGTGCTGCACCATCTCTCCCCCAAGCGGCGTGCCGAGGTCGCCGCCGCCCTGGACGACGACCGGCTCGCCGACGTCCTGGAGGAGCTGCCGGACGACGACCAGATCGAGATCCTCGGGAAGCTGAAGGAGGAGCGGGCGGCGGACGTCCTGGAGGCGATGGACCCGGACGACGCGGCCGACCTGCTCTCCGAGCTGCCCGAGGAGGACAAGGAGCGGCTGCTCGCGCTGATGCGGCCCGACGACGCCGCCGACGTACGCCGGCTCCTCGCGTACGAGGAGCGGACCGCGGGCGGTCTGATGACGACGGAGCCGATCGTGCTTCGGCCGGACGCCACGGTCGCCGACGCCCTGGCCCGCGTACGGCAGCAGGACCTCTCCCCGGCGCTCGCGGCGCAGGTGTACGTGTGCCGGCCGCCGGACGAGACGCCGACGGGGAAGTACCTGGGCACGGTGCACTTCCAGCGGTTGCTGCGGGATCCGCCGTTCACGCTGGTCAGCTCGCTGGTCGACAGCGATCTGCCGCCGCTCGGCCCGGACACCCCGCTGCCCGCCGTGACCAGCTATCTCGCCGCGTACAACATGGTCGCGGCGCCGGTGGTGGACGAGAGCGGGTCGCTGCTCGGCGCGGTCACCGTGGACGACGTGCTCGACCATCTGCTGCCCGAGGACTGGCGCGAGACGGAGTTCCACGAGGAGGGGGTGACGCATGGCGGCTGAGCGCACGCACGACCGGGAGCGGGAGAAGGAGCGGGAGCGGGAACGGGAGCGCGCGGCGATGCCCCGCATCCGGCTCGATCTGCCGCGGGAGCGACGGCTCAGGCTGCTGCCCGAGTACGACCCGGAGGCCTTCGGGCGGTTCTCGGAGCGGATCGCCCGCTTCCTGGGGACCGGGCGGTTCCTCGTCTGGATGACCCTGACGATCATCGTCTGGGTGCTGTGGAACATCTTCGCGCCGGGTCCGCTGAAGTTCGACGAGTACCCGTTCATCTTCCTGACGCTCGCCCTGTCGCTCCAGGCCTCGTACGCGGCCCCGCTGATCCTCCTCGCCCAGAACCGGCAGGACGACCGGGACCGGGTCAATCTCGAACAGGACCGCAAGCAGAACGAGCGGTCCATCGCCGACACCGAGTACCTGACCCGGGAGATCGCGGCGCTGCGGATGGGGCTCGGGGAGGTGGCCACCCGCGACTGGATCCGCTCCGAGCTCCAGGACCTGATCAAGGAGATGGACGAGCGCGTGGACGGCCACCGGGACGGGCATCGTGACGGCCATCGGGAGGGGTCAGGGGGCCGCCGCGATCTATTCCCCCCGGGCGGCGATCGCGGACGTGACGTAACCGACCGCTGACACTCTTTCCGGCGCCGGTGGTCCGCGCCGTACCATCTCCATATGGCTACGGAAGACGCGGTGCGCGAAGCACTGGCGACGGTGAACGACCCCGAGATCAACAAACCGATCACCGAGCTCGGCATGGTGAAGTCGGTGGAGATCGGATCCGACGGCAGGGTCGCCGTCACGGTCTACCTCACCGTCTCAGGCTGCCCGATGCGCGACACGATCACGCAGCGCGTCACGGACGCGGTCGCCCGGGTGGAGGGCGTCACCGCCGTCGACGTCACGCTGGACGTGATGAGCGACGAGCAGCGCAAGGAGCTGGCGTCGGCCCTGCGGGGTACGACGGCCGAGCGCGAGGTCCCGTTCGCCAAGCCCGGCTCGCTGACCCGCGTGTACGCGGTCGCCTCCGGCAAGGGCGGCGTCGGCAAGTCCTCCGTGACCGTGAACCTGGCGGCGGCGATGGCCGCCGACGGCCTGAAGGTCGGTGTCGTCGACGCCGACATCTACGGCCACTCGGTGCCCCGCATGCTGGGCGCGGACGGCCGTCCGACCCAGGTCGAGAACATGATCATGCCGCCGTCGGCGAACGGCGTGAAGGTCATCTCCATCGGCATGTTCACCCCGGGCAACGCCCCGGTGGTGTGGCGCGGCCCGATGCTCCACCGAGCCCTTCAGCAGTTCCTCGCGGACGTGTACTGGGGCGACCTGGACGTCCTCCTGCTCGACCTGCCCCCGGGCACGGGCGACATCGCGATCTCGGTGGCGCAGCTGGTGCCGAACGCGGAGATCCTGGTCGTCACGACCCCGCAGCAGGCGGCGGCCGAGGTCGCCGAGCGGGCGGGCTCGATCGCCGTCCAGACCCACCAGAAGATCGTCGGCGTGGTCGAGAACATGGCCGGCCTGCCGTGCCCGCACTGCGACGAGATGGTCGACGTGTTCGGCACGGGCGGTGGCCAGCGGGTCGCCGAGGGCCTGACGAAGACCACGGGCGCGACGGTCCCGGTCCTCGGCTCCATCCCGATCGACGTCCGCCTGCGCGAGGGCGGCGACGAGGGCAAGCCGGTCGTCATCACCGACCCGGACTCCCCGGCGGGCTCGGCCCTCCGCGCCATCGCCGCCAAACTCGGCGGCCGCTCCAGGGGCCTCTCGGGCATGAGCCTGGGGATCACCCCGCGCAACAAGTTCTGAGGTCGGAGAAAAGGGCGCCCCCTGCCGGGGGCGCCCTTTCGCGTTCCTACGAGGCGTACGCCTCAAGGTCCTGGACTCCCGCGAACCCCAACCCGTACGCGCTCATCCCCCGCCCGTACGCCCCGATGTGCACCTCACCCGCGGACCCCGCCAGCACCCACCCGAACTCGGACTCCCGGTAGTGGAACGGCACCGGAACCCCGTCCACCGGCAGCGACAGGGTCGACCACTCCGCCCCCGCCAGATCGTCCGCCAGCTCGAAGGCCGTCTCGGTCTGCTGGTCCAGCCAGTCGTCCCGCAGCGCGTGGTCCAGCTGCGCGGGCCAGGTGTACGCGAGAAGTCCCGAGCCGGCCAGCCAGGCCGCGGACGAGACCGTGGTCGCGTCGAGCACCCCCGTACCGTCCCCCGACCTCCGCACCGGGCTCGCCGCGACCGTCACGACGACGGCGAAGCGCTCCTTCTCGGCGGCACTCGCGTCGGACTTTATCGACGGCTCGTCCCCGTGGCCCATCGATCCGTGCTGGACGGTCCCGTCCGCCGCCGTGCCGACCTGCATCAGCCAGCGCGGTCCGGTGAACGCGTCGTCAAGTCCGTACCAGGTGAAGGGTGCGCGCAGAAAGCCTTCGGCGGTACGCCGGGCTGCGGGCACTCCCTCCACCCGACTCGTCGTCTCCATCTCGGCCGCCTCCTCGATCCGTCGTGTCCGCGACGGCGGACAACAGATGGAGGATAGCCACCGGCTCACGTCAGGGTGCGTCAGCCCAGGTGGTCAGGGAGAGTCAGGTCGCGTCGGAGTCGTAGGGGGGCCGCTCGCCGGCGCCCGGCTTGTCCTGCTTCTTCAGCAGGTCCGGCGAGCCGTTGACCGTCGCGGGGACGGTGGCGGCAGCGGCGGCCGAGGGCTCCGACTCGCGGCCGTGCACCGCGTCGGCGACCTCGTTCATCTCCTTCTTGAGGTCGAAGCTGCTGCGCAGGTCCTTCAGCTCCTTGAGATCCTCGTTCCCGTCCAGCTGCTTGCGCAGGAAGGTCTTGGGGTTGAGGTCCTCGAACTCGAAGTCCTTGAACTCCGGGCCCAGCTCGGTACGGATGTCCTGCTTGGCGCTCTCGGAGAAGTCCCGGACCTTGCGGACGAACCGCGAGACGTCCTGGATGACCTTCGGCAGCTTGTCCGGGCCGAAGACGAGCACGGCGAGGACCACGAGCGCCACGAGCTCGAGTATGCCTAGGTCGTTGAACACCTTGCTGCTCCTTACACGGGGTCCGGGGCCCGCTCCACGGTACCCGCCGAAACAGCCGGGCGGGTACCTTGCGGTGTCCCCCACATGGCGCTCAGTCGCCCTGCGAGGAACCGAGCGTCAACGTCTTGGTCTGATCCTTGCCGCCACGCTTCAGCGTGAGCTCCAACTGGTCGCCTGGGCGGTGGGCGCGGATCTTCACGATCAGCTCCTCGCCACTACGCACCCGCTGGCCGTCGACCTTGGTGATGATGTCACCGGGCCGGATGCCGGCCTTCGCCGCCGGGCCGCCGGGGGTGACCGAGGCGGTGCCGTCCTTGCCCTTCTCGCCGACGCGCGCGCCGTCGCCGTTGAACTGCATGTCGAGGCTCACACCGATGACGGGGTGGGTGGCCTTGCCGGTGTTGATGAGCTCCTCGGCGACCCGCTTGCCCTGGTTGATGGGAATGGCGAAGCCGAGGCCGATGGAACCGGACTGACCGCTGCCCTCGCCGCCGGAGCCGTCACCGGCCGCACGGATCGCACTGTTGATGCCGATGACCCGGGCCTTGGAGTCGACCAGCGGACCGCCCGAATTGCCCGGGTTTATCGGCGCGTCGGTCTGGAGGGCGTCGACATAGCTGATGTCACTGCCGTCGCCCTTCTTGCCGCCGGCCGTGATCGGGCGCTCCTTGGCGCTGATGATCCCGGACGTGACGGTGTTCTGGAGGTCGAAGGGGGCACCGATGGCGACGACGGGGTCGCCGACACGGACGTTGTCCGAGTTGCCGAGCGGGAGGGGCTTGAGGCCCGACACCCCGGTGACCTTGACGACGGCGAGGTCGTAACCGCTGTCCTTGCCGACGAGCTTGGCCCGCGCGGTCTCGCCGCTGCTGAAGGTGACGGTGATCTCGCCGGACGAGGCGGCCGCGTCGACCACGTGGTTGTTGGTCAGGATGTTGCCCTGGGTGTCCAGGACGAAGCCCGTGCCGGTACCGGAGGAACCGGCGCCGCTGACGTGGAGCGTGACCACGCTCGGCAGGGCGCTGGCGGCGATCCCGGCGACCGACTCGGGGGCGCGGTCGCCGCCCTCGACACCCGCCTGCGGCAGCTCGACGGTGGTGATGCCGCCGTTGCGCTCGACGTACGCGCCGACGGCGCCGCCGAGGACGCCGGTCAGCAGCGCGAACAGCAGCGCGCCGGCGATCGCGGTGCCACGGCGGGAGCGGCGCGGCTTGCCGATCGGCTCGGCCCCGATGGTCAGCGGCGCGCCGGACGCGCCGGACGCGCCGGGCGCGCCCCAGGGGTCGTACTGCACCCACTGCGCCGGCTGCGGCGCGGGCGGGTGCGCGGCGGCGACGGGCGGGGCCGCGACGGGGTGCGGGGCGACCGGCTGCGGCGCCGTCGGCTGCGGTGCGGTCGGCTGCGGCGGTACGGGGACTCCGTGGGCCGGGGTCGCCATGGGCCGCTGTACGGGCGGCGCGGGCGCCCAGGGCCCGGGCTCACCGTAGGGCGGTGTCCGGTACTCGTCGGGCTCGTGCAGGGGCTGCGGCTGGGCCTGGACAGGGTCCTGCGGGTCCCGCGGCTCGACCGGCGCGGGAGCCGGCGCCTGTGCCTGTGCCTGCTGCGGTACGGGGACGGGCGCCGTGTCCTCCGTCGAGGAGGCGGGCGCGTCGTTCGTGGCCGGGGTCGCGGGGGCGGCGAGGGTGAAGTCACCCTCGTCCGCGACCGGCGGTTCCGGTATCCCGGCCTCTGGCGGCGTACCCGTCGGCCGACTCCACCACTTCGGCTTCTGGCCGGTCGACTTCCCGTCGTTCATGCTCTCCCCGCAACAGCTGGCCTGTCCGCGCCCGCCTCACGGCGGGCGCCCGTGCCGAGGATTCAATCAGGTCCGGCGTCAGCGGTGGGAGGTGAGCGGTGTCGTCGTCGGTCTGGAGTCCGAGAGCGGGGACGGAGCCGGGGTGACGGACGAGCCGCCGAGCGTGTTGAACCCGGACGTGAACGCGAGGCTCAGGGCCGGTCCCGTGGGTCGTACGAACGGGGAGAGCTCGAAGACCGACTGCGTCGACGGACCCCGGAGCCGGACGGCCGAGGCGGTCGCCGCCGAACCGCCCGGAAGCAGGGGTCCGGCCGCCACCGTGCCGGTCGTCGAACCGGCGCCGATCGGGCTCGACGAGGAGCCGATGGCCGTCCGCTCCTCGCTGCGCCCGCCGCGCCCGGAGGCCGTGCCCGCGTTCGTCGCCGTGCCCGTACCGGAGCCCGTACCCGTACCGGATCCCGCGCCCGTGCCGGCCGCGGCGGACCTGAGCGGGGTCACGTTCGTGCCCGTGCCCTCGCCGCGCGCGCCCAGGTTCACCGTGGACTCCAGCGGCAGGGCGCCGCCGAGCGCTATCGCGGCGAAGGAGACCGCGCTGGCGGCCGCGATGCCGAAGCGCCGGCCCCGCCAGGACGAGCGGTCGTGGTCGGGGCGGCCGCCGACGGCGTGGATGCGGAAACCGGAGTGGTGCGGGGAGACGGGCGCGGCCGTCGCGAAGCCGTCCGACCTCATCGCGCCGAGTCCGCCCCCGACGCCTCCGGCGCCGCCACCTCCGACGCCGCCGCCTCCGCCGCCCAGACCGAAGAGCTCGTCGAAGGGTCCCCGACGGTCGTCACCCCCCGGATCGCCAGGGCCCCCGGGCAGCCCCTGAAGGCGTGCGAGGAACCCCTCGGAGGGCGGTGGGGGTGCGGTGGTGGCGAAGACGCTCTTCAGCCGGCGCTGGGCGTCGGCCTCCGCCTTGCATTTGGCACAGGTCGCGAGGTGCGCGAGGACCCGCTCGCGGGCGTCGTGGCCGAGCTCCCCGTCGACCAGCGCGGCGAGTCGGTCCCCGAGGTGCTGCTCCGCGGGGGTCGGGCCGGCAGGACTGATGCTCACGCCGTTCCGCCCTCCCAGCCGACGGCGGCCAGCGCACGCTCCGCCCGGGCCTCGGGGGAACGGTGCTTGAGCGCCTTGCGCAGGTGCGAGCGGCCGCGGTGGATCCGGCTGCGGACCGTGCCGAGCTTCACGCCGAGGGTGGCGGCGATCTCCTCGTACGACAGTCCTTCGATGTCGCAGAGGACGACCGCGGCCCGGAACTCGGGCGCGAGGGTGTCGAGGGCCTGCTGCACGTCCGCGTCGAAGTGCGTGTCGTTGAAGGCCTGCTGCGGGGAGGGCTCCCGGCTGGGCAGCCGCTCGGCCGCGTCGTCGCCGAGCGCGTCGAACCGGATCCGCTGCTTGCGGCGGACCATGTCGAGGAAGAGATTGGTGGTGATGCGGTGGAGCCAGCCCTCGAAGGTGCCCGGCGTGTACGTCGACAGCGAGCGGAAGACGCGGACGAAGACCTCCTGCGTGAGGTCCTCGGCGTCGTGCTGGTTGCCGGTCAGCCGGTACGCGAGGCGGTAGACCCGGCCACTGTGCGTGCTGACGATCTCCTCCCAGGTGGGCGGAGTCCACGCCTGCGATTCCGCATCCGATGCGAAGGTCGCGGTGGTGGGAGCGGAGTCGGCGGTGCGGATTCGGTCAGCGGTGTCGGTCACGGATTTCGGCTCACCCGCCGACCTGAGAAGACGCCGAAGCACTCCTCCCCGATCCACAGGCGCAGCCGCACCTCCCCTGTCGGCTCTGGTGGTGTCCAGTGGAGCCCCTACCATAGCCACCTCGCCCGTTAGCTCCGGATAAGAATCTTTACGCGAATTTGGGGACGGCCTAGGCCGCTGCCCCTCACTGGCGCCTCACCCTCTCTGAACGCGCGGTCCCATCTGCGGGTTCCCGGGTGCAGCGGATACAGTCACGGTTGCGTCAACTACGGGGACAGGAGAGGGCCATTACCGCCAACCGGCCGACGAGCTGGGCGTTCGCCGACGCCTTTGTCGCCGAGGACGAAGCGCTGCGCTGGGCCCGTGACCGGGCCCGGGAGGCAGGGCTGCCCTCGGTGTCACCGGGCACCGGCGCCGCGCTGCGCCTGCTTGCGGCGACGGCGGACGCGAAAGCGGTGGCCGAAATCGGTACCGGCACGGGCGTGTCCGGGATCTACCTGCTGCACGGGATGCGGCCGGACGGGGTCCTGACGACCGTGGACCTGGAGCCGGAGCGCCAGCAGTTCGCGAAGACGGCCTTCCGGGCGGCGGGCTTCGCCGGGAACCGGGCGCGTTTCATCCCCGGCCGCGCCCTGGACGTACTGCCGCGGCTCGCGGACGGCGGGTACGACCTCGTCTTCTGCGACGGCGACCGGCTGGAGTGCCTGGACTACCTCGCTGAATCGTTGCGCCTGCTGCGACCGGGGGGGCTGGTCTGCTTCGAGGGCGTCTTCGCGGACGGCCGCACGGTCGACTCGGCGGCGCAGCCGGCCGAGGTGCTGCGGATACGCGAGCTGCTGCGCGCGGTCCGGGAGAGCCAGGAACTGCTGCCGTCACTGCTGCCGGTGGGCGACGGCCTACTGTGCGCGGTCCGCCGCGGCTGACGCCCGCCGCCCCGGCACCTGCCGCCGGTAAGCACGGACCGATCCCTGACGCGGGCAGACCCATGACGCGGGGCGATCCCTGACGCGGGGCGATCCCTGACGCGGACCCGCCCATGACGCGGGCGGACCCACGACGCGAGCTGAACCCTGCCCCGGACCCGTCCCTGACGCAGGCTGACCCATGAGACGCGAGCCGGAACCTGACGCGGGCGCCCCTCAACGCGGGCCCAACCCAGACCCGGACGCGCCCCTGACGCGGCCGAACCCTGCCCCGGACCCACCCATGACGCGGACCCGCCCCTGACGCGGGCCCAACCCTGACCCGGACCCGCCCCCGACGCGGGCGAACCTTGACGCGGACCCACCCATGACGCGGGCGGACCCACGACGCGAGCCGAACCCCGACCCGGACCCGACCCCGACCCCGGACCGACCCCCTACGCGGGCGCAGCGGGTGCTGATACACCCCTGCCCCGGCGCGGTGGGTACCGTGCCGGGGCAGGAGTGGACAATCCTGGCTTGTCGCGTCAGCCGACTACCTGCTTCAGGGCGTCGCCGAGTGCTTCGGCCTCGTCCGGCGTCAGCTCGACGACAAGCCGACCGCCGCCTTCGAGCGGAACGCGCATGACGATGCCCCGCCCCTCCTTGGTCACCTCGAGCGGGCCGTCGCCCGTCCGCGGCTTCATGGCCGCCATGCTTGTTCCCCTTCCTGAAACCAGCTCTTCGTCAGCCGACGGCCCCTGATCGGGAGCACACGTCACCGGCATCGAACACATTGCTTCCTGGTCATTATCCCGCATCACAGGACCCGATGACCAACATCGGATCGCATCGCTTGCGCAACGCGCTTCCGCAAAACCGCCCATTTCGGCGATCGGCCTGCGATACTTCGCCGCCGCCGCGCCACCATCCTGCCACCAGGCTTTGACGCAGCTCACATGTGCGGGGTGCGTGATCTCCGCCATGCTGGGCGGATCAGGGACGCGAAGAAGCGTTGAAGACGCGAAGGGAAGCCGCGATGGCCGACACCGTGCTGTACGAAGTGACCGACGGACTCGCCACGATCACGATCAACCGGGCCGAGGCCATGAACGCGATGAACGTCGAGGCGAAGGTCGCCCTGCGGGACGCCGCGGAGGCGGCCGCGGCGGACCCGGCCGTACGCGCGGTGCTGCTGACGGCGGCGGGCGACCGGGCCTTCTGCGTGGGGCAGGACCTGAAGGAGCACGTGGGCCTGCTGACGGCGGACAAGGAAACCGGGTCGCGGGCGACGATGAACACCGTCCGGGACCACTACAACCCGATCGTCCGGGCGCTGACCGGCATGAAGAAGCCGGTGGTGGCGGGCGTGAACGGGGTCGCGGCGGGGGCGGGCTTCGGCTTCGCGCTGGCGGCGGACTACCGGGTGGTCGCGGAGACGGCCGCGTTCAACACTTCCTTCGCCGGGGTGGCGCTCACCGCCGACTCCGGCATGTCGTGGACGCTGCCGCGGCTGATCGGCCCGAGCCGCGCCTCGGACCTGCTGCTCTTCCCGCGTTCGATCAGCGCCCAGGAGGCGTACGAACTCGGCATCGTGAACAAGCTCGTCCCGGCCGCCGAGCTCGCCGCCGAGGCCCGGAAGATCGCCCGCACCCTGGCCGAGGGCCCGACGGTGGCGTACGCGGCGCTGAAGGAGTCCCTGGCGTACGGCGCGGACCACTCGCTGTCGGAGGCCCTGGAGAAGGAGGACGAGCTCCAGACGGCCGCCGGCGCCTCCGAGGACCACACGATCGCGGTCCAGGCGTTCCTGGCGAAGGAGAAGCCGAAGTACGTGGGCCGGTAGCGGCGGATCGCCGCTACCGGCCTCCGGAGCCCCCTGGGAACCCCGTCGAACGAGTGGTGTGCGCGTCTATATGATCCGCTCACCACTCGATCTGTTCGAGTGCGTTCTCATCGACTTCACACGCACATCACCTGGGGGGGTTCCGTGCGTTCTTCTTCCGTGCCCGCGATCTGTTCGCGGCACGCTCACCGCCGCTCTGACAATCGGCCTGGCGTCAACGGCTCTGGCCGCCCCGGCGCAGGCGGCAGACGGCTGGGAGCGGTGTCCCTCCGGCAAGGTCTGCGCCTTCAGCAAGCCGCTGTACCAGGGAGACATGCTGGTCGTCAGCAAGCCGATGTACTCCCTCGGCGCCTGGGACAACCGCATCCGCTCCTTCGTGAACCACAGCGCGGACGCGGTCTGCTTCTACCCGCAGCCCGGCTTCGCTCCCGAAGGGTCCGTGCACTTCTACACCTCGGAGTCCTTCGACGAGAGCGCGTACCCCGAGCTCGACCGCGCCGCCAGCTCGATCGACGTCGGGCCGGAGGCGGACGACTTCTGCGGGTCAGAGAGCCGGATCCCGACCTGGTACGGCAGCGAAGCCATTCCGAAGCTCCGCCCCGCCTCGTCGTCGACGCTCGGCGCGTTCGGCGACGTCAACACGACGGCTACGCCGACCTGCTCACCCGTGACGCGGCCGGCGTGCTGTGGACCTACCCAGGCAACGGACGCGGCACGTTCTCCGCCCGTAAGCAGGTCGGTAGCGGGTGGAACGCCATGAACCGGCTGGCGGCTCCCGGTGACATGACCGGGGACGGCAGGGCCGACCTCGTCGCCCGCGACGGCTCGCGCTCGCTGTGGCTCTACCCGGGCAATGGGCGGGGCGCTTTCTCCGCTCGTAAGAAGCTGCCGTACGCCTGGCCGCACAACGAACAGCTGCTGACCGTCGGGGACGTGACCGGGGACGGCCTGTCCGATCTCATGCGGACGGTCAACCGCCGCGAGCTGTACATCGACGCCGGAGACGGCCGAGGCGGCATCGGCGCCCCGCAGTACACGATGACGTTCGACTCCGCCGCCGGCGTGCACGTCTTCTGACGCGCACCGCGGCCGTCCGGCGGAACGGGCCGGATGTGGCCCGGGGTGCCCCTACTGGGCGCCCCGGGACACGCAGTCCTTGAGGTGGTCGTCGACCAGGCCGCAGGCCTGCATCAGGGCGTACGCCGTCGTCGGGCCGATGAAGCGGAGGCCGCGCTTCTTAAGGGCCTTCGAGAGGGCCGTCGACTCGTCCGTCACCGCCGGGACGTCGCCGGTCGTCAGAGGGGCCGGGCGCGCCGCCGGGTCGGGGGCGTAGGACCAGATCAGGGCGTCCAGCTCACCGGGGGCCCACTCGGCAAGCGCCTTCGCGTTCGCCATCGTCGCGTCGATCTTCGCGCGGTTGCGGATGATGCCCTCGTCCACGAGGAGCCGCTCCCGGTCCGCCTCGCCGAACCGCGCGACCGAGGCGATCTCGAAGTCGGCGAAGGCCCGGCGGAAGCCCTCGCGGCGGCGCAGGATCGTGATCCACGACAGGCCGGACTGGAACGCCTCCAGGCAGAGCCGCTCGAACAGCGCGTCGTCCCCGTGGACCGGGCGGCCCCACTCCTCGTCGTGGTACCTCACGTAGTCCTCGGTGGACAGGCCCCAGGGGCAGCGGAGCCTGCCGTCCGGGCCGGGGATCGCCTCGCCGGTCACTGGTCCTCGTCCTTCCGCAGCGAGGGGCCGGACGACGGGCCCCGACCGCGCAGCGCCTCCTCCAGCTCCGCGATCCGCGCGTCCCGCTCCGCGAGCTCGGCGCCCAGGCGCCCGAGGACGTCGTCGACGTCCGCCATGCGGTACCCCCGCGCCGTCACCGGCAGCCGGAGCTCCTCGATGTCGGCGCGGTCCACCGGGCGGGTCGCCGGCAGCGGGTCGACCAGCCGCTCGGGCGCCACCTCGGGCAGCACCTCGCTGTCGCCCCCGCCGATCACCGCGAGCGTGACCGCCGCGACGACCACGACCATCGCGATCAGCAAAAACCAGAACACCAGCGCGCCTCTCCCCGAAGTGGAAAACGTCCCACCGCCGATCGTGCCATGCGCCACCGACAGTTAGGGTCGCAGGCGAACGGACGCGAGGGAGGACAAAAGGGATGCTGCGCTTGGGACGGCGTGAATTCGGGCCGCACGAGCCGGTGATCATGGCGATCGTGAACCGGACGCCCGACTCCTTCTACGACCAGGGCGCCACCTTCCGCGACGAGCCCGCCCTCGCCCGCGTCGAGCAGGCGGTCGCCGAGGGCGCCGCCATCATCGACATCGGCGGGGTGAAGGCGGGCCCCGGCGAGGAGGTCACCGCCGAGGAGGAGGCGCGCCGCACGGTCGGTTTCGTGGCGGAGGTACGGCGCCGGCACCCGGATGTCGTCATCAGCGTCGACACCTGGCGCGCCGACGTCGGCGAGGCGGTCTGCGAGGCCGGCGCGGACGTCCTGAACGACGCGTGGGGCGGCGTGGACCCCCGGCTCGCGGAGGTCGCCGCCCGGTACGGCGCCGGTCTCGTCTGCACCCACGCGGGCGGCGCGAAGCCCCGGACCCGGCCGCACCGGGTCACGTACGAGGACGTGGTGGCCGACATCCTGCGGGTCACGGTGGGTCTGGCCGAGCGGGCGGCCGAGCTGGGCGTGCGGCGGGACGGGATCATGATCGACCCGGGTCACGACTTCGGGAAGAACACCCGGCACAGTCTGGAGGCGACGCGGCGGCTCGGCGAGATGACGGCGACGGGGTGGCCGGTGCTGGTGTCGCTGTCCAACAAGGACTTCGTCGGCGAGACGTTGGACCGGCCGGTCAAGGAGCGGGTGTTGGGGACGCTGGCGACGACGGCCGTGTCGGCGTGGTTGGGGGCGCAGGTGTACCGGGTGCACGAGGTGGCCGAGACGCGGCAGGTACTGGACATGGTGGCGTCCATCGCGGGGCACCGGCCTCCCGCCGTGGCCCGGCGAGGGCTGGCGTAACACGGAAGGGGCGGGGCGCCTGCGGCGGGCTTTTCCCCACCCCGCCCCTTCCCGAACCGGGGCTCCGCCCCGGACCCCGGTCCTCTTACCGGCCCGTCTCCTTCGTCACCAGCGCGACCGCCTCGTCCACGTCGTCCGTCACGTGGAAGAGGAGGAGGTCCCGTTCCGAGGCCTTGCCGCCGGCGACGACCGAGTCGCGGAGCCAGTCGACCAGGCCCTTCCAGTACTCCGTACCGAAGAGCACGATCGGGAAGCGGGTCACCTTGCGGGTCTGGACCAGGGTGAGTGCCTCGAAGAGCTCGTCGAGGGTGCCGAGGCCGCCCGGGAGGACCACGAAGCCCTGGGCGTACTTCACGAACATCGTCTTGCGGACGAAGAAGTAGCGGAAGTTCACGCCGATGTCGACGTGCGGGTTCAGCCCCTGCTCGAAGGGGAGCTCGATGCCCAGGCCGACCGAGATGCCCTTGGCCTCCCGGGCGCCCTTGTTCGCCGCCTCCATCGCGCCCGGGCCGCCGCCCGTGATCACCGCGAAGCCCGCGTCCACGAGCGCGTGGCCGAGCCGCACGCCCGCCTCGTACTCCGGCGAATCGGGCTTCGTACGCGCCGAGCCGAAGACGCTGATCGCGCTCGGCAGTTCGGCGAGGGCGCCGAAGCCCTCCACGAACTCGGACTGGATGCGCATGACCCGCCAGGGGTCGGTGTGCACCCACTCCGAGTCACCCTCGGTGTCCAGCAGACGCTGATCCGTGGTGCCCGGCTGGACCTGGTCCCGGCGCCTCAACACCGGTCCCAGCCGCTGCTCCTCCGGCTTCGACGCTCCCTCGGGGATACCCATGGCCTGCTCCCTCCACCGATCCACTGATCTTCTGATTCGGTCAGGGTAGGTCCACAGACGTGACAAAAAGCAGAATTTCGGCTGTCAGGCAGTGAGCCAGTCGCGGAGGCGTGCCTCGCAGTGGACGATCCGCTCCACGACGACGTGCTCGTCGACCTTGTGCGCGTAGATCGGGTCGCCGGGGCCGTAGTTGACCGCGGGGACGCCGAGGGCGCTGAAGCGGGCCACGTCCGTCCAGCCGAACTTGGGGTACGCCGTGCCGCCGACCGCCTTCATGAACGCCTCGGCCGCCGGGTGGGAGAGGCCGGGCAGGGCGCCGCCGCTGTGGTCGTCGACGACGAACTCGGCGACGCCGCAGTCGGCGAAGACCTCGCGGACGTGCGCCTCGGCCTCGGCGGGGGTGAGGTCGGGGGCGTAGCGGTAGTTGACGACGACCGTGCAGGCGTCGGGGATGACGTTGTTGGCGACGCCGCCCTCGATCCGTACGGCGTTGAGCCCCTCGTGGTACTCCAGGCCGTCGATGACCGGCTTGCGCGGCTCGTACGCGGCGAGGCGGGCGAGGATGGGGGCGGCGGTGTGGATGGCGTTGGAGCCCATCCAGGAGCGCGCGGAGTGGGCGCGCTCGCCCTCCGTGTGCAGGAAGACGCGCAGCGTGCCCTGGCAGCCGCCCTCGACCTCGGCGTTCGAGCCCTCCAGGAGGACGGCGAAGTCGCCCTCCAGCCAGTCCGGGTGGGCCTCGGCGACCTTCCCGAGGCCGTTGAGGTGGGCGGCGACCTCTTCCTGGTCGTAGAAGACGAAGGTGAGGTCGCGGTTGGGCGCGGGGACGGTGGCGGCGATGCGGAGCTGGACGGCGACGCCCGACTTCATGTCGGAGGTGCCGCAGCCCCACAGGATGCCGTTCTCGTCGAGGCGGGACGGCACGTTGTCGGCGATCGGCACGGTGTCGATGTGACCGGCGAGGATCACCCGCTCCTCGTGACCGAGGTTCGTCCGGGCGACGACGTTGTTGCCGTGCCGGTCGACGGTGAGGTGCGGCAGGGTCCGCAGGGCCTGCTCGATCGCGTCGGCGAGCGGCTTCTCGGTCCCGCTGACCGAGGGGAAGTCGACGAGCGCGGCGGTGAGCGCGGGGCCGTCCTGTGTGAGGTCCAGAGGAGCGTTGTCAGCCATGTGCCGACCCTAACCCGGCCTCCAGTACGGTGGGCCCCGTGTCCGAGTCCAGCCGTAACCCCCGCACCGCCCGCACCGGCCGCCGGAGCCGTCTCGCCCGGTACACGGCCGCCTTCGCCGTGCTCTGTGGCCTGGCCGGCTATGTGGCTGTGCACCATGTCACGGGCTCCAAGGGTGCGCCTGTGTGCCGTGTGGGCAGTGGCCAGAACACATACGAGTTCACGCCCGAGCAGGCGTCGAACGCCGCGACGATCTCGGCCGTGGGCACGACGCGGCGGATGCCGGAGCGGGCCGTCACGATCGCCCTGGCGACGGCGCTCCAGGAGTCGGCGCTGCGCAACATCCGGCACGGGGACCGGGACTCCCTCGGCCTGTTCCAGCAGCGGCCGTCGATGGGGTGGGGAACCCCGGAGCAGATCATGGACCCGGTGTACTCCTCGCGAAAGTTCTACGACGGTCTTGCGAAGGTCCCGGGGTACTCGCGGCTACCGCTGACGGTGGCGGCGCAGAAGGTGCAGCGCAGCGGTTTCCCGCAGGCGTACGCGAAGCACGAGCCGGACGCGACGGTGCTCGCCGCCGCGCTGACGGGCCGCTCGGCGGCCGCGCTGAGCTGCACGACGAGCGCGGTGGGCACCGGGGAGCCGGGCGACCCGGCGAAGGTACGGGCGGAGCTGGTACGTGCCTTCGGCGAGAAGGCCGCCCCGAAGGCGCCGGCGGGCGGCAGCGCGGGTACGGGTGCGGGTACGGGTGCGGGTGCGGGCAGGAACGTCGGCGGCGGCGCGGGCGCGCAGGCCGGGGCCGCCCCCGCCGTGCTCTCCGTACCCGTCCTCGCGACCTCGGGCACGGACGACCAGCGCGGCTGGGAGCTGGCCCACTGGGCGGTGGCGCGCGCGGAGGGCCTGCGGATCGCGGAGGTGGCGTACGCGGGCAAGGTCTGGCGCGCGAGCGACACCTCGGGCGCCTGGACCCGGTCGAGGACGACGGACGCGGCGAGCGAGGGAACGGTCCGCATCCGGCTGGAGCAGTAGGCGAGGCAGGGCCGGGCGGGGCCGGGACCCGCAGGCGGGGCGGCCGGCGAGGCGGCCGGCCGCACGGTGGCCGGCAGCGCGGTGGCCGGCAGCGCGGTGGCCGGCAGCGCGGTGGCCGGCAGCGCGGTGGCCGGCAGCGCGGTGGCCGGTCGCGCCGTAGTCGGTCGGACCGTGACTCGCTCGATGGCGCGCACCGTCGAGCACACGGACAGCGCGTGGTGACCAGCCGCGACCGTGGTCGACGGCGCCGCAATCGGTCGCGCCGTAACCGGTCGGACCGTGACCCGCGCGACAGCGCGCACCGTCGAGCGCATGGACGCCCGCCCGACCACTCGCCCGCCCAGCCGCCCGCCCGGGAGCTCACACCGGCCACTGGCCCGACAGCCGGCCCCGCCCGACGCGCTCCCGGCGCCCCCGCCCGGCACCCCCCGCCCTGGGCTCTCCCGCAGGCCCACTCACCGGTCGCGCACCCGTACGGAGGGTCACCCGATCGTGTATTCGGTGGCATCATCCGGCACCTAACCCGCACCAACCCCCACTCCCCTTATCCCGCAAGGGGAGTGACGGTTCAGCAGGGCTTGGATCTTCGGCGCGTTCGTCCGCTTTCCTCCCCACCTGATAATGCGATGCATCGCACGGGCTTTACCTTCGACCGCCGAAACCTCCCCCTCCCCCGCCTCGGTTGAGCACGGCGTCAGAACGTCCTCTCCGTCGAAGGAGCACCATGTCCCTCCCCCTGACCCGTCGGATCGCCCGCGCCGCCCTCATCGTCGCGGCCGGAGCAGCCCCCGTGGTCGGTGCGGCCGGCTCCGCGAGCGCCATGGACCACAACATCGCGCCCACGGGTGCCCTCTCCGGCATCAGCTCGCTGGACGGCGCCGGTGTCGGCAACGCCGTCGACGGTGCCTCGCAGACCGCCACCGGTGTCGTCGGCGACACCGGCAGCAAGGCCGTCGGCAAGGCCGTTCCGGCCGCCGGCAAGACCGTGGGCGCGGCCGGCAAGACCGCCACCCCGGCCGCGCAGCAGATCGCGGGCGAGACGGCCGGCAACGCGGGCCAGGTCGTCGGCGAGACCGCCCCGTCGGCCGGCGGCCTCGGCCAGGGCCTCCCGACCGGCGGCGTCCCGTCGCTGGGCGGCCTGCCGATCGGCGGCTGATCGCCTTGGGTTCGCCGGAAGACCGGCGGCTGAAACCCCCGTACAGGTAACCTCCAGCACCTGTTACGGGAAGGGCCCGGGAAGCACACGCTCCCCGGGCCCTCTCGTATGCGTCGCGTACGTACGAAGGTCAGGCCGCCAGGCGCTTGACCGCCGCCTCGACCCGCTCGTCCGTCGCCGTGAAGGCCACCCGGACGAACCGCTCCCCCGCCGTCCCGTAGAAGTCCCCCGGCGCGACCAGGACGCCCTTGTCGGCCAGGTACGCCACCGTCTGCCAGCACGGCTCGTCCCG
The DNA here is from genome assembly GCF_032436795.1 of Streptomyces sp. P9(2023). NCBI lineage: Bacteria > Bacillati > Actinomycetota > Actinomycetes > Kitasatosporales > Streptomycetaceae > Streptomyces > Streptomyces sp. P9(2023). The sequence goes on from NZ_JAUPWM010000004.1 coordinate 232,908, forward strand.
CGTCGCCCACAGGTAGAGGCTCGCCTCGCTGTGCTCGATCCGGAAGCCGTGCGCCTCCAGCGCGGCCCGCAGCGCCGCGCGCCGGGCCGCGTACCGCTCGCGCTGCTCGGCGACGTGCGCGTCGTCGCCCAGCGCGGCGACCGTCGCGGCCTGCACCGGGGCGGCCGTCATCATGCCGCCGTGCTTGCGGATCTGGAGCAGCTCGCCGAGGACGGCCGCGTCGCCCGCGATGAACGCGGCGCGGTAGCCGGCCAGGTTGGAGCGCTTGGAGAGCGAGTGGACGGCGACGATGCCCTCGTACGTACCCCCGCAGACGTCCGGGTGCAGGACCGAGACCGGGTCGGCCTCCCAGCCCAGCTCCAGGTAGCACTCGTCGGAGAAGACGAGGACGGAGTGCTCGCGCGCCCAGGCCACGATCCGGATCAGCTCGTCCTTGGCGAGGACCTTGCCGGTCGGGTTGGACGGCGAGTTCAGCCACAGCAGCTTCACGCGCGCCGGGTCGAGCTCCGTCACCGGGTCGTCGTAGACGACGGGCTCCGCGCCGCAGAGCCGGGCGCCGACCTCGTACGTCGGGTAGGCGAGGCGCGGGTACGCGACCTGGTCACCGGCGCCGAGGCCGAGCTGCGTCGGCAGCCAGGCGACGAGCTCCTTGGAGCCGACGACCGGCAGCACGTTGTGGTGGGTGACGCCGACCGCGCCGAGCCGCCGACCGCACCAGCCGGTGAGCGCGTCCCGCAGCTCGGTGGTGCCCCAGACCGTGGGATAGCCGGGCGAGTCCGCCGCCGCGACCAGGGCGTCCTGGATCAGCGCCGGGACCGGGTCGACGGGCGTGCCCACGGACAGGTCCACGATGCCGTCCGGGTGGGCGACCGCCGTCTTCTTGTACGGCTCCAGCTTGTCCCAGGGGAAGGCGGGGAGGCGCGAGGAGACTGCGCCCGAGACTGCGCTCACGAGATGGCTCACTTCGTCGTACGTAGGGGAAACGCGTCGGTCCCGTACAGCGGGCGAGGCCGTACGGGACCGAGGGCGATCAATGGATCAGTCAGCCGTTCTGCGGCGGCAGCGCGGCGATGAAGGGGTGGTCGCGCTCGATGAGGCCGAGCTTGGAGGCACCACCGGGCGAACCGAGCTCGTCGAAGAACTCGACGTTCGCCTTGTAGTAGTCCTTCCACTCCTCCGGGGTGTCGTCCTCGTAGAAGATGGCCTCGACCGGGCACACCGGCTCACAAGCACCACAGTCGACGCATTCGTCCGGGTGGATGTACAAGGACCGGGAGCCCTCGTAGATGCAGTCGACGGGGCACTCCTCGATGCATGCCTTGTCCTTGACGTCGACACAAGGCTGCGCGATGACGTAGGTCACGCTGTCGTTCCTCCTCGGTAGGGCTGGTCTGCGCGGGAGCGCGGCGTCGTCGATGCCCGCCTCTAGTATCTCCGTTCTTGGGGACGATCCGAACAGGAGGGGCGGAGAAGCTGTGGAATTCACCGCTGGAGGGCGCCTTGAGGTGCGTATTACCCACGCTGACGTGGGAAAACGTGTCTCAGTTCGGTACGTGACGGATGCGGCTGACCCGGGTGGGAAATTCACTGACGCGGTAGGAGTTCTCACATCCTGGGACCACGGTGTGGTCTTGATCACACGCAGGACGGGTGAGGCCGTCCGAATCGCGGAATCCACCCTGGTCGCGGGCAAGGTCGTACCCGCCGCCCCGGCGCGCAGGCGCGGCCCCGCCGCCTCGTTCGAGGAGCTGGCGCGGGCGATGGCGCGCGGGTGGCAGCCGGTGGAGAGCGAGGCGCTGGGCGACTGGACGCTTCGGGCGTCGGGCGGCTTCACCCGGCGGGCCAATTCGGTGCTGCCGCTCGGCGACCCCGGGCTGCCGATGGAAGCGGCCCTCGCGCGGGTGCGCGAGTGGTACGCGGAGCGGGACCTGCCCGCGTACGTCCAGACGGCGACCGGTGCCGAGGGCACGCAGGAACTCCTCTGCGCCGACCTTGAGCGGCACGGCTGGCGGGCGGAGGTGACGGCGGAGGTACGGGTCGGGGGGCTCGCCCCGGTCGGCGACCTGGACGCGGACGTCGCGCGGGTGCGGCTCGCGCGGAACGTGGACGAGTCGTGGCTCCGTCGCTACAACCGGTCGGGTGGGGGCGGGGCGGGTGGTGGCGGGGCCGGTGTGGTCGGGCCCCATGTGTTGAGCGTTCTGTCCAGCGGCCCGAGTGTGTGGTTCGCATCCGTACCGGGCACGGGAGACATACCGGCGGCGATCGGACGGTGTGTGGTCGACGGCCGCTGGGCCGGGTTCATGGCGGTGGAGGTCGACCCGGCGTACCGGCGCCAGGGTCTGGCCACGGCGGTGATGACGGCGCTGGCCCGGCAGGCCCTCGACGAGGGCGCGTCGGCGGCCTGGCTCCAGGTGGAGACGGACAACGACGGGGCGCGGGCGATGTACGAGCGCATGGGCTTCGCGGTCCATCACCACTACCACCACTACCGACCGGCGGATGTGTGAGGGAGGTGACCGGGGTGGACGGCGTGACCGGCGCCGACGACTGGCGGCGGGAGTTCGCCGAGGAGGCCCGTACGCGGCGGCCGGACCTCGCGCGGCTCTGCCTGCTGATCGGGGCGATGGCGGACGACGGCCTGACCGAGGCCGACCTGGACGCGGCGGAGATCGAGCTCGACCGGCTGGCCGGGGAACTGCCGTACGGCCTGCACGACCCGGCGGACTGGGTGACCGCGCTGGCCCGGCTGCTGGGCGGACGGTACAACTTCCAGGGCGTCCCGGCCGACTACCAGCGCCTGGAGTCGTCGCTGCTGCACGAGGTGCTGAAGCGGCGGCGGGGCCTTCCGATCCTGCTCTCCGTGGTGTGGATGGAGGTGGCGCGGCGGGCGGGCGCGCCGGTGTACGGCCTCGGCCTGCCTGGCCACTTCGTGATCGGCTTCGGCGACCCGTCGGCCCAGGTCTTCGCGGACCCGTTCGCGGGCGGCCGGCCGATGACCGGCGTGGACGCGGAGCTGCTGGTCGCGGGCGCGACGGGTGAGCCCCTGGAACCGTCGATGCTGCGCCCGGCGGACCCGCTGGACATCGTCCTGCGCATCCTGAACAACATCCGCGCCTGGGCCGCGCCCCGCCCGGAGCGCTCGGCGGTGGCGCTGTGGGCGGTGGAGCTGTCCCTGCTCCTCCCCTCCCACCCGGCCCGGCTGCGCTACGAGCACGCGGAGCTGCTGGTGCAGCGGGGCGAGTTCCAGGCGGGCGCGGCGGAGATGGAGGCGTACGCGACGGTCGTGGACGCGGTGGAACCGAGCGCGGCGGCGTCGATCAGGAACAGGGCGCAGGCGGCGCGGGCGCTGCTGAACTAGGGCGTCCTCCCGCCCGGGTCCAGGGGAGCCCTCACGGGGAGGGGGTGACCAGGACCAGGGGGATCTCGCGGGCCGTCGCGGTGCGGTACTCCGCGTAGGAGGGCATCGCCGCCACGATCACGGGCCACAGTCGGGCCGCTTCGGCGGCGGTGGCGGGCCGGGCCGTCGCCGCGAAGGTGGCCGTGCCGACCTGGAGGGTGACCTCCGGGGCGGCCAGCAGATTCAGGTACCAGGCCGGGTGGCGGTCCGAGCCCGCGTTGGACGCGGTCAGGACGTACGCGTCGCCGTCCCGGACGTAGGCGAGCGCGGTGCGCCGCAGCAGGCCGGACCTGCGGCCCCGGGTGGTGAGGAGCAGGTCGTTCACCCCGGGGCGCGGGTTTCCGCCGGTCTCCTCGAAGCGGCGGATGTGGTCGGCGATCCAGGGGGTGGGGTTGTCGTGGGTCTGCTCGACGGTTCCGGCCATGTCCGTTGTCTCCCTCGTCCGAGTCGTCGTCTTTGTCATGCGGAGGAACCCCCGCTCATCGACCTCACGCGGCGGCCACTCCCACGTGCACCTGCTTCAGGGTCGGCTCCTCGATCTCGTCCAGCAGCGCCCGCGCGAAGTCCGCCGGGGTGATCCGGCTGTCGGCGGCGGCCGGGGCGACCGCGTACCCGCCGGTGGGCTCGCCCTCGTGGTCGAAGTCCCCCGCCGGGCTCAGCACCAGCCAGTCCAGCGCCTCCGGCGCGGCCGCCGCGGCCGACCGCAGGGCCTCGGTGCCGGCGCCGTGACCGACGTAGAACTCCCGCCACTCCTGCGGGTACCCAGGGGTGTCCATGAGCAAGTCCCCTGACGCGGTGGGCAGTACGGACGCCAGCCCGACCGACACCAGCCGCTTCACCCCGGCCTTCGGGAGCCCTTCCGCGAGGGCGCGCGCGACGGCGGGGAAGAAGTCCCCGGGGCGCGCCCCGGAGTCGTACACGGCGACGATCGCCGCGTCGTGCCCGTTCGCGAGCGCGACCACCGCCTCCGGGTCCGTCACGTCCCCGTCGACCCGTCCCGCCTCGGTCACCGCGTGGCCCCGCAGTCGTGCCTCCGCCACGGCAGCCCTGCCGACCCGGCCGGCCGCCCCGAACACGATGATCCTGCTCCTGCCGCTGCTCTTCGTTTCCATGGGCAGGAGCGTAGGACGAGGGGTGGTATCCGATCGGATACCTCCCTACGGTGTGGATCATGACGACCACACAGGCGGGACGCGCACCGCTGGACCCCGAGATGTTCGACCCCGTCTGCCCGTCCCCGCTGGTGCCGTTCCGGATCGGCGACAAGTGGGCCACGCTGATCCTGCGGTGCCTGGAGGACGGCCCCCGCAGGTTCTCCGAGCTCAAGGTCCCGCTGCGCGGCATCACGGCCAAGTCGCTGACCGCGTCGCTACGGAGGCTGGAGCAGGACGGTTTCGTCGTACGGGAGGAGTACGAGGCGGGCGGCCGGTACGGAGCCCAGCGCCACGTCCAGTACACCCTCACCCCGCTCGGCCACGGCCTGCTGGGCCCGCTGGACGCCGCTTGCGAGTGGACGCGGGACCACTGGGAGGAGTTGCTCGATACGCAGGAGGGGCGGTAGGCGGGCCTCGGGGCGGCCCCCTCTCAGGTCTCCCGGAAGATCAGAGCTGCACCGAGGGCCGCTTCGGCCGGAACGAAGGGCTCCCCCCGGCCCGTCTCGCGTACCGGGAGTCCGTTCTCCGCAAGCAGCGCACGCACCCGAGCGATGTCGGGGACGGCAACCGTGCAGGCGACGAGCGCCGGGAGGGCGGGCGGATCCTCACCCGGCAGCAGATCCGCGAGGTCGGCCTTGGTCACGAGGGTCACCGGCCCCTCGGCGGAGATCGGCCTGCCTAGATACCGCTCGTACCGCTCGCGAACCAGGGGGAGTTGCCCGTCAGGTACGCACAGCACCGCCTCGACGAGGTCCTGGGCGCCATTGGGGTGATCGAGGTGACGAGTGGGCTGGAAATCCGGGTCCAAGTCGGCGACGACGCCGATACGGCCTTCCGGCGCTCCGTCGATCTCCAGGTAGCGGACGGGTTCGGTGCGTACGCCGTCGGGGGTCTCGACCGGCCGGCCGACGGTGTTCACCCCGCCGTGGCCGACACCGGCAGCGGCGAGCCGGTCCGCCGCGCCCTCGACGTCCGGCGAGGAGAACATCAGGATGTGCAGCCCTTCGAAGCGATCGCGCCAGCCGCCGAGCTGGGCGCTGGTCGCCTCGATCCGCGACAGCAGCATGGGGAGCTTCTCCGGCGGCGCCTGGAGTGGAACGATCCGGGCGTCGGATGGGAGGCCCGCCGTGTTCCCGGGCCTCACCGGGGTCACCAACTCGACGAAGCTCCGGGAGAGGTCGGCGTGGGTGTTCGCCGCCCCGAAGGGCTCCGGCGCGGCCCCCTCGCGATGTGCCAGCGCCGGCACACTGGGCGGCGGAACATGAAATCCCAACCGCTGATAGAGCGCCATGGCCTGTGCCATGTCACCGACGACGTGGCCGACGTGATGTAAGCGTGTGATGTCGTGAGGCATGACCTCACCGTAGGACCCCACACAGCAAGCACTCGGACCGGGCCACGGCACGGCGGCCCCCGCTCTGGCAAGAGGGCACTGGCGGAGACGTCCTCCACCTGCCGGATCTCCCGCCCTGACGGGTCCGGCGCCTGGGTGGCGACCGGAAACCAGCGCGGCCGTCGTGATCGCGCCCCGTACCAAGGTTGGCGGCCGGAAGTCGCGCACCCCGGACCGGACCTGCTCTAGGGTCTTGCGCATGTCTCTACGTCTTCGTATGCGTCAGGCCCTGCCCGAAGCGATGCGCGCCCGCGACAAGGCCGCGGTGAGCGCCCTGCGCTCGACCCTTGCCGCACTCGACAACGCCGAGGCCGCGCCCGCCGACGAGGCCGACCTCCGCGGCATGGCCCTTGAGGCCTCGCCCAGCGGAGCCGGCGCCACCGAAGTGGCCCGGGTCGAGCTGAGCGAGCACGGCGTCGTCGAGGTCGTACGCGCCGAGGCCGACGAACGCCTGGACGCCGCCGCCCAACTCACCGCGCCCGCCCACGCCGACCACGCCGCCCGCCTCCGCGCCGAGGCCGAGGTACTGCTCCGCTTCCTCGACGATCCCGACCCCGCCGCCACCGCCGCCGTGTCAGCGCTGCCCGAGTGACCCCTTCACCCCGTCCACGAACGCCGACCATGCGGGTGCGGGGAAGAGGAGAGCGGGGCCGGTGGGGTTCTTGCTGTCACGGACAGGGACGTGGGCCGGGCATGCACCGTCGTTGACTTCGAGGCAGTCGCCGCTTTCGCCACCGCTGTACGAGGACTTCCGCCACGCGTCGCTGACTTCGAGGCAGTCACCGCTGCTGCCGCCGCTGTAGGACGACTTCCGCCAGGCGGGGAGGACCGATGCGTCAGGGATGCTGGTCGGTGCGTGCTGCATGCTCGTATTCCTCCGCTACAGACCTGATCAGAGCGAGCGATTCGCGATGGGAGAGCGCGTCGCCCAGGGCATGATCGTAGGCCACCTGGCACTCCCGAACCACGGCTGGATCCTCCCAAACCCGACCGGACTTGAGGCCTTCTACGTAGGCGATCGGGGGCTGATCCTTGAACCACATCAGAGAGACGAATCCCTCCATCAGCGCGTGGTAGCCGACCGAGAACGGCAGCACATGTACACGGATACGGCGCCCCTCCCCCAGGCTCACGATGTGACGGAGCTGCTCGCACATCACGGCCGGACCGCCGACATGCCGCCGCAGCACAGCCTCGTCCAGGATCGCCCACACCACGGGTGAGTCGAAGTCCTCCAATATTCCGGACCGCTCCAGCCGTGTGACAAGCAATTGGTCACGTTCCTGGTCGCTTTTCGGCGTGGAACCAGAGTCCAGGACTTCCTTGGCGTACGCCTCCGTCTGGAGGATGCCCGGTACGACCTTCGGGGCGTACTCCCGGATCACTACGGCCTGGCCCTCGAACTCCAGAGCCTCCTCGAAGTGTTCCGCCACCGCCTTGCCGTCCAGCGTCGGCAGGAAGCGTTCGAAGAAGCCGCCCGTTTTCAGGGCCTGGTCCAGGCGGCGCGCGTCCTCGACGTTCGGGATGCGTCTGCCCGCTTCCATGTGCGCCAGGTGCGTGCGCGAGATGAACGTCAACTCGCTGAGCTCCTCCTGCGTGTAGCCCGCGTCCTCCCTTCGGCGTTTCAGCTCTTCACCATATTTTCGACGGGACACCGGATTGTCCTCGATCGCCATGACCAACTCCCCGACGTGCTCGTCGCGTTGTCACGAGCCAACCCCTGTCGAGCGTAACGTGATGCACGCCACTGTGTGACCGGAACAACACACAGAGCGAAAGGGCTCGCAGCAATGGAAACCCCCCACGGTCCCGGCACCTTCGTCGCCCATACCGGAACCGACGTCTACGGCCCCGGGAAGGTCATCGGCGTCGAAGGCGTCCACCGGCGCGTGCGGTTCGTGCACTTCGTTGCCACGATCCGGGCCGACGACCTCCGGCCGGCCTCACCGCGCGAGACGCGGGAGATCCAGGAGTGGCTCCGCGCCAAGCGGCAGCGGTACGGCGGGGAGTGGTGACGCCCCTCCCCCGGACCCCCGTCACATCAAGTGACTAGTCGGTTACGGAGTTTGCTGTACCGTGAGCACAAAAGCGGCCCCCGAGCTGGTTGCAGCCAGCTTCGAGGGCCTTCACTTCGAGTGCCCGTGGAGGCGCCCGGAATGCTTCGTCATGTTATCCCGCCCTCTCGGGGCTTCAGTCAGGTCACCCACGAGATCATCCGCAATCCGGATCTCAATTCCGACGCCGTCCGGCTGCTCTCCTGGCAGCTCTCCCTGCCCGACAGCGTCGACGAACCGCTCTCCAAGACCGCCGAACGAGCGCGTATCGGTCGGGGCGCCTTCCTGCGCGCCAAGAGGCAGTTGAAGGCCGCCGGGTACTTCCACGAGTGGCGCGAGCAGGGGGTTCGGGGGCTGTGGGCCACCCGGCAGCTCGTCTCCAACGTGCCGTTGAGTGCCGAGGACGCCTCCGCCCTGAGGTCGGGGCGTCCGACGGACACCCGTCCGGCCGCCGGTGAACCGGCGGGGCGGGTCGCCGGACGTCATCCAGAAAGAACATCCAGGAGAAACACCTCCAACCCTCCCCCGCCTGAGCCAGAGCCGGAAGCGCCGGAGCCGGAGCCGGAAGCGCCTGAGGCGCCCGACCTACCCGACCTGCCCGAAGCACGGCGGATCGTCGACGCGTTGCCCGGGCTCGATCCCCGGCTGCGCGTCCCGCGCGCCATGCTGCCCGAGTTGGCCGGGCTCGCCGCCCGCTGGCTGGAGGCCGGGCACGTCGCCGAGTCCGTACGGGAAGCCGTCGCCCGTTGCCTGCCCGGCAGGAGCAGTCCGATCCACCGGCCCGGCGGGCTCCTGCGGTACATCCTCCGCGACGTGCCGCCCGTCCTCCCGCCGCCCCCACCGCCCCGGGTCGCCGCCCTCCGCGAGTGCGAGAGCGGGCGGCATGTGCAGCCGTATCTGTTCAAGCCCTTGGACGACGAAGTCTGCTGTCCTGCTTGCCTTTGCCATGGCTCCGTCTCTCCCCTCGATCAGCCCTCTCCCGCCACCGTCGGGCCCGCGCTCGCCCGTGCCGCGCTGCGGGGGCATCCCTAGCTACCCGGGAGTTGTCTGTACAACTCCCGGCCGCCGTTCCCCGACTGGCCTTCAAGGGTTCACTCCCGACTGCTGCGATACACGCGCCATTTGTTCGACGAACAGCGCTTGATCGAGGAGGCTCGAGTGAATCTCGTAGTCAACGGCGACGCGGAGAGTGGACCCGGCGGGTCCGCCGAGCCGGTCACCGAGGTGACCGGGTGGGCGGTGCCTGAAGGGGCGCCCGCGCTCATCGCGTACAGCCTGGGGAACGGTTACCCGGGGATCGGCGACCCCGGGCCCGCCGACCGGGGGACCCGGTTCTTCTCCGGTGGCAACAGCCCGCGTACCGCGCTCGTGCAGGACATCGCCCTGCCGGAGCGCGGCGACGCCGGGTGGCGGTACATCGACGCCGGGCGGGTGCGGTACACGCTCGCCGGCTGGCTGGGTGGCTACGCGACGCAGGAGGACGGCGCGCGGCTCTCCGTGGAGTTCCGGGACGCCCAGGGCACTCCGGTCGCCCTGTCCGTGCTCGGCCCGGTGACGGCCGGCGAGCGGCTCTCCCGTACCGCGCTCCTGGAGCGCACCGCGACCGCGACGGTGCCGCCCGGCGCGCGCCACGCGCGCGTGCTGCTCGTCTTCACCCGCAGCGGCAGCGGGACGTCCAACGACGGTTACGCCGACTCCATATCGCTCACGCTGCACGCCACGGGGGGACGCAAGTGACCAGGCTCAACCGACGCGATCTGCTCAAGGCCGCCGGAGCCGCCGGGGCCCTGAACCTCGTCTGGCCGCTGGCCGCCGGGCTCTCGCCCGCGCAGGCCCTGGAGGCCGCCCAGGCGCTCGGCGCGGAGTACGACCCTGCCCCGTTCACCCTCGGCGTCGCGTCCGGCGACCCGCAGCCGCACAGCGTCGTGCTGTGGACGCGGCTCGCCCCCGAGCCGCTGGCCGCCGAGCAGAAGCTGTCCGAGATCGTCGAGGTCGACTGGGTCGTCGCCACGGACCCCGGGCTGCGGCGCGTCGTCGCGCGCGGCACCGCGCCCGCCTCCGCGACGCTCGGCCACAGCGTGCACGTCCCGGTCTCCGGGCTGCGCCCGAACACCCGCTACTGGTACGCCTTCAACGCGCTCGGCAAGCGTAGCCGGATCGGCCGCACGAAGACCGCGCCCGTCGGCCCCGTCTCCTCGGTCCGCTTCGCGGCCGCCAACTGCCAGGCCTTCCACGACGGTTTCTACGCGGCCCACCGGGGCATCGCGCGGGAGAACGTCGACTTCGTCGTGCACCTCGGCGACTACATCTACGAGCACGGTCAGGTCGGCGGAGTCCCCGCCGACCACGTCCGCGACCACGAGGGCCCCGGGATCTTCACGGTCGCCGACTACCGCCGCCGGCACGCGCTCTACAAGGGCGACGCCTCCCTGCGCGAGGCGCACGCCGCCCACCCGTGGTTCCTGACCTGGGACGACCACGAGGTCGTCAACGACTACTCCGGTACGGGCGGGGGCGCGCCGTTCATGCAGCGGCGGGCGGCCGCGTACCAGGCCTGGTACGAGAACATGCCGCACCGCGACGGCGGGGCCGGGACCGCGACCGCGCTGCCGGACCCCGAGATCCACCGGGTCCGCCGCTGGGGCGACCTCCTTGAGCTGTCGGTGCTCGATCTGCGCTCGTACCGTTCGGCGCAGAACCTCGCCGACGGCACCATTCTCGGCGCCGGGCAGAAGGGGTGGCTGAAGAAGAACATCGGCAACGCTCCCGACACCTGGCACGTCTGGGCCAACTCGATCATGCTCAGCCAGCTGCGGAGCCGTCCCGGCGGCTCGTACATGTTCACCGACCAGTGGGACGGTTTCCGCGCCGAGCGCAAGGAGGTCCTCGGCCATGTGCACAGCACCGGCATGGAGGACCTGGTCGTCATCACCGGCGACTGGCACTCGGCGTTCGTCGACGACATCCGGCCCGACTTCGACGACGTCTCGTCGCCCGTCATCGGTACGGAGTTCACGGCGCACTCGGTGACGTCGGGCGCGTACTCGGCGAGCTGGAACGCCACGAACGGGCCGGTCATGGGCGCGGGCAACCCGCACCTGAAGTACTTCGAGGGCAACCGCTACGGCTACGACGTCTACGAGGTCACCCCGGAGCGCTTCAGCGCCCACATGCGGGTGATCGACGACCGCCGCGACCCGGCCTCCCCCGTCTCCACGCTGACCACCTTCCACGTGGACCGTGGTGTGGCGGGCTCGTACGAGGACCCGGCGACGAAGAGCTCGCCGGCGCAGTACCGCCGCGACTGACGCAGTCGGTATGTGGCGAGGGCCCGTCCCGCCGGTTCTCACCGGTGGGACGGGCCCCTCTTCTGCTGCTCTCAGCCCTGGTGCTGCTCTCAGCCCTGGCCGGTCAGCCCTGGCCCGTCAGGTCGATCGTCTTCGTCCGCTCGGCCGCGGTCCTGCCCATCAGCGCGTCGCGCATGACGAACGCCACGTCGTCGGCGGAGACCTGGTGCTTCTTGCCGTCGGCCTTGATCATCATGACGCCGTCGAAGACACCGTCGAGGAGCCGGTCGATCGCCTTCTTGTCGTAGACCTCCACCAGGCGGCCGTTGACGGGCTTCATCGAGAGGATCTGCGGGAGCGAGCGCGCCGGGCCGAACTTGATCTCCTTGGCCCCGGCCTTGATCAGGATCACGTCGGACATCGCGGGCTTGGCGAACTCCCTCATCGCCCGGTCCAGCTCGGCCTTGGTGATCGTGGGGTTACGGGTGACCACGGGCAGCTCGACGGGCTTCGCCGTGCCGATCTCGACCTGGGCGCGGTACGCGTCCTTGACGAAGATCATCGAACGGGCGACGTCCAGGCCCTTGCCCGGCTTGCCCTCGACGGCGGTGACCTTGCCCGGGGCGAACTTGATCGTGCCCTCGGTGGCCGAGCCGGAGGCGCCGGCCACGTCGCTCAGGGCGACGGCGAGCTTCTCCTCGTCGACCGGGAGCTTGGGCTCGGCGACGCGCTCGCCGCCGAAGAGGGAGCCGATCACGGAGACGGGGTTGTAGTCGCTGCCCGCCGCCGCGCGGACGGTCTCCTGGCTGTCCAGGGAGAGACCGGCCTTGTCCGGGGAGAGCTCGACCGTCTTGCCGCCGACGTTGAGCTTGAGAGGCGCGTAGGCGCGCTCGCCGAGGGCGGCCTCCAGCTTGTTGACCGCCTCCTCCTTCGTACCGCCGCCGATGTCCACGCCGAAGACGGTCGTGCCCTTGGGGACGTCGGAGTGGTTGAGGAGCAGCCCGGCGCCGTAGGCGACACCGGCCAGGACGAAGACGCCGACACCGAGGAGGACCAGCTTGGAGCGGCCCTTCTTCGCCGGGGCGGAGGAGCTGCGGGCCGGGGAGGGGGAGGGGGAGGGCGTGGCGGGGGTGCCGCCGCCGATGTGCTCGGGCGTGGAGAAGCCGCGGTCCGGGAGCCGGGGCGTCAGGTCCGGGCCCGAGGGGACGACGGGGATGCCGCTGGTGAGCGTGTCCCCGGAGACATGGCCGCCGGGCGGCCCGGCGGCCGGGGCGACCGGGCCGGGCTTCTGGGGCGTCAGGACGGCCGTGTCGTCGGACATCCGCGGCCCGGCACCCCCGAAGGGGTCACCGACGGCGAGGGGGTTCCCGGCCTGGGGCCCCGGGGCGCCGCCGAGCGGGCCGCCTGCCAGGGGGTTACCAGCCATGGGGTTGCCCGCCATGGGGTTACCAGCCATGGGGTTGCCCGCCATGGGGCCGCCGCCCATAGGGCCGCCGCCCATAGGGCCTCGGCCCATGGGGTTGCCGGCCATGGGCGCGCCGCCCATGGTGCTGTTGCCCGTCATCGGGCCCGTGGTCGGGCCGGTCGGGGGAGTGGGGGCCTGCGGGGCGCCCTGGGGGTACGGGGTGCCGTCGGGGCCGTACGCGGCCTCGTCCTGCGGCGGGGTCGACAGGAACATCGGCGTACCGGAGGCGGGCGTGGCCGAGATCGACGGGCCGCCGACCTTCGGGATGCCGCCGGTCGCGGGGCCGGCGAAACCGGTGCCGCGCCCCTGGCCGCCGGGGGCCGGGGGCCGTACACCCCGCGGAGGCGTGCGGCCGGGACCGGAAGCACCCGGTCCGGCCGCGGCGCCGGGGCCTGGTCGGGGGCCGGGTCCGGCAGGCTTCTCCGACACCTGGGACGGGCCCGACTTCGCCGTCGGCGCGGCGGGCTCCGCCGCCGGCTTGCGCGGCGCGAACCAGTCGCTGGTCGGCTTCTCGTCCGCCTGCGGCGCCTCCGCCTCGACGGGAGCCGGGGCGGGCGCGGGCGCCGGGGCCGGGGCTTCCGGCACGGGGGCCGGAGCGTCGGCGGACGCGGAGTCCGAGCCGCCGTCGCCGACCGGCTTGCGGACGACCACGGGCGGGATCGGCCGCGAACCCGGGATGTTGATCCGGATCCGCGTGGTCAGCGTGGTCTCGGTCTTCGGCTCTTCCGGCCGCGGAGGAGCTGACGGCGCGGTGGCGGCACCGGCCGTCTCGTCGGACCCGTCCTGCGTCGGGTGGAGCGACGGATACTGGCGGGATCCGTACGGCGGTGTACCCGACGGGTACGCGGCTCCACCGCGCCCCTGGGCGCCGGAGGACGAACTGTCAGTCTCTCGACCAGTTTCACGACTCAAAGCAGGTTCTCCCGGTTGGCTCCACCGCCCGCTCTTGCTGGTGCACGTGTACCCGGGCGGCTCGGCGGCGCGCACCACCATACTGGCCGTCGCCGACAGGCACCCGACGGCCGGGGATCCAGTACGGGGCAATCCGTCCGAAGTCCGGGCAGCCCTTCACCGAAGCTCCTCCCAAGTCACCCTGTTCACGGGGCCGGTCGGACGAGGCCGGCCATCGTGGCGCAGATCACAGCGATGGCCATGCCGCCGAGCAGGAAGACCGTCTCGGCGACGCCGCCGCCGAAGACCCCGTCGCCTTCCGGGCGTCCGAGGCTGAGCAGCACGATGGCGACCAGCCAGCCCGCCCCGGCGGCCAGCAGGCCGAAGCGGTCGTCGGTGGCCCGCAGCCCGCCGTAGAAGACGCCCGCGGCGGCGAGCAGGGCGAGGATCAACCCGCCGGGGAACCAGGCGTTTTGGACGAAGGAGCCCGCGACGCCGACCAGGGCGCCGAGGACGAGCAGGAGGACGTACCAGACGATCCGCATGGTCACGCGCCGCCCTCGCTCGTGATCCCCGCGAAGAGGTCGGTCTCGCGCACGCCCGCCGGTGCGCCGGGCGTACCCCTGACCAACTGGTAGTGCTCGGTGGTGAGGATGGGCTGGCCAAGGTCGTTGGAGAGCGCGAAGAAGGGGCCCTCGACGGCGATTTGGGTGGCGTGGGCGCGCATCGCTGCGGCCTTGCGGGCCGCCCAGGGGCCGGACGCCGGCTCGCCGTCGATCTCGGCGGTGATCAGGGACTCGTCCACGACTCCCGGTACGTCGTCGATCTCCGCGATGCCGGGGAAACCGGTGGATTCGGCGCGCAGCCGGGCGAAGGCGGCCTCGGCGAGCGGGCGCGGGACCCGGTTCCAGTAGACCTTCGCGATGGTGTGGGCCGGGCCGAGGTCCGGGCGGTACGTGGCGTCCTCGGCAAGCTCGGCGGCGCGCATGGCGACGCGGTGGGCCTGGATGTGGTCGGGGTGGCCGTAGCCGCCGTCGGGGTCGTAGGTGATCATGACCTGCGGGCGGGTCTCGCGGATGATCTCGACCAGGTACGGGGCGGCGGTGTCGACGTCCGTGTTCCAGAAGGCGTTCGGGCGGCGGTTCTGCTCGACGCCCATCATCCCGGAGTCGCGGAAGCGGCCGGGGCCGCCCAGGAAGCGGTGGTCGGTGACGCCCAGTTCCTTCATCGCGTCGGCGAGCTCGCCGACGCGATGGGGCCCGAGCCGGTCCTCCCGGTCGGGTGCGAGGTGGGCGAGCGCGGGCGGGATGACCTCGCCCTCCTCGCCGAGTGTGCAGGTCACGAGCGTGACCTGGGCGCCTTCGGCCGCGTACTTGGCCATGGTGGCGCCGTTGTTGATCGACTCGTCGTCGGGGTGCGCGTGCACCAGGAGCAGACGACGGGCTGGGAGAACCGTCATGGCCCCACCCTACGAGGCCGGGCCGGGCTCTCCCCAGCACGGGGCGCTCAGAACTTGAGGCCGCCGATCATGCCCGCCACGTTGGTGGTGAGCGTGCTGATGGACGGGGCGATGGACGAGCTCGCCAGGTAGAACCCGAGGAGCGCGCAGACCGCCGCATGTCCAGCCTTCAGTCCGGATTTCCGGATCAGCAGGAAGACGACGATCGCCAGCAGCACCACCGCCGAAATCGAGAGTGCCACGGCGGTTCACCTCCACACTTCTTCGGTCGGATATTCGGACGGTCAGGTCGGCGAGCATGTGCCAGATGTCAGGTACCCCCTACCCACCTAGCGCTACGGATCATAACTATGTGTGGCTCCGCATTGATGGTGTACGGGGGCACAGGGGGGGCGCACGGCGCTAGTTTCGGTCGTATGACCTCCACGCAACTGCCGTCGTTCCCGCTCTCGTTCCCCCGCCAGTACGCCCGGACCCAGCGCTTCACCCTGGGCGTTCCCCGCACGTTCACGGTCTCACCGGACGGTGAACGCGTGGTGTTCGTACGCTCGTCGTCCGGCACCGACCGCTCACACGCCCTCTACGTGCTCGACCTGGCCCCGGGCCAGGAGCCGCGGGAGCGGGTCGCGGCGGAACCCGAGTCGCTGCTGGCGGGCGCGGCCGAGGAGTTGTCCGCGGAGGAGCGGGCGCGGCGGGAGCGGAGCCGGGAGGGTTCCGGCGGGATCGTGGGGTACGCGGTGGACGCGGCCGTGGAGTTGGCCGCTTTCGCACTCTCGGGGAGGCTGTTCGCGGCGGAGCTGCGGGCGGGGACGGCGCGCGAACTCCCGGCGCCCGGACCGGTGATCGACCCCCGGCCGTCGCCGGACGGGCGGCACGTCGCGTATGTGGCGGCCGGCGCGCTGCGGGTGACGGGCGCGGACGGGGAGGGCGACCGGGCGCTCGCGGAGCCCGAGGACGCGCATACGACGTACGGGCTCGCGGAGTTCGTGGCGGCCGAGGAGATGGGCAGGTCGCGGGGGTTCTGGTGGTCGCCGGAATCGGACCGGCTGCTGGTGGCGCGGGCGCACGACCGGCCGGTGCGGCGGTGGTGGATCGCCGATCCGGCGCATCCGGACCGGGAGCCGCAGGTGGTGTCGTATCCGGCGGCGGGGACGCCGAACGCGGAGGTGCGGCTGTACGTGGTGGATCTGGCCGGGGAGCGGACCGAGGTCGAGTGGGACCGGGAGCGGTACCCGTATCTGGCCCGGGTGCACTGGTCGGCGGACGGGGCTCCGCTGCTGCTCGTCCAGGCGCGTGACCAGCGGACGCAGCTGCATCTGGCGGTGGACCCGGCGACCGGGGCGACGCGGACGGTGCACGCGGACGAGGACCCGGTGTGGCTGGAGCTGCTGCCGGGGGTGCCGGCGTGGGCGCCGGACGGGCGTCTTGTGCGGATCGCGGACGAGGGCGGGGCGCGGGTCCTCGCGGTCGGGGACCGGGCGCTGACAGGGGCGTCGCTGCAGGTGCGGGCGGTCCTCGACATCGGCGCGAACGACGTCCTGGTGTCGGCCTCGGCGGGTGAGGAGCGGGCGGAGCCGGAGACCGGCGAGATCCATGTGTACCGGGTCAACGAGCTGGGTGTGGAGCGGGTCTCGGAGGGCGTGGGAGTCCACTCGGCGGTGCGCTCGGGGCCGGTGACGGTGCTGGTCTCGGCACGGCCGGACGCGCCGGGGAGCGTGGCGCGGGTGCTGCGGGACGGGGCCCAGGTGGCGGTGATCGCCTCGTACGCGGAGACGCCGGTGCTTTCGGCGGGCGTGCGGCTGGTGGAAGGGGGCGCACGGCGGATTCCATGCGCCGTCCTGCTCCCCTCGGGCTACGCGGAAGGGGACGGGCCGCTTCCCGTGCTGATGGATCCGTACGGCGGTCCGCACGGTCAGCGGGTGGTGGCCGCGCACAATCCGCATCTGACCTCGCAGTGGTTCGCCGACCAGGGCTTCGCGGTGATCGTGGCGGACGGGCGGGGCGCGCCGGGCCGGTCGCCCGCCTGGGAGAAGTCGATCAAGAATGACCTGATTCCGACCCTGGACGATCAGATCGAGGCTCTGCAGGCGCTGGCGAAGGACTTCCCGCTCGATCTGGACCGGGTGGCCATCCGGGGCTGGTCGTACGGCGGTTACCTCGCCGCGCTCGCGGTGCTGCGGCGGCCCGATGTCTTCCACGCGGCGGTCGCGGGGGCGCCGGTGACGGACTTCCGGCTGTACGACACCCACTACACCGAGCGCTACCTCGGGACGCCGCAGGAGAGCCCGGAGGTGTACGCGGCGAACTCGCTGGTCACCGACGACGGTCTGTCGGCGCCGGAGGAGCCGGCCCGGCCGATGATGATCATCCACGGCCTGGCCGACGACAATGTGGTGATGGCCCATACGTTGCGGCTCTCCTCCGCGCTGCTCGCGGCGGGACGGCCCCATGAGGTGCTGCCGCTGACGGGCGTGACACATATGACCCCGCAGGAACAGGTGGCGGAGAACCTGCTGCTGCTTCAGGTGGACTTCCTGAAGCGCTCGCTGGGCATGGACCGCTGACTCACCAGCCGGGCGGGCGGGGCTGAGGCGGCGCGGGCGGCAGCGCGGCCACCGGCCGGCGGGGTACGGGATGGGGCGCGCCGCGCACGGAGAGCAGGACGAGCACGGCGGCCCCGGCGAGCAGCCCGTACACCGAGGTGGCGAGGGCGAGCCGGCCGTCGTCGTCCAGCGCCGCGAGGTGCTCGGCCCACCCCAGCCGTAACGCGGTCGCGAGTGCGGCGAGCCCCCAGCCGGTCAGGAACAGCCCGGCGAGCAGGCCCAGCGGCCGGGCGTACGGAGCACGGGCGAAGGCGGTGCCGGCGGCGGCCAGGAAGAGGGCGGCGAGCATCACGTTGAGCCAGGCCGGAGGGGCCGCGAGCACGGGCAGGAGGAGCGCGCGGCCGCCGGTGAACCGGTCGACGGTCGCCTCGACCGGGAGCGCCCGCGCCCAGTGCACCTCCCAGGCGGCCCAGGCGAGTCCGGCCACGGCGCACAGGACCCCGGCCGCGACGGCCGGGCCCCTACGGGGGCGGGCCGGAGGGGAGTCGGCCACCGCGTGGCGGCCCACGGCGGCGGTGACGACGAGTCCGGCGGCGAGGGCGAGCGTGAGGAGCGTCGTGACGAGCGCGTCGACACCGGTGGCCCACAGCCCGGGCAACCGCAGCGCGAGCGTGACGGCCCCGGCGGCGGCGAGCGCGGGCGCGGCGAGGGAGGAGCGGAGCGCGGCGACCGCGGTGGCCGCGTAGACGACGAGCAGGAGCGGGTCGAGCAGCGAGGTGGCGGACCGGCGGCGCAGCAGGAAGACGTGGTCCCCGGCCCAGTACCAGGCGAGTTCGGCGGGTGAGCCGAAGGCCGCGAGGTCCTTCAGGAGCCAGCCGACGATGACGAGCGCGAGCGCGCCGCACAGCGCGGCGCCGGTGAGACGTGCCGGTCGTGTCACTGTCACGAAGCCGATACTCACCGCTACCACGCGCCGAAACAAGCGGTTCCGCATATTCGACCGGCAAGGCGGAGGAGGGGTGCGGCCGGTCGGGGCGACATGGCGCGCCCCGACCGGCCTACGGCACCCGCACGGCCGTACGCTGTCGAGCTTGGCGCGTTCGTATATCGGATCCGGGTCGGCCGAGTTGCCTGGCTGTTAAGGATGTGACGCCGATTCACCCGGATGTCGGATATTGGATATTGGACATTGGATATGGAGTATCGGATATCGGATCCACTACTCCGGCTCCTCCGGCTCCCCCGGCTCCTCCTCCGTCGGCACCACCTGCTTCTCCTCCGCGAAGTGGCACGCCGAGTCGTGCTTCGCCGGGGTGTCCGAGAGCCGGAACTCCGCCGGGACCGCCAGCAGCGGAACCTCCAGCGCGCAGCGCTCCTGCGCCTTCCAGCAGCGGGTGCGGAAGCGGCAGCCCGAGGGGATGTTGGCCGGCGAGGGCACGTCACCGCTGAGGATGACGCGTTCGCGGTGCTCGCGCGCGTCCGGGTCCGGCACCGGGACCGCCGACAGCAGGGCCTGGGTGTACGGGTGCGTGGGGTGGTCGTAGATCTGGGTGTCGGTGCCGATCTCGACGATCCGGCCGAGGTACATGACGCCGACCCGGTCGGAGATGTGCCGGACGATCGACAGGTCGTGGGCGATGAAGACGTAACTGAGCGAGAACTCGTCCTGGAGCTTCGCCAGGAGGTTGATGACCTGGGCCTGGACGGAGACGTCGAGGGCCGAGACCGGCTCGTCCGCCACGATGATCTCGGGCTGCAGGGCGAGGCCGCGGGCGATGCCGATGCGCTGCCGCTGGCCGCCGCTGAACTGGTGCGGATAGCGGTTGATGTACTCCGGGTTGAGGCCGACGACGTCCAGCAGGTCCTGGACCTTGCGCCGCCGGTCGCCCTTCGGGGCGACCTCGGGGTGGATCTCGTACGGCTCGCCGATGATGTCGCCGACCGTCATGCGCGGGTTGAGCGAGGTGTACGGGTCCTGGAAGACCATCTGGATGTTGCGGCGGACCGCGCGCAGGGCCTTCGGCGACAGCGTGGTGATGTCGTCGCCCTTGTAGCGGATCGCGCCGGAGGTCGGGCGCTCCAGGTTGACCAGCATCTTCGCCACGGTCGACTTGCCGCAGCCGGACTCGCCGACGATGCCGAGGGTCTCCCCCGCCGCCAGGTCGAAGTCGACGCCGTCGACGGCCTTGACCGCGCCGACCTGCTTCTTGAAGAGGATGCCCTGGGTCAGCGGGTAGTGCTTGTACAGGTCGCGGACCTGGAGAATCGGCTCAGCCACGGAGGGCCTCCTGCCAGAAGTGGCACGCGCTGCGGCGTTCCTCCGACACTTCGTACAGCGGCGGCTCGTCGGTGCGGCAGACGTCCCGGGCCAGCGGGCAGCGCGGGTTGAAGGCGCAGCCGGGCGGGATGGCCAGCAGGTTCGGGGGCAGGCCCTTGATCGCGTACAGCTCCTGGCCCTTCTGGTCCAGGCGCGGGATCGAGTCGAGCAGACCGCGGGTGTACGGGTGGGCGGGCGCCTTGTAGATCTCGTGGACGGGGGCGGTCTCGACGATCCGGCCCGCGTACATCACGGCGATCTTGTCGGCGACGTCGGCGACGACGCCGAGGTCGTGGGTGATGAGGATGAGGCCCATGTTGAGCTCGCGCTGGAGCTCGGCGAGGAGGTCCATCACCTGGGCCTGGACGGTGACGTCGAGGGCGGTCGTCGGCTCGTCGGCGATGATCAGGTCGGGTTCGAGGGAGAGCGCCATCGCGATCATGATGCGCTGGCGCATGCCTCCGGAGAACTGGTGCGGGTACTGCCCGACCCGTTCCTTGGCGGCCGGGATCCGGACCCGGTCCATCAGCTCGACCGCCTTGGCCCGGGACTCCTTACGGGACATCCCCTGGTGGACCTGGAACATCTCGCCGAGCTGGTCCCCGACGCTGATCACGGGGTTGAGCGAGGACAGCGCGTCCTGGAAGATCATCGCCATCTTCGCGCCGCGGACCTTGCGCCGCTCGTCCTCCTTGAGCTTCAGCAGGTCCTGGCCCTGGAAGCGGATCTCGCCGCCGGTGATCTTCCCGGGCGGGATGTCGAGGATGCCCATGACGGCCTGGGCGGTGACGGACTTGCCGGATCCCGACTCGCCGAGCACGGCCAGCGTCTCGCCCGCGTCGACCGCGTAGCTGACCCCGTTGACGGCCTTCGCCACCCCGTCCCGGGTGTGGAACTCCACGTGCAGATCGCGCACTTCGAGCAGCATGGGCGGCTACCTCAGCTTCGGGTCGAGGGCGTCGCGCACCGCGTCGCCGAGCATGATGAACGCGAGCACGGTGATGGCGAGCGCGCCGGCCGGCCAGAGCAGCATGTGCGGGGCGTTGCGGATGTACTGCGACGCCGAGGAGATGTCGATGCCCCAGGAGACGGTGGGGGGCTTCAGCCCGACGCCGAGGTACGACAGGGTCGCTTCGAGCGAGATGTACGTACCGAGGGCGATGGTCGCGACGACGATGACCGGGGCGATGGCGTTGGGCGCGATGTGGCGGAGCAGCAAGCGGGAGTTGGAGGCGCCGAGCGCCCGGGCCGCCTGCACGTAGTCGTTCTGCTTGGCCGTGATGACCGAGCCGCGGGCGATCCGGGAAATCTGCGGCCAGCCGAGCAGCACCATGAAGCCGATGACGGGCCAGATCGTGCTGCTGGTGACGACGGACAGCAGGACGAGTCCGCCGAGGACGACCGGGATGGCGAAGAAGACGTCGGTGAACCGGGAGAGGACCGCGTCCCAGCCGCCGCCGAAGAAGCCCGCCAGGCCGCCGAGCAGGGAGCCGAGGATCGCGACGCCGAGGGTGGCGAGGAGGCCGACGGTGACGGAGGTCCGGGCGCCGTAGACCGTACGGGTGTAGACGTCGCAGCCCTGGCCGTTGAAGCCGAAGGGGTGGCCGGGCTGGGAGCCCTCCTGGGCCTTGGACAGGTCGCACTGGAGGGGGTCGCCGCTGGCGATCAGGGACGGCCAGATGGAGATGATCACGAGGAAGAGGATGATCAGCCCGGAGATGATGAAGACCGGGTTGCGGCGCAGGTCGTGCCAGGCGTCGGACCAGAGAGAGCGGGGCTTGCCGGCCGTGCCGGTGCCCAGCGGGCCGCCCGGGGTCTTCTCCAGGGACGCGCCCTCCTCCATGGCGAGGTCCGTGCCGCCACCCGACCCCGTGTGGTCGATGGCGCGCCCGTCGTCGAACGGCTCAAGCGGCTCAGGCATAGCGGATCCTCGGGTCAAGGACGGCGTACAGGAGGTCGACGAGGAGGTTGGCCAGCAGGAAGACGATGACGAGGATGGTCACGAAGCCCACGACGGTCTGGGTGTTCTGCCGGACGATGCCCTGGTAGAGCTGGTAGCCGACGCCGTGGATGTTGAAGATCCGCTCCGTGACGATCGCGCCGCCCATCAGCGCCCCGATGTCGGCGCCGATGAACGTGACCACGGGGATGAGGCTGTTGCGCAGCAGGTGGCGGGTGATGACCCGGCGGCGCGGCAGGCCCTTGGCGATGGCGGTACGGACGTAGTCGGCGCGCTTGTTCTCCGCGATCGAGGTCCGGGTGAGCCGGGTGACGTACGCGAGGGAGACCGAGGCGAGGACCAGGCCGGGGACGATCAGTTCGTCGAAGGTGGCCTCGGAGGAGACCGCGGGCTTGATCCAGCCCCACTTCACGCCGAGCAGCAGCTGGAGCAGCAGGCCGGTGACGAAGGTCGGGACCGAGATGACGACCAGCGTGAGCAGCAGCACGGTGGTGTCGACGGGGCGGCCGCGCTTCAGGCCGGTCAGGACGCCGAGGCTGATGCCGATGACGATCTCGAAGAGGATCGCCACGATGGTGAGCCGGATGGTGACGGGGAAGGCGCTGGCCATCAGCTCGGTGACCGGCTGGCCGTTGAAGGCCGTACCGAAGTCGCCGGTGAAGAGGTTGCCCATGTAGATCAGGTATTGCTGCCAGACGGGCTTGTCGAGGCCGAACTCCTTCTCCAGCTGGGCGGCGGTCGCCGGATCGCAGGCACGGTCGCCGCAGAGGCCGGCGATGGGGTCGCCCATCACGTTCACCATCAGGAAGATCAGCAGGGTGGCGCCGATGAAGACCGGGATCATCTGCAGCAGACGCCGGATCACATAACGACCCATGGGGGGCTCCGGGGGTGTGGGGTAGGCGTACGGCCCGGCGCGTGGGGGAACGCCGGGCCGGACCGTACGCCGACGCGCTGCGTCAGTTGACCGTGATCTGGTCGTAGACCGGGACGCTGAACGGGTTGAGCATCACGCCGGAGACGCGCTCGGAGTAGCCGGCGCTGCCGTTCTGGTACCAGAGCGGGACCGCGCCCATGTCGTCGCGGAGGATCTCCTCGGCCTGCTGGAAGGTCTCGACGGCCTTGGCGATGTCGGACTCGGCGTTGGCCTGGTCGACGAGCTTGTCGAACTCGGGGTCGGTGTACTTGCCGTCGTTGGACGAGGCGTTGGTGTAGTACAGCGGCTGCAGGAAGTTCTGGATGAGCGGGTAGTCCATCTGCCAGCCGGCCCGGAAGGGGCCCGGCATCTTCTGCGTGGAGACCTGGCTGCGGAAGTCGGCGAAGGTGCCGATCGGGTTGCCGACGCAGGCCCGGTTGTCGCCGAGGGCGTTGTTGATGGAGTTGCACACGGCGTCCACCCACTCCTTGTGGGAGCCGGTGTCGGCGTTGTACGAGATCTTCATCGTGCCGCCGGGGATGCCGCCGCCCTCGGTGACCAGCTTCTTCGCCTCTACGGCGTCGTACTTGCAGAAGTCGCCGCAGATGTCCTTGAAGCCACCCTCCGCGCCGAGGACCGGGGAGGTCCAGTCGACGGCGGGGGTGCGGGTCTTCTGGAAGATGGTGTCGGTGATCTGCTCCCGGTTGATCGCCCGGGAGATGCCCTGGCGGAGCTTCTCCTGCCCCGGCTTGTTCCACGCCGCGTCGTAGAACGGGAAGCCGAGGGTCTGGATGATGCCGGCCGGGACGTTGATGTACCGGTCGCCGAGGTCGGCCTCGACGTTCTTCAGCTGGGAGGCGGGCACGTCGTCGACGAGGTCGAGGTTGCCGGCCGTCAGGTCGGTGTAGGCGGTGTTGTTGTCGGTGTAGACCCGGAGGGTGACGCCGCCGTTCTTCGCCTTGTCGGCGCCGGGGTAGCCGGCCCAGCGCTTCAGCTCCATCTGGGAGCCCTTGGCGTACGAGTCGACCGTGTACGGGCCGTTGCCGACGGGCTTGTCCAGCCAGGCGGCGTGATCGTCGAAGAAGGACTTGGGGAGCGGGGAGAAGGCGGCGTAGCCGAGGGTGTCGGGCCAGGTGGAGAACTTCTGGGTGAGCTTGACCGTGAAGGTCTTGGGGTCGACGACCTTGAGGCCGGACATGGTCTCCGCGGTGGGCTCGCCGCTCTCGGGGTGGACCTGGTCGTAGCCCTCGATCTGGCCGAAGAAGGAGGCGTTCTTCTGGTTGTTCTTCAGATGGGCGCCGTAGTTCCAGGCGTCCACGAAGGACTGCGCGGTGACCTGCTCGCCGTTGGAGAAGGTCCAGCCGTCCTTGAGGGTGACGGTGAAGTTCGTGGAGTCCGTGGTCTCGATGTTCTCGGCGAGCATGTTCTGGGCCTCGCCGGTCTTCGGGTCGTACTGCTTGAGACCGCGGAAGATCATCGAGAGGACCTTGCCGCCCTGGACCTCGTTGGTGTTCGCCGGCTCCAGCGGGTTCTGCGGGTCGCCCCAGGAGGAACTGACGATGCCGTCCGCGCCACCACCGCCTCCGCCGTCGTCTCCGCCGCCGCAGGCCGTAGCCATGAGTGCGACGGCGGCGGCCAGTGCGGCCCACCTGGCGTGCGTGGCTCCGCGCATGAGGTGCCTCCCGAGGATCCTGGGTCTCTACTTGAGAGCCCCAATATCACCCGCCTTAGTACGGTATGCACCTTAACGACACCCGGACGACGGCACGCGCACGAACGACACCCGGTCGACGACACCCGTACGGGAAACGCGCGAGGGCGCCCCGGCCGGGATGGCCGGGGCGCCCTCGTGGACAGCTGACGGAGCTACGCCGCGTGGACGATGTCCTTCTCCTCGGCGAAGTGGCAGGCCGACTCGTGCGCGGCCGGGGTGTCCTGCCCCTGGAAGCGCTCCGGGATCGCGAGGAGCGGCTCCTCCTGCGAGCACTTCTCCTCGGCCTTCCAGCACCGGGTGCGGAAGCGGCAGCCCGACGGCGGGTTGGCCGGCGAGGGGACGTCACCGGTGAGGATGATCCGCTCGCGGCCCTCACGGGCGTCCGGGTCCGGCACCGGGACCGCCGACAGCAGCGCCTGGGTGTAGGGGTGCGTCGGGTGGTCGTAGATCTGCGTGTCCGTACCGATCTCGGCCATCTTGCCGAGGTACATGACGCCGACCCGGTCGGAGATGTGCCGGACGATCGACAGGTCGTGCGCGATGAAGAGGTAGGACAGGTTGAACTCGTCCTGGAGCTTCTCCATCAGGTTGATGACCTGCGCCTGGACGGAGACGTCCAGGGCCGAGACCGGCTCGTCGCAGACGATGATCTCGGGGTTGAGCGCGAGGCCTCGGGCGATGCCGATGCGCTGGCGCTGACCGCCGGAGAACTGGTGCGGGTAGCGGTTGATGTACTCGGGGTTCAGACCGACCACATCGAGCAGCTCCTGCACCCGGCGACGGCGGTCACCCTTGGGGGCCACCTCGGGGTGGATGTCGAAGGGCTCGCCGATGATGTCGCCGACCGTCATGCGCGGGTTCAGCGAGGTGTACGGGTCCTGGAACACCATCTGGATGTTCCGGCGGACGGCCTTCAGGGCGCGGCCGGACAGCCTGGTGATGTCCTGGCCCTTGTAGAAGACCTCGCCCGCGGTGGCCCGCTCCAGGGTCATCAGGAGCTTGGCGACCGTGGACTTGCCACAACCGGACTCGCCCACGATGCCGAGGGTCTCGCCCTGGTAGAGATCGAAGGAGATCCCGTCCACGGCCTTGACCGCTCCGACCTGCTTCTTGAACAGGATGCCCTGGGTCAGCGGGAAGTGCTTGACCAGGTTGCGCACCTGCAGGATCGGCTCACCGCGCTCGACGGGCGCCTCGATGGCGGCTACGGCCTCCGCCTCGCCGGCGGCGTCGACCTCGTGCACCTCGGTGACGTTCGGAGTCGCGTCCGCGGCCTCATCGTTCTTGCTGAGCTCAGCCATGGATCGTCTCCTTCCAGAAGTGGCAGGCGCTGCCGCGGCCGGGCAGCTCCGTGCCGTCCTGCTCGGAGACCGGCGCGAGCGCCGGGATCTCCGTACGGCAGATGTCGTCGGCCTTGGGGCAGCGCGGGTTGAAGGCGCAGCCGGTGGGCACCCGGAGCAGGTTGGGCGGCAGACCCTTGATCGCGTACAGCTCCTGGCCCTTCTGGTCCAGGCGCGGGATCGAGTCGAGCAGACCCCGGGTGTACGGGTGGGCCGGGCGCTTGTACAGCTCGTGGACCGGCGCGGTCTCGACGATCCGGCCCGCGTACATGACCGCGATCTTGTCCGCGACGTCGGCGACGACGCCGAGGTCGTGGGTGATCAGGATCAGACCCATGTTGTACTCGCGCTGGAGCTCCGCGAGGAGATCCATGACCTGGGCCTGGACGGTCACGTCGAGCGCCGTGGTGGGCTCGTCCGCGATGATCAGGTCGGGCTCCAGGGCGAGCGCCATCGCGATCATGATGCGCTGGCGCATACCGCCGGAGAACTGGTGGGGGTAGTCGTTCACCCGGGCCGCGGCGGCCGGGATCTTGACCTTGTCCATCAGCTCGATGGCCTTGGCCTTGGCCTCCTTCTTGGAGAGGCCGTGGTGCACCCGGAACATCTCGCCGAGCTGGTAGCCGACGGAGAGGACCGGGTTGAGGGAGGACAGCGCGTCCTGGAAGATCATCGCGATCTTCCGGCCGCGGATCTTCCGCCGCTCCTCGCCGGACATCTTGAGCATGTCCTCACCGCGGAAGAAGATCTCACCCTTGGGGATCTTGCCCGGCGGCATGTCGAGGATGCCCATGACGGCCTGCGCGGTGACGGACTTGCCGGACCCGGACTCGCCGAGCACGGCGAGCGTCTCGCCCGCGTTCACGCTGTAGTTGACTCCGTTGACCGCCTTGGCCACACCGTCGCGGGTGTGGAACTCCACGTGCAGGTCACGGACTTCGAGCAGGGGCCCGGTGTGCTCGTCGCCGCCACGGGGGGCGGGGACGCTCGCGGTCTTGTCGATGATGCTCACGTTGTACGCCCTCCTCAGCGCAGCTTGGGGTCGAGGGCGCTGCGAACCGCATCGCCGAGCATGATGAACGCCAGAACGGTGATCGACACCATGACCGACGGGATGATGAGGACGAACGCGGCGTTACGCAGCTGCTCCTGGCCCGAGGAGATGTCGACACCCCACGAGACGGTCGGCTCGGCGAGGCCGATGCCCAGGAAGGAGAGCGTGGCCTCCGCGGAGATGTAGCCGCCGAGCGCGATGGTGGCGACGACGATCACCGGGGCGATCGCGTTCGGCAGGATGTGCCGGAGCAGGATCCGCGAGGTGGAGGCGCCGAGCGCCTTGGCCGCCATCACGTAGTCCGCATGCTTGATGGTGATCACCGAGCCGCGGGCGACACGGGCGATCTGGGTCCAGCCCAGGAAGGCCAGGGCCAGGATGACGACCCAGAGCTGACGCTCCTCGAACGCGGTCAGGACGACCATCGCGCCGAGCATGAAGGGGACGGCGAAGAAGATGTCCGTGACCCGGGACAGGATCGCGTCCATCCAGCCGCCGAAGTAGCCGGCGAGCATGCCGACGACCGTGCCGAGGATGGTGACGAGCAACGTGACGACGACGGCGACGGCGATCGAGGCGCGGGCGCCGTAGATGACACGCGCGTAGATCGACCGGCCCTGGATGTCGTAACCGAACCAGTCCACGTTGAAGAAGCTGCCCCAGTTCGGCTTCTGGAGGTAGTGCTTGGCGAGGTCCGCCTGGCGCGGGTCGGCGCTGGTGAACAGGCCGGGGAAGACGGCCATGGTCAGCAGGACGGCGATCAGGACGGCGGAGACCAGGAAGATCGGGTTGCGGCGCAGGTCGTGCCAGGCGTCCGACCAGAGGCTGCGCGGCTTCTGCCGCTTCTCGACCGGCGTTGTGGCGGACGCGTCCGCCGAAGTCTGTTCGCTGACAGCTTCCTTGAGTGCCTCAGGCATAACGGATCCTCGGGTCCAGGACCGCGTAGAGCAGGTCGACGAGCAGGCTGGCGACGAGATAGACGACCACGATCAGGGTCACGATGCCCACGACGGTGGCGCCCTCACGGTTCTTCAGCGCGGAGAAGACGTTGTAGCCGACGCCCTGCACGTTGAAGATGCCCTCGGTGACGACCGCGCCGCCCATCAGGGAACCGAGGTCGGTGCCGAGGAAGGTGACGACGGGGATCATGGAGTTGCGCATCAGGTGGACACCGACGATGCGGCGGCGCGGCAGCCCCTTGGCCACTGCGGTGCGCATGTAGTCCGAGCGCAGGTTCTCCGCGATCGAGGTGCGGGTGAGCCGGGCGACGTACGCCAATGACAGTGAGCCGAGCACGACGGCCGGCAACACGAGCTCGCCCCATTCGGCCAGTGCGCTCACGTTGGGGTCGACCCAGCCGAGTTGGTGGGCGAAGAAGAACTGCGCGAGAAAAGCGAGGACGAACGAGGGGACGGAGATCAGGAGCAGCGTCAGGACCAGCAGACCGCGGTCCCGGAGCGTGTCGGCCTTCAGTCCGGCGAAGACACCGAGGGAGATGCCGACGAGCGCGGTGAAGGTGAAGGCGAACAGGGTCAGTCTGATCGTGATCGGGAACGCGCTCGCGATGATGTCCGCGACGGGTCGCCCGCTGGCGATCTGCGTACCGAAGTCGCCCTGGAACAGGTTGACGAGGTAGTTCCCGTACTGCACCAGGAACGGCCGGTCAAGCCCGAGGTCCTTCTTCATCGCGGCGATCTGCGCCGGGTCGACGGTCTGCTCTCCGGCGAGCGCGCGCACGGGATCGCCGGGCAGCGCGTACATCATGAGGAAGACCAGCAAGGTTGACCCGAGGAAGACCGGGATCATCTGGAGCAGTCGCCGCGCGACATAACGCCCCATGTTTGCCTCCGATATGAATACCTACAGCCCCGGGGCCGATTCCTGGATGCGGGAAGCGGCCCCGGGGCCTACCGCCAGTTGCGGTGGCGGGTGACGGCTGAGTGGGGGTGGGACCGTGGGATGGTTACTTGGCGGTCACTTCGGTGAGTTCGAAGTCACCGCGGAAGTTGACATTCACGTTGTCGACAGCCTTGGAGTGACCACCGTTGATCTTGTACTCCCACAGCGGGATGGCCGGCATCTTGGTGAGAACCAGCTTCTCGGCCTCCTGGTAAGCCTTGATCGACTCTTCCAGGGACTTCGCGTTGTCGCCCTTCTTGAACGCCGCGTCGACCGCGGGGTCCGAGAAGCGACCGTTGTTCGCCTCGGCCGTCGAGCCGTAGAGCTCACGCATGAAGTTGGCGTTCACCGGGTAGTCGGCGACCCAGCCACCGCGGTACATCGACTTGACCTTGTCGTTGTCGCGCGCTTCCAGGTCGGTCTGGAAGTCCGGCTTCGCGTCCGGGACGCAGTCGACACCGGTGGAGTTGCGGATCGACTCGCAGACCGCGGTCACCCACTCCTTGTGGCCACCGTCGGCGTTGTACTGGATCCAGATCTTGTTGTCCGGAACGCCGCCGCCCTCGGTGACGAGCGCCTTGGCCTTCGCCGGGTCGAACTTGAAGACGTCGCTGCCCAGGTCCTGCTTACCGGCGACACCCTCGGGGATGAAGCTCGTGGCCGGCTTGCGGGTGCCGTTGAGGACGGTCTTGGTGATCGTCTCCCGGTCGATCGCCATCGACAGACCCTGGAGGACCTTCGGGTTGATGCCCTTGAAGGTCTTCGAGTAGAAGGTCGGGACGAGGCTCTGGATGGCCGCGTACGGCTGCTCGATCGCGCGGTCGCCGAGGTCCTGCTTGTACTTCGGCAGGTCCTTCGGGCCGACCTGGCGGATCATGTCCAGGTTGCCGGAGAGGAGGTCCTGGTACGCGGCCTCGACGGTCGCGTAGTTCTTGAAGAGGACACCCTTGTTCTTGGCCTTGTTCGGGCCCAGGTAGTCAGGGTTGGCCTTGACCTGGATGAGCTTCTTGCGGTCCCACTTCTCGAAGACGTAGGGGCCGTTGCCGACCGGCTTCTGGCCGAACGCCTTGGTGTCCTTGTAGAAGACCTCGGGCAGCGGAGCCCAGGTGGTGTAGCCGAGCTTGTACTCGAAGTACGGGACCGGCTTCGCGAGCTCGATGGTGAAGGTCGTGTCGTCGACGACCTTCAGGCCCGACATCTCCTTCTTCGCCGGGGCGCCCTTGTCCGGGTGGACATCGGCGTAGCCGGCGATGTCCTCGAACCAGAAGGCGTTCTGCTGCTTGTTCTCGATGTTGGCGTACCAGTTCCACGCCTTGACGTAGGACGCCGACGTGACCGGGGTGCCGTCGTGGAACTTCCAGCCGGGCTTGAGCTTGACCGTCCAGGTCTTCGAGTCGGTCGTCTTGATCGACTCGGCGTTCGTGTAGACGATCTTGCCCTGGGCGTCGAAGTCCAGCAGCTGCGTGAAGACCGACTGGATGACGTAGCTACCGAGCGACTCATTGGTGTCGCCCGGGATCAGCGGCTTCTGGGGCTCACCGACGTCGATCGAGACATAGCCCTCGGGCTTGCCCTTCTCCTTCGAGGCGCTGTCGTCCTTGCCACTGCCGCCGCCACAGGCGGTCGCTGCCAGGGCCACGATGGTCGCGCCCACTACCCACTTGGCGCTCTTGGCACCGCGCATGGGTTCCTCCTCATGAGTCCACTTGTCACTACAAGAAGGGCACTTCCGAGTACGCCGACACCCCTGACGGCGTTGAACCCATGTGCCCCGAGTGTGCTCGTGAGTCGACACTCCCCACAGTGTGTGACCCATTGACCCGAGCTCAATGCAGCCAACTATTAAGTACGCCAGGGCTGTAAACCACACTTAAGTGGTCTCGTTTTGACAACATCACCTGGGGCCAGGAGACGGAAATCCGGACAAAGCGATCACAGACAGACACCCGCGAAACGGACCGTTAACACACGTTCCGGAGAGCGACGGCCGATATCCGGACACCCTGTCCATGAAATGGATTTGACGAAAGGCCCGGACCGCCACAGTGACTGTGGCGGTCCGGGCCTCGTGGTAGTTCGCTGTGGCCGGCCTACGTCAGCGAGACGCGGCGCAGGTCACAGGTCAGGTGTTCCGGTGTCAGGCGTTCCGGCTTCAGGCGTTCTTGGCGCGCGACGCGGTGCGGCCGCGCTGGTTCTGGTCCAGGACGACCTTGCGGATGCGCACGGCCTCCGGGGTGACCTCGACGCACTCGTCGTCGCGGCAGAACTCCAGGGACTGCTCCAGGGAGAGCTTCCGCGGCGGGACGATCGCCTCGAAGGAGTCGGCGGAGGCGGAGCGCATGTTGGTGAGCTTCTTCTCCTTCGTGATGTTCACGTCCATGTCGTCGGCGCGGGAGTTCTCGCCGACGATCATGCCCTCGTACACCTCGGTGCCGGGGTCGGTGAACAGGACGCCGCGCTCCTGGAGGTTCGTCATCGCGAAGGCGGTGACGGCGCCGGCGCGGTCGGCGACCAGCGAACCGTTGTTACGGGTCGTCAGCGTGCCGAACCACGGCTCGTGGCCCTCGTGGATCGAGTGGGCGATGCCCGTACCGCGGGTGTTGGTCAGGAACTCCGTACGGAAGCCGATGAGGCCACGGGACGGAACGACGAACTCCATGCGGACCCAGCCGGAGCCGTGGTTCGACATGTTGTCCATGCGGCCCTTGCGGATACCCATGAGCTGCGTGACGGCGCCCATGTGCTCCTCGGGCACGTCGACCGTGAGGCGCTCGACGGGCTCGTGGGTCTTGCCGTCGACCTGCTTGGTGACGACCTGCGGCTTGCCGATGGTGAGCTCGAAGCCCTCGCGGCGCATCTGCTCGACCAGGATGGCGAGCGCGAGCTCACCACGGCCCTGGACCTCCCAGGCGTCCGGGCGCTCGGTGTCGAGGACGCGCAGCGAGACGTTACCGATGAGCTCGCGGTCCAGCCGGTCCTTGACCTGGCGGGCGGTGACCTTGCGCTGCTTGACCGCGGACTTCGCGTCCGCGCCCTTGCCGGTGCCACCGCGGCCGACGAGCGGCGAGGTGTTCGTACCGATGGTCATGGAGATGGCCGGCTGGTCGACCGTGATCAGCGGCAGCGCGATCGGGTTCTCCGGGTCGGCCAGGGTCTCGCCGATCATGATGTCGGGGATACCGGCGACGGCGCAGATGTCACCGGGGCCCGCGACCTCGGCGGGCTTACGGGTGAGCGCCTCGGTCATCATCAGCTCGGTGATGCGGACGTTGGAGATCGTGCCGTCCCGCTTGATCCACGCGACCGTCTGGCCCTTGCGCAGCTCGCCCTGCTCGACACGGAGCAGCGCGATACGGCCGAGGAAGTTGTCGGCGTCGAGGTTGGTGACGTGGGCCTGGAGGGGCGCCGTCTCGTCGTACGACGGGGCCGGGACGTGCTCCAGGATCGTGGAGAAGAACGGCTCCAGGTTCTCGCTGTCCGCCGGGACGGTGCCGTCGGCGGGCTTGGTCAGCGAGGCGACGCCGTCACGGCCACAGGCGTAGACGATCGGGAACTCGATCTGGTCCTCGTCCGCGTCCAGGTCGAGGAAGAGGTCGTAGGTCTCGTTGACGACCTCGTCGATCCGGGAGTCCGGGCGGTCCGTCTTGTTGATGCAGAGGATGACGGGCAGGCGCTGCTGGAGGGCCTTGCGCAGCACGAAGCGGGTCTGCGGGAGCGGACCCTCGGAGGCGTCCACGAGGAGGACGACCGCGTCCACCATCGACAGACCGCGCTCGACCTCGCCACCGAAGTCGGCGTGGCCCGGGGTGTCGATGATGTTGATCGTGATCGGGGCCCCGCCGTCCTTGGGGTGATACTTCACCGCCGTGTTCTTGGCGAGGATCGTGATGCCCTTCTCACGCTCCAGGTCGTTCGAGTCCATCATGCGGTCGTCGAGGTGCTGGTGGGCGGCGAAGGCACCGGCCTGCTTGAGCATGGCGTCGACGATGGTCGTCTTGCCATGGTCGACGTGGGCGACGATGGCGACGTTACGGATGTCGTGGCGCGTGGGCATGGGTGCTTGCGCTTCTCTCGGATCGTGGGATGCGGCGTCAGTTCCTCTTACGCCCGCCGGGCGGACGCGCCACGGCTATGTCCTATGGTACGGGGCTGCCGCGCAAGGGGCTTCCCCGCCCGGATTCGAGAGGGTGTGGGGGGAGGCGTGGGGGGCCTCGGTGGTGGGGGGGGAGTGGGGGCACTGAGCGTGCGGAACAGGCCGGGTCAAGGGGCCGGACGTGATCCTGCCCGCCGGGGGCACCGGCGGGCAAGGAAATTGAGCGGCTTCTGAGGTTGCGACCTGCGGTTCTGGCTGATTCTCGCCGGTGTACTCCCGCTCTGTTCCTGGGGGTGCACCGGTCTGTTCGTCCTGCGTTTCGCTAATTGTTGGTGTTGCGCTCCGCGCCCTTCACCGTTTCCGGCTTCTTGAAGCCGATGTCCTGATAGCGCGGGGCCGCGAAGCCCCAGGCTCCCGCGTTCACGATCTCGGCCTTGGCCGCCACCAGCTGGGGGCGCTGATAGAGGGGAATCGATCCTGCGGCGGCCCAGATCCGGGCGTCGGCCTGGCGGACCAGGTCACGGGCCTCCTCCTCGTTGAGGGTGGCCACCGCCTGGTCGAACAGTTGATCGATACGGTCGGTGCCGACGCGGGCGTAGTTCTGCTCGACCAGGAGGGAGCCGTCCGAGGCCGGCTGGGGCTTGGCGAAGATCGGCCGGGCGTCGGTCGCGGGGAAGGCGGTCGCCGGCCAGGAGTAGAGGGCCAGGTCGTAGTCGCCGGAGGCGATGTGGTCCTTGAAGAAGCTCTCGTCGGCGACCTTGGTGATCTCGGTGCGGATGCCGACCTCGTCGAGCATCCGGACGATCTTGTCGCCGACCGCGCGGAGCGACTCCGAGCCGGGGCCCGAAGGCAGGACGAAGCGCAGGCTGAGCGGCTTGCCGTCCTTGCCGAGGGCCTGGGTGGCGGCCGCCGGCACGGCGGGGGCGGCGGTGCCGCGCGGGGCATAGGCCCCGGCGACGCCGGCGTCGGGGCGGGCCGGCCGCAGGGCCGCGCCCGGGGCCGGGGCGAGGACGTTGGTGCCGTTCTCGGGGCCGCCGGCGCCGATCACGGGCTCGCCGGCCTTGCCGGCGGGCTCGCCGGCCTTGCCGTCACCGCGGGGGGCCGTACCGCCGGGCTTGTCGTCGCCGACGATGTAGAGGCCCTCGTCGGAGGCGACGTCGGCGTCGGGCTTCTTGGCCTTGTCGGACGTCTTCTCGGTCTTCTCGGTCTTCTCAGTCTTCTCGGTCTTCTTCTCGGCGTCCGCCTTCTTCTCCGCGTCCGCCTTCTTCGGGTCCGCCTCGCTGCCCGCCTTCGTCCCGGCCGGCTTCTTCGCCGCGCCCCCCGGCACCCACCCGGCGTCCGCGAGCAGCGCCCGCGCCTCCTTGGTGTCCTGGGCGCCGAGCGCGTCACTGCTGTCCGCGTACGCCGCCTGCCCCGCGAGGGCCAGGTGGCTGCCCGGCGGCCTGGCGGGCAGCCCGAGCGGCTTGAGTACCGATTCGGCGAGTTCCTGGCGGTCGAGCGCCCGGGCCACCGCGCGGCGTACCCGCTCGTCGGAGAGCGGACCGGACTCGCCGTTCAGGGAGAGCTGGGTGTAGGCGGGCTCCAGCGACTTGCGGACCACGAACTTCCCGAGCGCCCGCTGCTCGTCCGCGTACCGCTCGATGGCCTGCTGGTTCTTCTCGCGGGCGGCCTGGACGATCTCCGCCTTCTCCTCGTCGGAGCCGTTCGCCAGCGCCCAGGACTTCAGGGCCGCGGAGGGGTTGATCGCGGCGCCGGGGCCGTGGGAGAGGGCCTGTGCGCCGCCCTGGCCGGACCGGGCGTCCCGTACCGCCAGGGCGATGCGGTCGGCGGCCGGCCCGTCGATCTCGGCGAGGTCGAGGTTGCCGTCGGCGAGCGCGGCGACGCGGTCGTCGCGCTCCACCGCCTTCAGGACGAGCTGGTCGAGCTTGGCCGGCTGGCCCCACCAGCGGGGGTTCCGGGCGAGGGTGACGGTGCCGGCCTTGGCGTCGGAGGCCTTGAGCAGGAACGGTCCTGCGGTCGACTTCAGCGCGGTGCGCGCGCCGTCGTTGAAGGAGGCCGGGGAGCCCATCACCTCCTTCGGGTAGAGGGGGGTGAAGAGCGACTGCCAGTCGGCGTACGGCTTGCCGAAGGTGACCCGCACCTCCAGGTCGTTCTTGCCGCGCTCGATCTTCTCGATCCGCTCGTAGCCGGAGTTGCGGGCGGTCCAGTACGCGGTGTCCCGGCCGCTCAGGGCCCGCCACTGGGCGACGAAGTCGGGGGCGCCGATCTCCCGGCCGTCGCTCCAGACCGCCTGCTGGTTGAGCTTGTAGAGGACGACCTGCTTCGGCTCCGTCTCGACCACCTGGGCGGACTCCAGATAGTCCGCGTTGCGCTGGGGCCGGCCGCGCTCGTCGAGGGTGTAGAGCGCGGGGAGGACGGCACCGGCGATGCGGGAGGTGGTGGCGTCGGCGTCGGCCTGGAAGGCGTTGAGCGTGGTGGGCATCGCGTCCACGGCCCAGTTCAGCGATCCGCCGTCCTTCACCCGGTCGCGCGCGGCGGGCGCGTGGTCGGGGGCGGCGGCCTGGGCCTCGTCGGCCGGGTCCGCGGAGCTGCATCCGGCGAGGACGGAGACGGCCAGCACGGCGCTGGTGAGCGTGGCGACGGAGCGGAGCGTGCGGGAGCGGGGGCTCCTGGAGCATGTCCTCCCGCGAGGGGCGCCGACCTGGGACATGACTTGTACCCCTTCGTCCAGTTTTATGGCATTTGGCGATGATCACACCTATTGCTCATACACTGAAAAGCACGGATCGGATCCGGCCACGGCGACACGGCGGCAGGACGGGACAAACCCACCCGTGCGGCCCAACCGCCGGGCGGCGCGGCTCTCCGGACGAGTGGAATCCCGTACACATGGCTTCACAAGCGGGATGTGACGCGCGACACTCTCCCCTCATCGCGTGTTCGCCACCCGCACTCGCGGAAGTGAGGGCAATCCATGTCCGTTCAGGACGATTTGGCGGCCGTCAAGCGCTGCCTCGAAGACCTGGTCCGCACGGTCGGACAGCTGGAACGCAGCATCGAAGCGGAGCGGGGCGGCCCCTCGGCGGCGCCACCCCCCAGCCGCCCGGAGAACCTCGTGACGATCCCCGACACCCCCTACGACAGCGGGCTGTGGACGGACGCGGACGACGAGGGCCTGGGAGCACGCGACCGGCACGCGCCTTAGGAGATCCCGGACCCAGGAGACCGATCTTGGCCACAGGAACCGAACCGCCGTCCACCGGAAGGGGGGTGCCCGCCACCGGCGTGCACTCCCCTTCCCGTGCGGCCATCGCGCCACGCCACCTGCGGACCGACCGCTGGTGGCTGGCGCCCGCCGTCACCGCCGCCGGGCTGCTCGCGTTCGTCGCGTACTCCACCTGGCGTGCCTTCGCCAACAGCGACTACTACGCGGCCCCCTACGTCTCGCCGTTCTACTCGCCCTGTCTGGCCGAGAACTGCGTCCCGATGAAGGGCGGCCCCAACTGGGAGATCTTCGGCAGCTGGTGGGGCCTCTCCCCCGCCCTGCTGATCCTGATCTTCCCGCTCGGCTTCCGGCTGACCTGTTACTACTACCGGAAGGCGTACTACCGGGGCTTCTGGGCCTCGCCGCCGGCCTGCGCGGTCGCCGAGCCGCATACGGCGTACACCGGCGAGACCCGCTTCCCGCTGATCCTGCAGAACATCCACCGGTACTTCTTCTACGCCGCGGTGCCGGTCGCCGCGATCCTCACGTACGACACCGTGCTGGCCTTCCGGGACTCGTCCTACGAATGGGGCCACGCGGGGCTTGGGACCGTGATCTTCCTGATCAACATCGTGCTGATCTGGGCGTACACCCTGTCCTGCCACTCCTGCCGGCACATCGTCGGCGGCCGGCTCAAGCACTTCTCCCGGCACCCGGTGCGCTACCGCATGTGGAGCCTGGTCGGACGGCTGAACACCCGTCACATGCTGCTCGCCTGGGCGTCGTTGATCTCCGTCGCGGTCTGCGACCTGTACGTGTACCTGCTCGCCACCGGCACCTTCGACGACCCGAGGATCTTCTGACATGACGCGAGTCGAGCGGCAGCAGTGGGACGTGGTCGTGGTCGGCGCGGGTGGCGCCGGGCTGCGGGCCGCGATCGAGGCGCGCGAGCGGGGCGCGCGGACGGCGGTGATCTGCAAGTCCCTGTTCGGCAAGGCTCACACGGTGATGGCCGAGGGCGGAATCGCCGCCTCCATGGCCAACGCAAACCCGCACGACAACTGGCAGGTCCACTTCCGCGACACCATGCGCGGCGGGAAGTTCCTCAACCAGTGGCGGATGGCCGAGCTGCACGCGCGCGAGGCGCCCGAGCGGGTCTGGGAGCTGGAGACCTGGGGCGCCCTCTTCGACCGTACGCCGGACGGCCGGATCTCCCAGCGCAACTTCGGCGGCCACGAGTACCCGCGCCTCGCGCACGTCGGCGACCGGACCGGCCTGGAGCTGATCCGTACGCTCCAGCAGAAGACGGTCGCCCTCCAGCAGGAGGATTTCCGGGAGAGCGGCGACTACGAGTCCCGGCTGAAGGTCTTCCAGGAGTGCACGGTCACCCAGGTCCTGCGGGACGACGCGGGGCGGGTCGCGGGGGTGTTCTGCTACGAGCGGGAGACCGGCCGCTTCTTCGTCCTGGAGGCGCCGGCCGTGGTCCTGGCGACCGGCGGGATCGGCAAGTCCTTCAAGGTGACGTCCAACTCCTGGGAGTACACGGGCGACGGGCACGCGCTCGCGCTGCTCGCGGGCGCGCCGCTGGTGAACATGGAGTTCGTGCAGTTCCATCCGACCGGGATGGTCTGGCCGCCGTCGGTGAAGGGGATCCTGGTCACCGAGTCGGTGCGCGGGGACGGCGGGGTGCTGCGCAACTCCGAGGGCAAGCGGTTCATGTTCGACTACGTGCCCGACGTCTTCAAGGAGAAGTACGCGCAGACGGAGGACGAGGGCGACCGCTGGTACGAGGACCCGGACAACAACCGGCGCCCGCCCGAACTGCTTCCGCGCGACGAGGTGGCGCGGGCCATCAACTCCGAGGTGAAGGCGGGGCGCGGCTCGCCGCACGGCGGGGTGTTCCTGGACGTGTCGACCCGGATGCCGGCCGAGGTGATCAAGCGGCGGCTTCCGTCGATGTACCACCAGTTCAAGGAGCTGGCGGACGTCGACATCACCGCCGAGGCGATGGAGGTCGGGCCGACCTGTCACTACGTGATGGGCGGCGTCGCGGTCGACTCGGACACGGCGGCGACGGTCGGGGTGCCGGGGCTCTTCGCCGCGGGCGAGGTCGCGGGCGGGATGCACGGCTCGAACCGGCTCGGCGGCAACTCGCTCTCCGACCTGCTGGTCTTCGGGCGGCGGGCCGGGTGGCACGCGGCGGAGTACGCGGCAGCCGCCTCGGTCGGGGGTGTCTCGGAGGCGGGCGTGGAGGCGGCTGCGGCCGAGGCGCTGGCTCCGTTCGGCGCGGCGGAGGAGTCGTCGGCGGAGAACCCGTACACCCTCCACCAGGAGCTCCAGCAGACGATGAACGACCTCGTCGGGATCATCCGGCGGGAGGGCGAGATGGCCGAGGCGCTGGAGCGGATCGCCGAGCTGCGGGTCCGGGCGCGGCGGGCCCGGGTGGAGGGCCACCGGCAGTTCAACCCGGGCTGGCACCTGGCGCTCGACCTGCGGAACATGCTGCTCGTGAGCGAGTGCGTGGCCCGCGCGGCGCTGGAGCGGACCGAGAGCCGGGGCGGGCACACCCGGGAGGACTACCCGTCGATGGAGCGGGAGTGGCGGCCGGTGAACCTGCTGTGCCACCCGGCGGACGACGGCATCACCCTCGAACGGACCCGTACCGAACCCATCCGTACGGACCTGCTCGCGCTGTTCGAGAAGGAGGAACTGGCCAAGTACCTCGCCGAGGAGGAGCTGTACGAGTGAGTACCTATGACGCGCACTTCAGGGTGTGGCGGGGCGACACCGACGGCGGGGACCTTACGGACTTCACGGTCGAGGTGCACGACGGCGAGGTCGTCCTCGACATCGTCCACCGGCTGCAGGCCACCCAGGCGCCGGATCTCGCGGTGCGCTGGAACTGCAAGGCCGGCAAGTGCGGTTCCTGCTCCGCCGAGATCAACGGGCGGCCGCGGCTGCTGTGCATGACCCGGATGTCGACCTTCGACCGTGCGGAGACGATCACGATCACCCCGCTGCGTGCCTTCCCCGTGGTGCGCGACCTGGTGACGGACGTGTCCTTCAACTACGCGAAGGCGCGGGAGATCCCGGCCTTCGTGCCACCGGAGGGGCTCGCTCCGGGCGAGTACCGGATGGCGCAGCTGGACGTCGAGCGCTCGCAGGAGTTCCGCAAGTGCATCGAGTGCTTCCTCTGCCAGGACACCTGCCATGTGGTCCGCGACCACGAGGAGAACAAGCCGGCGTTCGCCGGACCGCGCTTCCTGATGCGCGTCGCCGAGCTGGACATGCACCCCCTGGACGCGGCATCCGAGACCGGCCTCGACCGGAAGCGGACCGCGCAGGAGGACCACGGGCTCGGCTACTGCAACATCACGAAGTGCTGCACGGAGGTCTGCCCGGAGGACATCAAGATCACGGACAACGCGCTGATCCCGCTGAAGGAGCGCGTCGTGGACCGCTCGTACGACCCGCTGGTCTGGCTGGGCAACAAGATCCGGCGCCGCGGGGAGTAGGCGGGCCCGGTACGTGAGGGGCGCCACCGCTCCGCGCGGCGGGCCGGCTCAGTGCCAGCCTTCGCGGTACGCGTCCCAGTCCCCCTCCTCCGCCGCGAAGTCGACGTACAGCGCCACCCCGAACCGCTTCCGGTCGCGGTCCGTGCGCCCGAGCCCCAGCCGGGTGCCACGGACCGCGGCCGCCACGGTCTCGGCCGACTCGTGATGACCCCAGTCGTCCTCGTGGAAGAACGGCAGCCCCATCAGCAGGTCGGTGTCCTCGGGCGTGACCTCCAGGGCGAGGCTGGTCTGCTGGGCGACGTACCCGCCGTACATCCCCTCCAGCGGCATCCAGGTGTCGTACGACATGACGGCTATCTGGTCGACGCGGCGGGCGACCTGTCCGAAGAACTCCTGCGACCACCACTTCTCGCTGCCGCTGATCGCGCCGTTCGCCGAGTGCAGGGCGGGCAGCGGGTCGATCTGGTGGGCGGCCACGGAGAGCTGGGCGCCCCGCGACCGGGTCAGCTTCCGCAGCTCGTCGAGGAGGGACAGATAGTTCCGGTCGTCGGAGAGCAGGGGCTCCAGGTCGAAGTGGACCCCGTCGAACCCGGCGTCCAGGATCTGCCGGGCCGAGGCGACGACCGCCGCGCGGGACTCCGCCTTGTCCAGGCGCAGCCCGTCGGGCCCCTCGGTGGCCAGGACGTCCCCGAGCCACGCCTGCACCCGTATCCCGGGCATGGTCCGGTGCACGCCGTCGATCAGCCACTTCGCGCGGGGGTAACGGGCGGCGGGCAGGGTGCCGTCGTGCTCCAGCGGGCCCGCGTGCACGTACAGGTCCCGTATCCCCGTCCCCTTGATCCGCTCGGCGAAGGCGGCGAGATCCGCGTCCTTCTTCCGGCCGTCCACCCAGGCGTGCCCGAGCCAGACGGCGTCCTTGCCCCTGCTGAGCGTGCCGTCCCGCAGGTCACCCGTGTAGTTCAGCCGGAGCGCCAGCGCGGCGCCGGCCGGGGGCACGATCAGCAGCAGGGCGAGCACGAGCGCGACCCACCGGCCCCGCCGCCACCAGAGACGCATGCGCCCGTTCATCCGAACCCCCCAGATCCGTACCGATGTGATCACCACCGTAGCGGCGGCTACCGACAGTGACGCGAGCCTGTGGAGAATGGTTTCCGCGGGGACTTTCGCCCGACTTCCGCCCGACTTCCTTCCGGACAGCCGCCTGGGCTTCCGCCCGGACTACCGCCCGGTCGCGAGCGGACAGATGGGCACATAACCTCCCCCTTGTGACGCGAACAGCCACCCGAGCCCTTCTCGCGATGTTGGTGGCGGCGTGGTGGCTGGTCGTCCCGGCCGTTCACGGCGCCCGGGCCGACGACCCCGTCGTGCTCTCCCGCGACGGCCAGATCACCGACAAGGTGGACGCGCTCGCCGACCGCCGCGGCGCGGTCGTCCAGGCCCTCGACCGGCTCTACGACGACCGGCGGGTGCAGCTCTTCGTCGTCTACGTACGGGACTTCTCCGGTCGCGCGGCCCAGAGCTGGGCCGACGCCACGGCCGACCGCAACGGGCTCGGCGTCGACGACGTGCTGCTCGCGGTGGCCACGCACGACCGGCAGTACGGCTACTCGGCCGACCCCGACTCCCGGTTCACCTCCGCGCAGCTCGACGACGTCGCGCGGACCGCGATCGAGCCCGCGCTGCGGCAGAACGACTGGGCGGGCGCCGCGATCGGCGCGGCCGACGGCTACGGCGCCGTGCTCGCCGGACAGCCCGTGCCCACGCCCGCGATCACCCCGGGCCCCGCCGATCCCGGCGGCACGGCGGACGAGGGCACTTCGGGGAGCGACCTGATCCTCCCGGTCGTCCTCGTCGGCGGGGCGGGCGTCGTCGCCGCGTACGCCTTCACCAGACGCAAGCGCGGGACCGGCGCGGGCCGTGCCACGAAACCGCAGGCCGGGCAGGGCTGGGGCGCCCCGAAGGAACCCGCGCAGCCCTCGCTGACCGAGCTGGACGCGCAGGCCCGGCAGGAGCTGGTAGCCACCGACGACGCCGTCCGCACGAGCCAGGAGGAACTCGGCTTCGCGACGGCCCAGTTCGGCGATGAGGCGGTCCGGCCGTTCACCGCCGCCGTGGCGTTCGCGAAGGAGGAACTGACGGCCGCGTTCCGGCTGCGGCAGAAGCTCGACGACGCCTTCCCCGAGGACGACGCGACCCGCCGCTCGATGCTCGACGAGATCCTCCGGCGCTGCGCCGACGCCGGTGCCAGGCTCGACGCCGAGTCCGAGGACTTCGACCGGCTGCGGGCCCTGGAGCGCAACGCCCCCGAGGCGCTCGCCCGCGCCGAGGCCGCGTGCCACGAACAGACCGGACGGGTCGGTACGGCGGAGGCGACGCTGACCGCGATGCGGGAACGGTACGCCGAGTCGGCCGCCTCTCCCGTCGCCGGTGACGTCGAACAGGCCAAGGACCGGCTGGTGTTCGCCACCACCCACCTGGACCAGGCGCGGCAGGCCGTCGACGGCGGCGACAACGGCGCCGCCGCGGTCCACATCCGGGCCGCCGAAGGCGCCGTCGACCAGGCCACCCGGCTGAGCGAGGCCGTGGACCGGCGGGCGCAGGAACTGGCCACGGCCGTCGGCAAGCTCCCCACCGCGCTCTCCGAGACCGAGGCCGACCTCGCCGACGCCCACGGCCTGCTCCAAGGGCTCCAGGGCACCACCGAGGGCGGCTCCACCGCCGACCTCCAGGGCCGTATCGCCCGCGCGGAGTCGGTCGTCGCCGACGTACGGCGGACGGTCGACACGGGCCGCTACGACCCGCTCGACGCGCTGCGCCGGATCGAGGAGGCCGACGCGGCGCTCGACGAGGCGCTGGCGGGCGCACGGGAGCGCGAGTCGGGGACGCGGCGCGCCCGCGGGCTCCTGGAGCAGTCGATGCTGACGGCCGGTTCCGCGATCGGGGCGGCCGCCGACTACATCACGACCCATCGCGGCGCCGTGGGCAGCGAGGCCCGTACCCGGCTGGCCGAGGCGCAGCGGCGGCTGGAGAAGGCCAAGGCCCTCGCGGCCGCCGACGACCCGCAGGCCGGGCTCGCCGAGGCCCAGCAGGCGGACGCACTGGCCCGGCGCGCGCAGGACCTCGCCGAACAGGACGTCCGCACGTACGGAAACCCGAACGGCCTGGGCGGTGCGCCAGGGGCGGGCGGGGCCGGAGGGGGCAGCGGCGGGCTCGGCGGCGCGGTGCTCGGCGGCATCATCCTCGGCGGACTGTTCGGCGGAGGAAGGGGAGGCGGGGGCTTCGGCGGGGGTCTCGGTGGGGGCGGGTTCGGTGGGGGACCCGGCAGGTTCGGTGGTGGGGGAACCCGCGGCCGGCTGGGCGGCGGCGGCCGTTTCTGACCTTTCAGTCCCCTCGAACTAAGGAGAAGGACCATGAGCAAGCAGACCATCCTGGGCCGTGTCACCCAGCTGGCGAAGGCCAACATCAACGCCCTCCTCGACCAGGCCGAGGATCCGCAGAAGATGCTGGACCAGCTGATCCGCGACTACAGCAACAACATCTCGGAGGCCGAGCAGGCCGTGGCCACGACGATCGGCAATCTGCGGCTGATGGAGCAGGACCACCAGGAGGACGTGGCGGCGGCCAAGGAGTGGGGCGAGAAGGCGCTGGCCGCGAGCAAAAAGGGCGACACGCTACGGGCCGCCGGGCAGACGGCGGAGGCCGACCGGTTCGACAACCTCGCGAAGGTCGCCCTGGGGCGTCAGCTCCAGTCGGAGAAGGAGGCCACGACGGCGGAGCCGACGATCGCGGCGCAGACCGAGGTGGTGGAGAAGCTCAAGACGGGCCTGGACCAGATGAAGGGCAAGCTGGGCGAGCTCCAGGCGAAGCGCGACGAGCTGGTGGCCCGGGCCAAGTCGGCGCAGGCGCAGAACACGATGATGGACGCCGTGAAGAACATCGACGTACTGGACCCGACGAGCGAGCTGAGCCGCTTCGAGGACAAGGTCCGGCGCGAGGAGGCGAAGGCGATGGGCAAGCAGGAGTTGGCCGCCTCCTCGCTGGACGCCCAGTTCGAGCAGCTGGACGCGCTCGGCGACAGCGCGGAGATCGAGGCCCGGCTCGCCGCGCTCAAGGGGTAGCCGGGCAGCCCCTCTACCGGTGTAGCCCGTCTACCCGGGCAGCCCCTCTACCGGTGTAGCCCCTCCACCCGGGCAGCCCTTCTCCCAGAGGCACCGTCTACCCGTGTAGCGCGTCAGAACATGCTCAGCAGCTGCTCCACCGTCGGCTCCGCGGCTCCGTCGCCGTCCGGCAGGGGCAGTTCGAACCAGACGGTCTTGCCCCGGGGCGTGCGCCGCGAGCCCCAGGCCGCGCTGAGGAGTCCGACCAGCTGCAGTCCGC
This sequence comes from Streptomyces sp. P9(2023), assembly GCF_032436795.1. Taxonomy (NCBI): domain Bacteria; kingdom Bacillati; phylum Actinomycetota; class Actinomycetes; order Kitasatosporales; family Streptomycetaceae; genus Streptomyces; species Streptomyces sp. P9(2023). The sequence continues at coordinate 276,941 of NZ_JAUPWM010000004.1, forward strand.
GCCCGCCCTCGTCGGTGTCCCGGGCGCGGCGGCGTCTCGGCTGGACCAGCCCCGCGTCCCAGACCTCGCACACCAGGGTGCGGTCGCGCAGCATACGGAGTCTGATCTCGCCCTCGCCGTAGCGCAGGGCGTTGGTGACAAGTTCGCTGACGAGCAGTTCGACGGTGTCCACGAGCGCGTCGAGGTCCCAGGCGGTGAGCTGGGCGCGGGCCAGTTCACGGGCCTTGCCGACCGACCGGGGTTCTCTCGGCAGCCGCCAGTCCCCCACCGCCTCGGACGGCAGTCCCTGGATACGGGCCATCAGGAGGGCGATGTCGTCCTCGCCGTGCCCGGTGTGGAGGGTGGTCAGCACGCGGTCGCAGACGTCTTCGAGGGGCAGGACCGTGTCGGTGAGCGCGCCGCGGAAGGCGGTCAGCCCCTCGTCGAGGGGATGGTCGCGGGACTCGACGAGGCCGTCGGTGTAGAGGGCCAGCAGGGAGCCCTCGGGCAGCTCGACCTCCACCTCCTCGAACGGCTCGCCGCCCACGCCGAGCGGCATCCCCGGGGGCACGTCGAGCAGCAGCGCCTTCTCGCCCGGTTCGACCATGACCGGCGGAAGGTGGCCGGCGTTGGCGAAGGTGCAGCGCCGGGTGACCGGGTCGTAGACGGCGTAGACGCAGGTGGCGAGGTAGACCTCGGAGAGTTCCGGTCCGCGGGCCTTGTGCGCACGGGCGCTCTGCTGGGCCCCCGCAGGGGAGCCGAGGCCGCGGGCGATCTCGTCCAGGTGGGAGAGGACCTCGGCGGGTTCGAGGTCGAGCTGGGCCAGGGTACGGACAGCGGTGCGCAGCTCGCCCATGGCGACGGCGGCGCGCAGACCGCGGCCCATGACGTCGCCGATCACCAGGGCGGTGCGGTGGCCGGGGAGTTCGATGACGTCGAACCAGTCGCCGCCGACCTCGGTGGCCGTGGTGCCGGGGAGGTAGCGGCAGGCGATGTCCAGGCCGGCGGCCTCCGGGTCACCGGGCGGGAGCAGGCTGCGCTGCAGGATCAGCGCCCGCTCGTGTTCGCGGCGGTAGAGCCGGGCGTTGTCGATGCAGACCGCCGCCCGGGCGGCCAGCTCGACGGCGAGGGCCCGGTCCCGCTCCCCGAAGGTCTCGCTGCCTTTGGTACGGGAGAACTGGACGAGGCCGACGACGGTGTCGTGGGCGACCATCGGCACGACGAGCGTGGAGTGCACGAGACCGCCGTCGGGGCCGGGCACCGTCCGTACGCGGCCGGTGCGGAGCGCTCCGGCGCAGGGCGAGTTGAAGGGGTAGCGGTGGACGGCGCCGACCTCGACGGGGCCGGTGCCGCAACAGTCGCCGCTCGTGTCGGCGCCGGCGGCGCCTGCGGCGCCTTCCGGGCCGAGGAGCGGGGTGTCGGAGACGGCGCTGGCGAAGGCGACCCGGCGGAGTTCGGCGCTGCCCGCCCCGTAGCCGACGTCGTGGGAGCTCCCCCACCGTCCGGGCGGGGCCTCGTCCCCGGTCAGCAGGCCCTGGTAGAGGTCGACGGAGGCGAGGTCGCAGAACCCGGGGACGGCCACGTCGAGCAGCTCGCGCGCGGTGGCCTCCAGATCGAGGGAGTTGCCGATCCGGGCGCCCGCCTCGTTGAGGAGGGCGAGGTTACGGCGGGCACTGGCCGCCTCGCGGGCCGCGCTGTGGCGGCGGGTCACGTCGATGCCCAGGCCGGCGACGCCGACGGGCCGGCCGGTGCCGCTGTGCACGCGGTAGAGGTTGATCGACCAGTGGCGCCGGTCGGTGGAGCCGGGCGGGGCGCCGACGATCTGCAGCTCGGTGACGGCCTCGCCGGTCTCAAGGACCCGCTGGAGCGCGGCGGTCATCCGGTCGGCCTCGGTCCGCGAGAGGTAGTCGTGGACGGTACGGCCCCGGTGGTCGTCGGCCGAGCCGCCGAAGACCGCGGCGAAGCGCTGGTTGGCCCGTTTCACCGTGAGGTCGGTGCCGAAGAGGAGAAACCCGAAGGGGGATTGGCCGAAAATCGCCTGCGAAGCGGCGAGGTCGGTCTCTATGTGCCGAAGGGCCCGGACGTCCACGACGATGCAGAGCGCGGCCCGTTCCCCGCTCTCGGTCTGGCTCGGCATGACGTACATCTCGGCGATTCCGTCGCGCCGGTGCTGACCGGGAACCTGCCCCGGTATCCGGAACGGGACCAGGCCGGTCCACTCCTTGCCGTCGAGGATCTCCGCGACCCGGCGACGACCGCGTTCTCGCAGGTCGGCGGGCATGAAGGCCTCGACCGGGTCCTTGCCGATCGCGTCGTCGGCGGGCACGCCGAAGAGGTCGACGGCTCGCCTGCTCCACTGGTCGACGAGCCCGTCGGGCCCTATCGAGAAGGAGGCGACCCGGATGTAGTCATAGATCGAGCCGGGCGGGCTGCTCTGCCACACGACGCCGCTCGCCGTCTCAGGTATCTCGCTCACGCGACCGTCCCCTCCAGCTCACCGCACCGGACCGGCCATGCCCGCAGTATTCAGCACTACGGCCCCCGACGGCACGACGTTCACGATCACAGGGTGGTCTCGTTCATTTCCGGCCGAGACCGTGGTGATCGTTGTCCCTCCCCTCTCTTAACCCGGCAGGGCCAGCTCGAACCACACTGTCTTGCCCGTTCTGCCCTTACGGGTGCCCCAGCGGCGCGCGGAACAGGCCACGAGCTGAAGACCGCGCCCGCCCTCGTCGTCGGGCCCGGCGGGGCGTTCGGTGGGTGGATCCGGAAGGGGATCGGAGACTTCCACCAGGAGGCCGGGGCGGTGGGCGGTGTCGTCCTCCTCGGGCTGGAGGTGGACGAGCCGGACGCCGATCGGGCCGGAGGCGTAGCGCAGGGAGTTGGTCACCAGCTCGCTCACCAGCAGGATCGTGACATCACCGACCGCCGTGTCGATCTGCCAGGTCCGGAGCGTGTCGCGCACCGCGTGACGTGCCGTGCGCACGGCGTTGGCCTCCGCCGGGAAATTCCACTCGACGCAGTCGCCTTCGGTGTCGATCACGCCCGATCACTTCCCCAGCCCATCACCAGAAGGAAGGCCCACGTCCTTTTTCGGGGGGTTAATCAGCACATACCCGATATTCGGGGCGGGATATCGCGGCGATCGGCCCAGTGGGCGCACGGTGGCACGAACGGCGTAGAACCGCAGCCGCACGCTCCGTCGGAGCGGGGTGGGATGTCGGCGCGTGCGACACCGGCGGACGCGGCGCCGACGGGCGCGGTCTCGGCGGGTGCGGTCTCGGCGGCTGCGGTCTCGACGGGCGCGACGCCGACGGGGCGCGGTGCCGACGGGGCGCGGTGCCGACGGGTGCGACGTCGACGGGGCGCGGTGCCGACGGGTGCGACGTCGACGGGGCGCGGTGCCGGACGGCCCAGTGGTCTACGGCCAGCGCAGGCCGGCCTCCGCGACGGCCGGGCGGTCCTGGTCGAGCCAGTCGACGGAGTCCAGTTCGTGGCGCGCCAGCCAGCGCAGCTCGTCGTGGTCCTCCAGCGGGCGGGGCTCACCGGAGACCAGCCGGGCGGTCCACACCTGGAGGACGTAACCGGGCTTCAGCGGCCACTCGCCGGGGATGCGCTCGCCGGGCTCGGTCTCCACGCCGAGCTCCTCGCGCAACTCGCGGACCAGTGCCTCCTCGGGGCTCTCCCCCGGCTCCAGCTTGCCGCCGGGCAGTTCCCAGCGGCCGGCGAGCTCGGCGGGGGCGCTGCGGCGCGCGGCCAGCAGACGCCCCCGGTCGTACAGGGCTCCGGCGACCACGACCACGTGGTCGGCCACGTGGTCGGACGTGCTCTCTGTCATGGGCCGGAGCGTAACCCGCGCGGGTCGGAGCGCGGGCCGGTGCGGGTCAGACCGCCGGCTGACCGATGCGCTCCACGCAGTACAGCTGCTTGTGCCCCCGATCGTCGAGGCTGTCGGCCACCTGCTGGGCCTCGTCCCTCGTCGCGTACCGCCCGACCCGATAGCGGTTGCCGTTGTCGTCCTGCCGTATGACCAGCCAGGGCAGGACAGGGCCGCTGTCGGTCATCGGGCTTCTCCCTCCGCCGGTCCGGTCGTCTCTAAGGATCTCCCTGAAATGGCAATCCGCATATGCCCGACCTTACGCCTGACCTTTACACAGCGGATGCGGGTTTTTACAAAGAGGTACGAATCCGGCCGGGAACCGACGGAGGGAGGCCGAAGATCAGGCCCTGGGGGGCATTCCGGGCGGCCTGATCAGGCCCTGGGGGCCGGTCCGGCGGCCTGCGGGACGGTCGGTACGGGCATCAGGACCGGACCGGCGGCCTCGGGATCCTTGCGGCAGACGTCGCCGCACTCCGCGTCCAGGGAGCAGCACAGCGAGCAGATCGGCCCGGACCGGACCGGGCAGTCGGCGATGTCCGGCAGCTCGTAGGCCGTCTCGCAGACCGCGCAGTCATGGGTCGCCGTGATGTCCGGTACGTCGGCGCCGGGGCCGGTCACCGGGTTCGGGCGGGCCAGGTAGTAGCGGCCCTTGGTCGCCCAGGCGATGAGCGGGCAGAGGACCAGGGCGAGACCGGCGGCGATGAAGGTGGAGAAGGCCTGCGCGTACGTACCGAAGAGACCGAAGAAGGCGAGGATCGAGACGGTCGAGGCGATCACCATGGCGCCGAAGCCGGCCGGGTTCACGGCGTAGAGGTAGGCGCGCTTGAACTCGATGTAGGGCGGGCTCCAGCCGGCCCGCTTGTTGATGACGAGGTCGGCGGCGACGGCGGCGATCCAGGCGATGCCGACATTGGAGTAGAAGCCGAGCAGCTTGCCCAGGACCGCGAACATGTTCATCTCCATCAGCGTCAGCGCGATGGCGAGGTTGAGGAAGATGTACCAGACCCGGCCGGGGTGCCGGTGGGTGACGCGGGAGAAGAAGTTCGACCAGGACAGCGAGCCGCTGTAGGCGTTGGTCACGTTGATCTTGATCTGCGAGACGATCACGAAGACGGCCGCCGCGGGCAGGGCGAAGGTGCCGAGCCAGGGCTTGAGCGCCTCGATCTGCGGGGCGATCGGCTCCAGGGCGTGGGTCTTGCCGACGACCGCCAGGGCGACGAAGGCGAGGAAGGCGCCGCCGAGCTGCTTGGCCGCACCGATGATCACCCAGCCGGGTCCGGCGGCGAGCACGGCGAGGTTCCAGCGCCGCTTGTTCGCCTCGGTCTTCGCGGGCATGAAGCGCAGATAGTCCGCCTGTTCGCCGATCTGGGCGATGAGCGAGAGCGCGACGCCCGTGCCGAGACCGAAGCCGATCCATGAGAAGCCCGAACCGGCCCCTTCCGTACCGCCGAAGGAGGCGAAGGCGCCCCAGGCGTCCGGCGCCTCGAAGGCGAGCACGAGGAACGGCAGCACCATGCCGATGATCCAGATCGGCTGGGTCCAGGCCTGCACCTTGGCGAGGGCGCCCATGCCCCGGAAGACGATCGGGATCACGATCAGGGTCGTGACCAGATAGCCGATCTCGACCGGCAGACCGACGGCCTGGTGCATGGCCTGGGCCATGATCGAGCCTTCGAGCGCGAAGAAGATGAAGGTGAAGGAGGCGTAGATGAGGGAGGTGAGGGTGGAGCCGAAGTAGCCGAAGCCGGCGCCCCGGGTCACCAGGTCCATGTCCAGGCCGTACGTCGCGCAGGCGCGGGCGATGGGGATGCCGGTGAGGAAGATGATCGCGGCGGCGGTAAGGATCGAGGCGAGGCCGCTCGTGAAGCCGTAGGTGAAGACGATCGATGCGCCGATGGCGAAGTCGGCGAGATAGGCGATGCCGCCGAGCGCGGTGCCGGCCACCATCGAGGGGGACCAGCGCCGGAAGGCGTGCGGCGCGTAGCGCAGCGAGTAGTCCTCGCGGCTCTCGTCGGCGGCCAGCTTGGCGTAACTGCGGCGGGGCGGCGGGGCGGCCGCCGGGGTCTCGGCTGGGGTGACCGTGTCCGTCATGAGGGTTCCTGTCGTCCGACCTGTATGCGGGTACGGACGAGGAAGCTAGGAGCCGGTCGTGTCGGGGCGGGTCAGGGCTCGGTTGCCTCGCGGTTACGGGAGTTGACGCCTCGTAAACTCCCGGAAACGCCGCTCGGGCACCCCTGTCCGCCCAGCGGTCGCCGCGTCCCGATCGCCGCGTCCCAGTCACTGCGTCTCGGTCACTGCGTCTCGGTCACCGCCTCCCCCGGCCGCCGTGTCGCCGATCGCCGCGTCCCCGGTCGGCCCCGCAGCCGCCCCGGGCGCGGCCTCGACGCTCACCGCGGCTCCGACGCTCAGCGCGGCCTCGACGCTCAGCGCGGCCCCGACGCTCACCGCGGCGCCTGGAGCTCAGCGCACCGGCAGGTGGTAGGCGATGCGGTAGCGGTCGGCCGGGACCACGACGTCGGCCGTCTCCACCGCGAGCCCCGACGCGTAGTACGTCCGCTCCACGACCATCACCACGTGCCCCGGGACGCCGCCCAGCGCGAGGAGCTCCTCCGCGAGCCCCGGGCGGGCGCCGACCTCCTCCAGCACGTTGTCCACGACCACGTCGATCGCCGCCATCCGCTCGACGACCCCGCAGCCGCCCAGCGGCCCCTCCTCGGGCAGCATCACGGGCGTCCGCCCCGTCACCGCGAGGGGCTCCCAGGAGGTGGAGAGCATCATGGGCTCGCCCGCGTCCCGGTACACGTACCGCGTGCGCATCACCCGCTCCCCCGGCTCGATGCCGAGCCGGACGGCCACGGAGGCGCTCGCGTGCTCCTGCTCGCTGCTGGACTCCCATGTGCCGCGCGCCCCGTCGGCCGCCTGCTCCTGCCGGAAGGGGCTGGCGCCGGACGGCGGGCGGTATCCGGAGCGGGCGATCCGGCGCGGCACCGGCCGCTCCCGGACGTACGTCCCCGAACCCGAGCGGCCCTCGACGAGCCCCTCGGCCATCAGCACCTTGCGGGCCTCAAGGGCCACGGTGTCCGAGACGCCGTACTCCTCGCGGATGCGTGCCTGGGAGGGGAGACGGGTATGCGGCGGAAGCGAGCCGTTGGCGATCTTCTTCCGGAGATCGCTCGCCACGCGCAAATAGGCCGGCTGCTCACCGAACGTCACTGGACACTCCCCTCAGGTTGACGGACAGCTACAGAGTGACAACCCTCGGTGGCCACCCGCAAGCATGGGCCAAAGTTTCACCCGAAGTGATGACACGCCTTTACGCCTGCGCTTACCGCAGGTATAGCCGCCCCACATCTTGACGTAAATGGTCCAGACCAATACGTTCCTGTGCGCACCGCTGAGCACCGCTCCCTTCCGGCACACGCACAGGAAACGAGCCTCATGCGTCGAAACACCCCTTTCCGGCTGACGATCGCCGCCCTCTCCCTCGGCCTGGTGGCCGCCTTCGCCCCCGCCGCGGGCGCCGACCCCGCGTCGCACGGCGACAAGGGCGCGTCGCACGGCCCGGCGTACAAGCGGGTCGGCTACTTCACCCAATGGGGCGTCTACGGACGGAACTTCCAGGTCAAGGACCTGGACACCAGTGGCACGGCGGCCAAGCTCAGCCACATCAACTACGCCTTCGGCAACGTGAGTCCGGACGGAAAGTGCTTCACGGGCAACACGCCCGGCGAGTCCGACGCGTGGTCCGACTACGTCCGCCCGCTCGACGCGGCGGGCTCGGTGGACGGCGTCGCCGACACCGCCGAGCAGCCCCTCGCCGGCAACTTCAACCAGCTGCGCGAGCTGAAAGCCAAGCATCCGGGCCTCAAGGTCCTGATCTCTCTGGGCGGTTGGAGCTGGTCCACCCACTTCTCCGACGCGGCCCGCACCCCGGCCTCCCGCAAGGCCCTCGTCGCCTCCTGCGTCGATCTCTACATCAAGGGCAACCTGCCCACCGACGGCGCCCGTGGCGGCGCGGGAGCCGCCGCGGGTCTCTTCGACGGCATCGACCTCGACTGGGAGTGGCCGGGCTCCGCGGGCGACGTCGACACCGTGTTCCGCCCGGAGGACAAGCAGAACTTCACCGCACTCGTACGGGAGTTCCGCACCCAGCTCGACGCGTACGGCAGGTCGATGCCGAAGCGCAAGCACTACGAGCTGACCGCCTTCGTCCCCACCGCGCCCGCGAAGATCGACGCGGGCTTCGAAGTCCCCAAGATCATGCGGGACCTCGACTTCGTGAACCTCCAGGGCTACGACTTCCACGGCTCCTGGGAGACCACGACGGCCCAGCAGTCGGCCCTCTTCGCCAAGGACGGCGACTTCAGCGTCGACCAGACCGTGAACGACTGGCTGCGGCGCGGCGCGCCCGCGCGCAAGCTCGTGGTCGGCATGCCGTTCTACGGCCAGGGCTGGACGGGCGTCACGGGCGGCGGCGACGGCCTCGGCCGGCCCGCGACCGGCCCGGCACCGGCCACCTGGGCGAACGGCTACGAGGACTACAAGGCCCTGAAGAAGCTCGCCGACTCGGGGACGTACAAGGTGCACCGCGACTGGCGGAACGGCCACGCCTGGCTCTTCGACGGCACGACCGTGTGGACGTACGACGACCCGTGGGTGCTCGGCACCAAGTCGGCGTACGTGCGGGCCAAGGGGCTCGGCGGCGCGATGTTCTGGTCGCTGGACGGGGACACCCCCGACGGCGAGCTGATCACGGCCGTCGACCGCGCGCTCGGCCGCCGCTGACGGCCTACGAGTACGGCGACGGGGCCGGGCTCTCCTTACGGGAGAACCCGGCCCCGTCCGTACGCCCTGCGGTCACCTACGGTCAGGCCGAGGTATCGGGCTCGGAGGAGGTCGCGGCCAGCCTCAGGGTCGCCCGGGCCTTGGACTCCGAGTCCCAGTAGGTGCCGTCGTACGCGGCGTCGTAGTGCTCCCAGAACGCGTCCGCGTCGGCCGCCTTCGCCAGCTTGTCCCACTGCTTCGCGGACGCGTCCAGCTCCTTGACGAGATCGGCGACGTCCGTCGTGGCGGCCGCCGGCCAGGAGTGGGTCCTCAGCCCCCGGCTCGCCGTGGTGAGGGCGCCGTGGACCTTGCCCGCCCAGGCCTTGTTGGCGGCCAGATCCTCGTCCACGTCCGCCTCCGGCTCCTCGTTGAGCACGTCGTCGATCGGGTTCATCGTGGTGAGGAAGTGGAGCTGGTCGGCGTCGAGGGTGGTCTTGTCGGCGCGCAGGGAGCCCTTCATCGGATCGCCGCCGTCGACGATGAAGGCGCAGGTCACGGCGCGGTCGCCGGCTCGCCAACTGGAGCGGCTCGGCATGTAGTAGAAGTCGACGACCTCCTCCGGGAAGGCCCAGCTGTCGAGCGCGTACGCGGAGCCGAAGTCGGCGCAGCGCTCCGCGGCGGCATCGTCGATGGCGTTCTCGCCCGGCCACCCGGAGAAGCCGGTGAGCTCGAATCCGCCGGTGACCTCGCCCTCGTGCGGCAGCTCGCAGTCGACGACCTCGACCTCGGCGGTCTCGGCCTCCACGTCGCCGTCGACGTTGTAGCACTGGCCGGTACGGAGCGAGAAGGCGGAGCTCGAACGCGCGGCCTCGTCCATACCCCGCTTGAAGCCGCCCCACGCCTCGCCGAGGACGCCGCTGACCAGGCCGACGGTTATGAGGAGACAGCTGAGGGAGGACAGGACGATGCCCGCGATCGCGAGTCCCTTGCCGGTCTGGTTCCGCTTCCGGATCTGGGGGAGGGCGACGAGGCCGAAGATCAGACCGAGCGGCGGAAGGCAGCAGACGATGCCGGACACGAGGGAGGCGATGGCCATCCCGTTGGTGGTGCGCTGCGGGGGGATTCCGTAGGGGACGGGCCCGTACGGGCCGTAGGGGGCGGAGGTGTACGGCCCGGGAGCAGCCGCCGGAGCCGCCGGCGGGCCGGTCGGGTTCGACGGCTCGGGGGCGGGCCAGCCCTGGTGGGCCGGCTGGGATTCCTGGGGCGGCTGGGAGGGCTCCACGAGTACGGTGCTCCTGTAGGGGCGGCGTGATACGCACGTGCGGTCGGCGGGACGCGCATCGTACGTGGTCGAGGGGCGGCGACGGTACACGGACGACATCCCCGGCGGAGCGGCTGCCTACCACGGGCGCACAGCGAAGGGGCGGGCGCCTGGATCGGCGGCCGCCCCCTCTATGTCAGGGCTGTTCAGGCGTGCTCAGGGCCACGGTTCAGAACTGCAGTGCCCAGGAGTCGATCTTCCCGGTGTCGTAGTTCGCGTTGTCGCTGACGCGCAGCTTCCACGTGCCGTTCGCGACCTCCGAGGAGGCGTTGACCGTGTACGTGGTGTTGATGTTGTCGGAGCTGCCGCCCGTGCCGTACCCCTTCAGCGTGTACGCCGTGCCGTCCGGGGCGATCAGCTGGACCTGGAGGTCACCGATGTAGGTGTGAACGATGTTCACGGGGACCTGGAGGGCGGACGGCGCGTTGCCCGCGACTCCGCTGACGGTGACCGGGGACTCGACGGTCGAGTTGTCGGCGATGGCGAAGTCCGCGGTGTTCTCGAACTTCTTGCCGGGCGGCGGGGTGGTGCCGCCGCCACCGACGAACAGCAGCCGGTTCGGGGAGCCGGTGCCGGGGCTGCCGACCACGTTCGGGGTGGCCGCACCGGTCAGGGCCGTGGACACCTGGGCCGGCGTGGCCGACGGGTTGTCCGCGAGGTAGACCGCCGCCGCGCCCGCGACGTGCGGGGTCGCCATCGACGTACCGGAGATGGTGTTGGTGGCGCTGTCACTGGTGTTCCAGGCCGACGTGATGGAGGAGCCCGGGGCGAAGAGGTCCAGCACGGTGCCGTAGTTGGAGAAGCTGGAGCGGGCGTCGGTGTTGGTCGTGGAGCCGACCGTGATGGCCTCGGAGACCCGCGCCGGTGAGTAGTTGGAGGCGTTGGAGTTGTCGTTGCCCGCGGCCACCGCGTACGTCACGCCGGAGGCGATCGAGTTGCGCACGGCCGTGTCGAGGGCCGAGTCGATGCCACCGCCGAGGCTCATGTTGGCGACGGCCGGCTTGACGGCGTTCTGCGTCACCCAGTCGATGCCGGCGACGACCTGCGCGGTCGTGCCGGAGCCCTGGTTGTTGAGGACGCGGACGCCGACGATCTTGGCCTTCTTGGCGACGCCGTAGGAGGATCCCGCGACGGTGGCGGCGACGTGCGTGCCGTGGCCGTTGCCGTCCTGGGCGACGTTGTCGTTGTCGACGGCGTCGTAGCCGTTGAACGCCCGGCCGCCGAAGTCGCTGTGGGAGATCCGTACACCGGTGTCGATGATGTACGCCGTCACGCCCTGGCCCGCGCTGTCCGGGTAGGTGTAGCTCTGGTTCAACGGGAGGGCCCGCTGGTCCACCCGGTCCAGGCCCCAGGACGGCGGGGAGGGCTGCGTGCCGGTGACCTTGAAGACACGGTTCTGCACGACCGACGCGACCGCGGGGTCGGCGGCGAGCTTCTTCGCCTGCGCCTCGCTCAGCTCGACGTTGTAGCCGTTGAGCGCCGCGGTGTACGTCTTCTTGATCTTCGCGCCGTGCTTGGCCGCGACCGCCCGGCCCTGGGAGGTCTCCGCCGGGGCGGAGTCCTTCAGGGTGACGATGTAGCTGTCCGCGATCGTTCCCGGGGCCCCGGCGTTCAGAATGACGCCCTCGGGGGCGGCCTCGGCGGCGGTGGCCGGGAAGGTGGCGGCGGTGCCGAGAGCCAGGGCGGCGACGGCTATGGCACTGGCCGCGGCGAGTCTGCGCCGCGAGTCACGCATCACTGACATGTGAGGGGTCCTCCTCATTGGTGGTGCGCTGCTGTGGGGGTATGGCAGGCGCATGACAAAGCGGCATGAGGTGTCCACGCCGTTTCGTACATCCGGCCGCCGAGCGAAAGATTGACGGATCCATAGGAATCACACAAGAGTCCCGAGCGCCCCGACACACGTGTGTCACACAACTGCCATGCTGGCGGCCATGACGGCCTACGTGTGTCCCCGATGTCTGGTCAACGCCCCCGCGGACGCCCTCACCTGGTGCTGTCCGCGATGCCGGGGCCCTTGGGATCTCGACTTCGCGAGCGCCCCCGTGTCTCTCACGTCCCTTGCGTCACGCGTGAATTCGTTGTGGCGCTACGAGGAGGCGCTGCCGCTCGCGACGGGTTCCCCGGGCGTATCGCTCGGGGAGGGCCGCACTCCGCTGGTCCCCCTCACCGACGACATCTCGGCCAAACTCGACTTCCTCATGCCGACGTTGTCGTTCAAGGACCGCGGCGCGGTCATGCTCGCCGAGCTGGCCCGGCGACTCCGCCCGCGCCGCGTCCTCGCCGACAGCAGCGGCAACGCAGGCACGGCCATCGCCGCGTACTGCGCACGGGCGGGCCTCGACTGTGTCGTGTACGTACCGGAGGCCACGTCCGCCAAGAAGCTGGAGCAGATCCGGGCGCACGGAGCCCGGCTGACCGTCGTACCCGGCGACCGCGAGGCGACGGCGCGGGCGGCCCGCGCGGCCGCCGACGAACCGGGCACGTTCTACGCCTCGCACGTGTACAACCCGCACTTCCTGCACGGGACGAAGACGTACGTGTACGAACTCTGGGAGGACCTCGGCGGCCGGCTCCCGGAGACGATCGTCGTCCCGGTCGGCAACGGCACGCTCCTGCTGGGCGCGGCGCTGGCCATCGAGGAACTGCACGGTCACGGCCTGATCGACAGGCGCCCCGCGCTGATCGCCGTACAGGCGGAGGCGGTTGCTCCGCTGGCCGAGGCGTTCGCCACGGGCGCCGACGAACTCCTGGCGCCGGGGGACGCCCGCCCGACCCTCGCGGAGGGCATCGCGATCCCGAACCCGCCCCGCGCGGCCCAGATCCTGCGGGCGGTCCGAGCGACGGGCGGAACCTTCCTGACTGTGACGGAGGACCAACTCCACACCGCCCAGATGGACCTGGCGCGCCGCGGCCTGTTCGTCGAGACGACGGCCGCGGCCTGCTGGGCAGCACTCCGCGCGACCCCGCCCCGTCCGGGACTGACGGTGCTGCCGCTGTGCGGGGCGGGGGCGAAGACGGGGCTGAGCGGGGGGCGGGGGTGAGCGAGGGTCTCACGTGCTTGTCCCGCTTGTCCTCGCGCTTTCCCCATGCCGGAGTCCACCTGTCCTGACCAGGTACGGTCAAATACATCACGCACAAAGGAGATGTGCATGCTGACGGAGACGACCGGCCGGACGCCGCAGGACCTTGCAGCCGAACTGGCGAACATGCGGGCCGTCGATGACTGGCCGTCGGTGTGGTCGGGACCGCCGCAGGGCGGGTCGGGGGAGTTCGACGAGTGGTGCGGGCGGTACGGGTGGGAGCCGCAGACGTTCGACCGGCAGTTGGCAGTGGTGACTCCTGGCGGCGGTCACTGGACGTTCTTCGACCGGATCGGTGGCGAGTGGAGCCCGGTGGAGAGGCTGACGCATTACGCATGGCAGGTACGAGCCGACTCCCCGGCCGAGAACAACACGGTCCTCGCGACCGCCGCCGCAGTCTGGCCGACGCATCTTGAGGCCGCGGTGGGAGTCCTGGGCGCGCCCACGTGGAGCGGTTCCTGGGACGCCGCCGACTTTCCGGAACCGCCCCACCCGGCGTACTGGCACGGACGCGAAGCGCGCATGAGGAGTCGGCGCCCGTACGAGTTCGCGTATTGGGCTCCCGGTGGAGACGTTCCCGGGCAGCCGTTCATCGTGCTGAGCCAATCGGTGTCGTTCCCGACGTGGACCACGAACGTGGCGGGCGCGTCCGCGATTGCCCTTGCCGTGTACGCACCCGGCGACTTCCGGGAGGCTCGCCGATGACAGGGCGATCCGCCGCCGAGTGAACGGGTCCTCCTCCGCCGCCTGGTGCCCCCGATGGCGGGAGCACCCCGAGGCCGGGGCGCGGCTCTCCGCCCTATGGCTGGCCTGGGAGCACCTCCGCCACGGACCTGCCCTGGGCATGTCGACCTGGTGGCTGCACCACGCCGATCCACACCCGCGGGTACTCATGGACACGGACCTGGGCCCGTTCGCAGCCTGTTCCCCTTCGACCGGCTCCCCCTGGAGCCGCACGGCCCCCAGCTGTAGCCCGCGTGAGATGCCCGCAGGTCAGAGGCCGACGCCGGGGCCGCGCCGGGGGCCCGGCGTGGGCGGCGGGGGAGTCGTCGGGAGGGGAACACCTCGCGGCGCCGGGGCGCGGGTGGGGGTGATGTTCACGCCGGGCATGAACTGGGCGCCCTTGGCCACTCGCACGGTGGCATCGCCCTGCTGGAACGCCCGGCCCGCGGCCGGAACAGCGGCCTCCGGTACCGCCTTCGGGCCGAAGTCACCCCGATCGGTGGTGATCAACCCGGTGGCCAGGCCGCGTTCGGCAAGCTGCTCGGCGTTCTCCCGGCCGATGGAGTAGCCCCGGCCCGTGGTGCTGTCCGCGTAGAGGCCCTTGATGAAGCCCTCGGGCGCCATGCGGCCGCCGTACCAGTCGCGCCCCGCGTCGAACTCCTGACGGCCCGCCAGCCAGCGCGCCGCGTTCTGCTCCAGGCACTGCTGCTCGGGGACCTCCACGGAGAGCAGCACGCGCTTGTCGTAGCCCTCCCGCTGAAGGTCCGTGAGAAGGTTCGCGGTCCATCCCAGGGCCCGCAGGGACTGGTCGTAGAGCAGGTTGTAGCCCTCACCGCGTGCCCACTGCTCGATCAGGTTCTGGACATGGCCCGACTCCCGGTGGACCAGCGAGGCCTTCTCCGACGGGGACAGCGGGCGGCCGTCGGACAGCCGGTCGAGCGCGGGGGGAAGTTGCGGTGCACCGCCCTGCTCGAAGAGCGCCACCTTGAACTCGTCCGGATCGAGAACGACGTACTCGTCGAGGTTCACACCGTGCACGCGCCGCAGCTCGTCCCCGAGTGCCGAATCCTGAGACTCCCACTGCGACAGACCGCGCTGCGCTCTGCCCTTGCCGGACCCGGGCGCTCCGCCCGTGAAGAGAACAGCATGACCGTCTCGGGGCTTCCCCTTGCACTGATCCTTGAACCGCTCCATGAGCGCGTCGTGCAGGAGCGCGCGCTCGGGTGTCCACAGTCCCTCCACCGCGTGGCGGTTCCTGGTGTCGAACTCCCCCGCCATCGCCAGGTCCCCGCCCGGCCCCATCCGCTGCTGGAGTTCCCGGTATACCGGCTCGTACTCCCCCGTCACACGCACACGCGCGCCCTCCCCCTGCTCGACTTCGACACTCCGCGGTCAGAGCCCACGCCGCTTGAGAAGTTCTCGGATCACCTCGATGTCCTCAGCCGTCAGCTTTCCGAGCCCGCGGCCCTGGTTGACCACGGCCAGGGTGTTGTCCTGATGCGTCGGGGCCGTGTGGGTCGGGTCGAACCACTCCTCCTCGAAGTCCCAGGCGGCGATGGTCGCCAGTGCCTCGTCGCGGGGGATCTCTCCTGCCGCGTAGCGGTCGATGTAGTCACGCAGCGATTGCTTGTCGGTCATGAGTGCCGCCCTCTCTTCACGATCGGTATGACAACAGCTTCTGCCTGGGCTGGTCAGTCCAGTGCTTCCGTGGTGCCGTCCGGGTGGATGAGCAGGCGGATCGCGCCGCCGTAGCGGTCGTCGGTGATCGATGCCGGGGCCGGGGCACCGAACTGCTGGGCGCGCTGCTGGAGGATCGAGATGACGACCTCCTGGATGTCTCCGTAGGGCGGCGCGGTGACGGGGACGCCGTCGATCAGGCCGGCGTTCGGGGAGAAGATGCGGACTTCGGCCGCCGGGGGTGTGGGTTGCACGACTCGGGTCCTTTCAGGAGTGCGCGGCGAGGTCGCCGGTGGACGGGGCTTCACCCAGGGGACGAGTACCAGCCATGGGGTCCATGGTGTACGTGCCGCGGGACACGCGCCGCAACCGCCCGGACTTGACCAGGGCGGACAGGACGTTGCTGATCGACTTGGCCGACTCCTGGAACACCTCCGGAGGCAGCGCGAGCAGCACGTCGCGGGCGGTGAACGGACCGGGGAAGGAGGCGACGGCCCGGTCCACGGCCTGGCGCAGGCTCGTGGTGGGCGGGAAGGGACGTACCACCGCGTCCCCGCTGTCCACGGCGCGCAGCCGCGGAACGGCAGTGGTGGCGGCGACACCTTCGTACGCCTCGATGCGTGCGGCGAGTTCGCGCAGGGCGGCCCGGAGGTCGGTCGGTGTCGCACGGTCCGTTCCGTCGGTACCGCCCGGCCCGTCCAGGACCGACATGACCGCCTCTATGCGGACGATCGACTCCGAGACCCGCCGCAGCAGTGGCTCGAAAAGGTCCTGGCGCAGCGCGGCGATCGGGTCACTGGTCGCCAGCTCGACGCTGACCGAGCCGACGAGCCCGGTGTCCGCCGGAAGCCGGGACGCGTCGTTGCCGTTCTCGGCGCGCCAGGTCTCCAGGCAGCGACGCGCGCGTCGGCAGGCCTCGGCCAGTTCCGGCGTCGGCCCGGCGGACGGCACGTGCGCCAGCATCCCGGCGAGCTGCTCGGTGGCTTCGACGGCGGGGAGCGCGGCGTGCAGCAGCGGCGCGAGGACGCCCTTCCGCACGGCGAGAACGGGATCGTCGAGAGCGAAGGTGATCCGTTCGCCTGCCGGAACCGCCATGGATACCTCTGCTACGTGGTGTGTCTTCTGGGGTGGAATCGCGGGCAGCCGGGGACCTGAGCGGGCGGGCCGGCGCGCAGGCCGGGCCGAGTGCCCGGCCTCGTGCCCGGCCGCGTGCTGCGGCGCGAACACGTCGAGTACGGCGGCGAGTTCGGCGGCGCGGTCCCGGAGGTCGACGGGCGCGGTCAGGTCCCCCTGCGGCGTGCCGATGCCGAGCCGGCGGCGGATGAGCCGCCGGTCCTGCTCGGTGGTCCCGGCGAGGTACCCGCCCGGATCGGGGCGGAGGACGGCGTCGCGCAGGCACTCCTGACGGAGCGGGCAGGAGGCGCAGAGCTGCCGCGCCGCATGCGCGAGGGCCTGGACGCGCCGGCCCTGCAGGGGCAGTTCGGCGGCGGCGACGGGCGGCTTCTCCAGAAGGGGATGGCGGAAAATGTCCGGTCGGCGGCGGCAGGGCAGGGAAGCTGCGCTCGTGCCGGCGCCGGTGGATATGGATGGTGAGGGAAGGGTCCTGCGAGCGGTTGTGACCATGAAAGTGCCCCCCGTGGCATTTTTTGATACCTGGGGACTCTAGAGCAGTGCAAATGGCGACCGCAAAGCCGTTCCAAACCGTAACCGAGTTGCTCCATACCTTCTTGAGCCGGCATCAGACCCGCTTGCTGTTCGCCTTGGTGTCGGGCGCGGGCCGCCGTGCCAGGCGCCGAACGAATCGCCCCACGGCGGCACCCCCTCCACCCCGGAACATGAGCACGGCGACGATGCCGACGAACCCGAGCGGTACGGCGACCGGTGGCGCCACGGTCCCGATCCCGGCCGCCACCAGGAGCACGACATCGGCGAGCACGACGGTGAGCCCGCGCCGCCCGGGATGCTCCTTGACCACCCAGGTCCCGAGCAGCGCCATCCCGGCGAGCGCCCAGTGCCCGAACACGGCCTGCCCGCCCGCCCAACCGGCCGGAATGCCCCGGGCGATGTCCGCGACGGCCGCGAGATAGCCCGCGAACGCGGCGGTCAGGACCGTCGACCCGAGCGCCAGCAGCAACTGGCCGCGCCGGCGCAGCAGGAACACCAGCAGGCCGAGCACCAGCAGCGCGCAGATCGTGATGAACGAGCTCATGCTGGAGGAGGCGAGGATGAAGAGCGTGTACGCCCCGGCGAGCCCGAGGACGAGCCTGGGCAGCAGCCGGACTGCCCAGTCGTCGCTCTTCTCCTGCCGGACGAGCCGCCGCACGGCCCTGGCGACCGAGTCGATTCGTGACATGAACGGTCCTCCTATCGGGGCATGCGGTTGCCATCACCCGGCGGCCGCTGCGGGGGCAGCTGCGGCGGGTTCGGCTGCGCGGGCTGATGTGTCACCGGCTGCTGAGCCGGCTGGACGCGCGGAGGCCGGGGCGGTTCGGCCTGCGGCGCGGGCTGCTGCTGCGGCACGGGAGCGGGCGTCGGCGTGGCCGGCGGGGGCGGAGTGGTGTTGCCCTGGCTGACGCGGCCGGTGCGGCGAGGGGGCTGCTGCTGCTGGCCGGAGTCGTCCGAAGCGGTGCTGCCGTTGCCCCCGTTCGGGTTTTCGTACGAGTTCTCCTGGATCGCACGTCCCTGGTAGGCGCTCTTGCGCTGCTGGCGCTTGGAGTTGTTGATCGCGAGCCAGCCACCCTTCTGCAGCTTCTCGCCGAGGAACTTCTTGTCCAACCCCCGAGCGGCATACCCGGCCCCCTTCACGGCCCCCCTCGCGGTCCCGGCCGCGGCCCCCGCCGCGACCCGCCCGGAGGCCTTGGTGGCACCCACCCCCAACCGCCCGGCCGAAGCCAGCATCGGCACGGCCTTCCCGGCGACCGCACCCGGCATGTCGCCCACGCCCAGGGCGTCCTCAGCTCCGGCGATCTTCGGGCTGTACGCCCCTCCGATGAGCTTCTTGAGCATCATCACGACGGCGACGGTGACGAGGAGGAGCATGAGGAGCTGCATGCCCAGGGAGATCCTGGAGGGCAGGATCATCTGGTAGAGCACCAACAACACGGTCAGGATGATCCCGAAGCCCGCCCGCAGCACGAAGCTGTGGATAAACGTCTGCAACCAGCCCTTGAGGAGCTTCTGCTGGGACGGGTGGATACCGATCGTGGCGATCAGCGGCAGCATGATGATGAGGATCAGGGTCACGGCGTGCCACAGCAGGGTGAGCGCGCTGAGGACGATGACCATCAGGCCGACGATAAGGGCGGCGATCAGCGAGTAGAAGGCGATCCCGACGCGCGTGCCGGCGTTCTTTCCGGACCATTCGTCGAAGCCCACCGGATAGATGCTCTTGTCGGGCTTGTTCTCGCCCACAGCGATGTCCTTGCGGATGCGCTGCCACTCATTGTCGAGCTTGTTGAACTCTTTCCCGCTGAGGGCCTCGATGTTGTTCAGGGATTGGGACTCGACCTGCTTGACGCGGAGGTCCTCACAGCGGACTCCCTTGCCCGAGACGCATTCGGACGAACTGTTGGCCGGAATGCAGGCGCCGTCCTTGATGCTCCCCGTCTTGTTCTTGAAGATGCAGCTGGTGCCGACGTCGCCGAACTGCCCCAGAGCCCACGGCCTGAACGCCAGCGTGTCGTACATCGCGCAGCTCGACACACGCAGGCCGCGGTTCTCCGCGTTCTCCGCGAGATCGCAAGGGGACTGCATCTGCCCGGACACGCCGCTGAGGGCTGCCTCGGACAGCAGTGCGTTGGCCTGGGCGATGCCCGAGTCCGCTTCCTCGATGAGCTTGCCGAAGTTGCCACCCGTGAGCAGGGTGACGACGGCGATGGTCGTAAGGGTGGCCCATCCGACACCCGACCACACTTCGCGCATCTGCTGTTGCCGCCACTTGGTGAACACCCAGAGACCGGTCAGCATGATCATGACGGGGACGGCGGGGATGAAGACGTTCCGCTTCAACGTCTCCACGACGTTGTCGCGTCCCTCGTAGAGGCCGCTGAGCGGACTCGGGTTGGAGGCGTACTCCTTGATGGATATCGCGACGCGGGTCAGGAGCTTGGTGCCGTTGAAGACCATGTCGGCGATGTTGTTGTTGGCATAGTCCATGATCGAGCAGTTGTCGGCGCCGCTGCCCCAGTCACCATTGTCCTCGGCGGCGTCGCCCTTCCCCTTGAAGGTCATCGACCAGTCGAGACCACGAAGCGCGTTGAGCTCGTAGAGCGTGTACCTCTCCGGGCGCTCCGCGTCCATGGGGACCGCGCCGGTCACCATGCCGGTGGTGTCGTTCAGGTTCTTGGCCTGCTTGTTGGAGTCCCCCTCCCACTGGTTCACCGCAGGGAAGATGCTCTCGCCGTTCGCCCCGGGGTGGTCCATCTGATAGTTGTCCGAACCCGTGAACTGGCATGTGAAGTCCGCGTGCGCCGTGCCGGGGACGGCCATCGTCAGGGCGAACAGCGCCATGACCACGAACAGACCGGCCCTCGCGAGGCGCCCGAGGCCACGCACCCGGTGGCCCAACGACCGGGATTCGGCGGCGGTTCCGCGTGACATGGCCTTACGGCGCACGAACATCGGCTTCCTTCCAGAGTTCCGCGACAGGGAGGTGTGCTGTGGTCCCCGCTATGAGGGGATGTAGTTCGTGGTGAAGCAGCCCTTGACCTGGCTCTCCGTGACGGTGAAGCCGCTGGGGATGTCCTCGCGGTTCTTGGGGTCGCAGGTCAGCGCGAGGAGGCCGCTCTGCATCAGAGCCCGACCCGTGTCATCGCCCACCGGCACCACAGCGAAGTTCTGCCCGACGATGAGATCCTTGCCGTCGTCTTTGGCCACCGCCTTGACGTTGGCCTCCTGGAGCTTGGTCATGTCGCTGATGAGCAGCAGGACCATGTCGTCGCCCTGGGCGTCCTGGCAGACCGCGCGCTCCTTGATGCCCCAAGCCGGGTCCTTGGCCTCTTCCAGCATGTACTTCGCCTCGTCACCCGTCGGCTCGAGCTCGTTGCACTGAGCGCCCCGCTCGTTGATGAGCTGCTGCAGGGCGGCCATGCTGTCCGCCTTCGGAAGGCCCGAGTCCTCCATCGGGTCGTCGCTGCCGCAGCCCGTCAGCGTCACGAGCGCGGTCAGGGCGACCGCTCCGGTAGCGAGAGTCTTGGTCAGGCGCATGGCTTTCTCCTTGAGGTTTTGGGTGCCGATTGAGGGCTGAACCGCGGCTGAGGTAGGCCGGAGCCGACTCCGATGCCCGGGTGGTCGTCGCTACGCGGGGATGTAGTTCGTCGTGAAGCAGCCCTTGGCCAGGCCCTCAGACACCGTGAAGCCGCTGGGGATGTCCTCTCGGTCCTTCGGATCGCACGACATGACCTGAAGACCGCCCTGCACCACAGTCCGGCTGGTGTCGTCGGCAGTGGGATCGACCGCGAAGTTCTGCCCGATCAGGAAGCTTTTCCCGTCGCCCTTGGCTTGCGCCTTCGCCGTGGACTCCTGGAACTTCGTCATGTCGTCGACGAGAAGCACGATGATGTATTCGCCCGACGCGTCCTGGCAGACAGCGCGCTCCTTGATGCTCCAGGCGGGGTCCCTGGCTTCCTTGGCCATCTCAGCGGTCTCGGAGTACGGCCGAAGCTCGTTGCACTGGGCGCCCGACCCGTTGATGAACTTCTGCACTTCGGCCATCGTGGCCGCCTTCGGCAGTCCCGAGCCCTCCGCCGGCTCGTCACTGCCACCACAACCGGTCAGCGTCACGAGCGCGCTCAGCGCGACAGCTCCGGCTGCGAGGGTCTTGGTCAGGCGCATGAGGTTCTCCTCGGGTCGATTCGGGTGGGCCGGGGCAGGTCAGACCGCGGCCGTGGCGTCCGGTGCGGGCGTCGGGTCCAGGTCGTTCGTCTCCTGGAGGAAGGTCCAGTCCCAGACGCTCAGGGGCGGGTTCACGCCCTGGCGGGACGGGCGGGTCGTGCCGTTCGTGTCCGTGGCCGCGAGGATCTCCCTGAAGACCAGGTCCACCGCCACCGTGCCCACCCGCTTGTCCGCGTCCCGCTGGAGGCAGACACCCGTGCGGAGTTCCTGGAGGGCCGAGACCACCTTCGCGTCCGTCTCCGGGCGGCCGAGGAGCGGCGCCACCAGCGACGCCTCCTGCGCGGACTTCTGCTTGAACGCGAAGACCGTGTGGATCTGGTTCGCGCCACCGCTGCGCGCCTCGGAGTCCTCGATCTGGACGAGGTCGATGGCCTGCTGGGTGATCAGTACCGTCACCGCCAGGTACGAACGTCCCTGCTTCAGCGCCCGTCGCATCAGGTCCCGGCCGCTCTCCGTCGCCGTGACGACGTACGCCTCGTCGACGAACAGCGCCTTCGGGCGCAGGCCGATCTCGCCCGTCACCGGGTTCTTCTCGTACCCGACGTCGAGCATCTGGCTGCCCAGCTCCACGACCGCCATCAGCGCCGTCGCCGCCAGCCGCTCGGCCGGGTTCCAGTTGCGCGGGTCGGAGGCCGCCGGCGACTGGAAGCCGCGGAGCGTGATGACCGTACGGCGCTTGCGCATCGCCGACAGGGTCTGCGGCGTCTCCGCGAACGCCAGTCGCGCGTAGGGAAGCGTCCGCAGCTCTGTCAGGAGCATCTGCGCGAGCTTCAGGTCCTTCGCCGCCTCGCGGTCGTTCGTCGCGAGCGCGTGCTCGTACGCCCGTACCACCTCGTCGACAACGGCCCACAGCGTCGGTCGCGGCACCCGCTCCTCGGCGTCCCGGGCGCTCAGGCCCTGCTCGGTCGCCTGCCGGATCGCCGAGTTGTACCAGCCGACGACCGTCGCCATCCCCTCGATGACGGGCAGTCGTACCCGCTGGTAGTCCTCGTCACCGAGGAAGCCACGCAGCATCGACTCGGCAAGGAGCCGGCCCGACGGCACGTCGCGGGCGATCACCCACGGGTCCAGCACACCCGCCTGGCCCTTGAGGAGGTCGACGACCTCCGTCTCCGCCCAGAACTCCGGGTTCACCGGCTGGAACCGGCTCTCCGGCGTCCCCAGCACGCCCCGCTCCGCGTCGCTGGCGAACTCCGGGTCGTTCACCTGGGCGCCGAAGCCCAGGTAGTAACAGAGCTGCGCGAAGTCCGTCTTCGGGTCGATGACCAGGCAACGAACGCCCGACTCCGACTCCTCGTAGAACTTCTGCAGCGCCAGCGAGGACTTTCCACCGCCGGACGCGCCGACGATGGCGAGGCCACCGCCGTCGTTACGGGCGGGACCGACGTGGAGGGAGTAGTGGACCGGCATCTTGCCCGCCCAGCCGACCAGGTTGCCCACCCAGCCGAGCTTCTTGCCGGACCGCTGCTCGGGGTTGTCGCCCAGCTCGGTACCGGCAGTCGGCAGCCCGGCGCCGAGCTGCTCCACCTCCTGCAGCCGCAGGTACGGCGCGATCGGCAGCTTCGGCGCGTTGCCCGGCAGCTGCGACTGGAGCAGCCGCCACTGCTGGCGCGTCGGACGCAGAAGGGTGACCTTCAGATCCTGCTTGAACTGCATCTCCAGGATGCGGCGTCGCCGCTCCAGCTCGGTCGGGTCGGCCGCGGAGATGGTGAAACGGATCTGCGCCTCCATCCCCGGCATCTTGTGCTCCTCGATGTCGTCCACGAGGTGCTGGGCGCGGGTGACCTGGTTGGCCAGCTTGGTGTCCGGCGAACGGCCCGAGTTGGCCATGTCGTTCATCTCGTCCAGGAGGTTGCCGCTGATCTTGCCGGCGCGGTCCTGGAACCTCATGTACGGGATGAGGGTGAAGCGCATGTCGATCTCGACGGGGAACTCCACGTTCTGCGCCGCGTACCGCGCCCAGGCGGTCGACTGGCGGAACCTGGTCTCCGTCGGCCAGTTGGCGGCGACGAGCGTCGTCGTGTAGCTGGTGTGCTGCTCGCCGGTGACCTCGTCGTACTGGTGCAGCACGATGTGCGTCTTGCGGTTCTCGCCGGAGAAGTCGACGACGAGGTCGAACTGGTCCGGTCCCCAGGACCGCGAGCCGAGCACCGGCTCGGGCGGCACCGGCAGATCGCCGTGCAGCGGCTTGCGGATCAGCCAGACCAGCTCCTCGCGGACCAGCGGCGTACCGCCGAGGCTCTCCAGGCTCTCGTGCACCTCACGCGCCACCTGCGTCCACTGGGCGAGCAGGCCCGGCGACAGGTACTCCCCGTGCACACCGGTCGCGGCGGCCGCCGCCTTGTCGGCCGTACCGCTCAGGGCGCGGGACAGGGCGAGGTCCTCGACCGGGTCGTCCCCACCGGGCAGTACGCCACTGCCGTCACCGGAGCCGCGCTTCAGCGAACCCAGCTTGACCAGCAGGATGTTCCGCTCGCGCATCGCCCCGATGCGCTCCTGGTACTCGGCCTTGCGGAAGTTGTACGCCTTGTAGTTCTCGGTCGGGTCCCACGCGACGGCGTTGAGCTCCTCGGCCCAGCCGACCGCGGTGATCGGCCGGTACACCTTGCGGTAGTGGCACTCGACGTTACGGTCGCCGCGCGCGAGGTTGAGCAGCGCGCGGGCCGGCGCCTCGGCCATGGCCTGGAGCTCGGTGCCGTTGAGGTACTCGTCGATCGAGGTGGGCAGGACGATGCCGGTCCACACCGAGTCGCCGTGCACGAAGATCATGTCGTCGGCGTAGCGGTACGGCAGGCGCATCTCCTCGCGCCGGGCCTCCGCGCGGTCCTTGGAGGATCCACGGTTCCCGGAGCCGGAGCCGCTCCGCGAACCGGAGCCCTGCTTTCCGTTGCCCTGGCCGCCGTTGGCGCCCTTGGTCTTGGAGGAGGAGGCGGCCATGATCATGGCGATCGCGAAGAAGGCGACCGCCCCGCCCAGAAGGATCATCATGAACATGGTGGAGTCATCCTGCGGTCTCGGAGGAGGGTACGGCGGTGTGTGCGGGAGCGGGCGCGGTGGGCGCGGGGATCACCGGTCCCGTACCGGCGTACGACGAACCGTGCCGCGCGGCCTCGGCCAGCGCCTGCTCGTAACTCTGCTGCCAGCGCCCCGAACCCGGCTGCCAGAGGATGACCTGCCAGTGCAGCGCCTCCGGCTCACGGTCGGCGGCCAGGCCCTGCAACCGCTTCGGCTGCCACCAGTAGTCGGCCCAGACCACGAGCTGCTGGCTGAGGGTGAGGGCGGAGGGGAGCGGCCGGCCCCAGATGAAGTAGACGCCGAACGGCGGCCCGAAGTAGAGCACCGACGTCAGCATCGACATGCCCAGGAAGGGCACGAAGGCGGAGAGGGAGAGCAGCGCCACCATCCACACCACACCGAAGCCGAACGCCGCGCCGAGCGCGGGCAGCAGCAGTCCGGGGAGCGGGATGTTGCCCCAGTTCCAGATGCGCTTGGGCCGGTTGAGCAGGTCCGTGTGGTCGTACGCGACCATCGGCTCCGGCTCGCCCTGTACGTTCTGCGCCATCGGTCACTCCCCCTCTCTCTCGACCTCGCTCGACTGTCTGGGCCCCTCCGTGGCCGGGACGGCACGGTCCCGGCCGGATGGCTCAGTTACCGCCGCCACCGCCACCGATCTGGCCACCGAGGCTGATCAGCACACCGGCGAGGCCGGTCGCGCCACCGATGATCAGGGCGGCGAGCGCGATCATGCCGAAGCCCTGGAAGGCCTCGCGCATGCCGTCGCCCCGCTTCATGGACATCAGCATCCGGATGCCGAGAATGAGCAGGGCGATCACCGCGACCATCGTTCCGATGGTGCGCAGGATGTCCTGGATCTCGCCGAACATGCCCTCCAGCGTGGTCGCTGCCAGGTACATGAGGTGTCCTTTCGTTCTGCGGTGTGCCGCGGTGTGCTGCGTCCGCTGATGGGGGTGGTGGTGAGGGACGTGCGGTGAGCGAATCGGTGACGGGGAACGCGCGGCTCCCCGTCGGAACGTGCTGTCAGGACTTGCCGGGCTTCGTGGGCGGCTTCGTAGTCGGCTTCGTAGTCGGCTTCGTGGCCGGCTTCGTGGCCGGCGGCTGCGTGGCGCCGGTGGCGGGCGGCGTGGTGGTCCCGGCCGACGGGGTCGCCTGCCCCGGGGACGGGGAGGCGCCCGGCTCACCGCCGTCGCCGCTCCCACCCGCCGGATCCAGGACCGCGCCCCGCACGTCCTTGACGAACCAGCCCTGGGCGGTGTTCACGACGGTCAGCCGGTACGAGCGCTTGATCTGCGTCGTGGCGGCCTCACCGGTGGCGCCCTCGACCCGGGCCCCTCCCCAGACGACGGTGACCCGTACCGGCACGGACTGCCCGTACTTGTACGTGATCGTGTCGCCGTCCTCCGTACCGGCAGGGGCCAGCGCCTCGACCTTCTCGACCTGGGGCACGGACAGCGCGCCGGCCAGGCCGGAGGTCGCGGCGACGGTGGCGTCGGGGGTCGTGAAGCGGGACATCGAGGTGGAGTCGGAAGCGCCCCAGGCGATGAAGTAGCCCCCCAGGACCCGCTCCTTGAGTTGCTCCGAGAGCGTGTCGTCGACGAGCTCGCCCTCCCGGTCCACCTCGGGCGCGGTGCCCCGGCCGGGCAGCGGCATCTCGCCGACGTCACCCACGACACGCAGCCCGGAGCCGGCGGCGGGATTCGCCACGTACACGGGTACGGAGACGGTGGTGACGCGCCCGGAAGACAGCGTGACCTGGACGCCCAGGTAGCGGCCGTTCTTGCCGTACTCGGGGAGGTCCTCCACGCTGCCGTCCCAGGCGGCGCCCGTGACGCTCTGCGTGCCCTGCCCGTTCCAGCCGCAGTCGCGGTCGACTCCGGAGGTCGCGTAGCGGGCCAGCTCGTCGCGCCGCTGATCGGCGGTCTTCTCGTCGTACGTCAGGCAGAGCGTCGCGTACTTCTCGGCGAAGGTGGCGGCGGACCGGGTCGGGAACTCGGTGAGCCGGTACTTCTGGACGTCCTTCTTGTCGAGCGCGGCCGTCGGCGCATCGGAGGACTTCCCGATCGCCAGGCCGACGACTCCGCACGAACCGAGCGCGAAGGCGCAGGTGGTGAAGAGCAGGGTGGCGCGCAGGGCGACGTGGGTGTTGCGCCCGGTCGCGGGGAGCCGGCCGCCGGGGGCGGGAACGTCGAAGGAGGCACCGGCGGGGGTGCGCGCGGGGGCGCCTGCGGGAGTGGCGGCGGGTGTGGCGGTACCGCCGGGGGCATACGA
The DNA here is from genome assembly GCF_032436795.1 of Streptomyces sp. P9(2023). NCBI lineage: Bacteria > Bacillati > Actinomycetota > Actinomycetes > Kitasatosporales > Streptomycetaceae > Streptomyces > Streptomyces sp. P9(2023). The sequence continues at coordinate 303,546 of NZ_JAUPWM010000004.1, forward strand.
GGACGTTCCGACGGGCATGGCCGAGGGCGTGGCCGCCGGGGCACCACCGCGCTTACGGCTCTCCCGCTGGGCCTTCTTCGCCTCGTACGCGGCCTTCCGCTCGGCCTTCGCCTGCTCGCGCCGGTCCTTCTTGCTCGGGCCCGCAGCGCCCGGAGCCGGGCTCTGGCGCGGCGGAAGGGCCGGTACGGCGGCTTCGCCGGGCGGCACGACTGCCTGCGGAGCGCGGCGCGTCCAGGCGGCGGCCACCTGGGCACGCGCGGCCTCGGAGGCCATCGGCTGCTGGGCGGCCGCGGGGCCCTGAGCGGCCGGGGCCGCCGGATAGCCGTACGGCCCGGGCGCCTGCGGCGGCACCTGCTGCTGGGCCTGCTGCGGCGGCTGAGGCTGCTGCCCTTGCGGCGCCGGCTGCTGCTGCCCGGCGGCCGTGTTCGGCGGCCCGAACTGCCCGGGCTGCACGGGCGGTTGATTCCCGCCGTTGCCGCCGGCAGGGCTGTTGTGGTCCGTCATCGGCTCGATCTCCCCCCGCGTGTGATCCGGGCCGCCGATCGGGCGCGGCGGGCCCTGGTGAGCTCAGGTGCGGTGGGCAGTGTGGCAAACGGCGGGGACAACAACGCCTCGATTTCCTCGTCGAGGAAAACAAGGAGTGCGACCGAGGAATACAGAGGAATCCGGACGGGAGTGGTGACGTGCCCCCGGGACTCAAGAAGACCCGGCACTCGGGCGGGCTCGGCACAATGCGGGGGTTGGCCACGCGCCGCCGGGCGCGGATGCGTCCCCGACCTTCCCAAGGACGAGAGTTGAGCGACCAGACCGCAGGACCTCAGCACCCCGCACCTGCCGCCCAGGCGGCAGCGGCGCCGCCCCAGCAGTACGGACCCGCCACACCGGCCGCACCCGCCACGCCGGTGACGCCCGCAGCGCCCGCCGCGCCGTCCTACGACGCCCAGCACGCCTGGATCGACGGCTACGAACCCGGCAACCCCTGGCAGTCGCGCCTCGTCTTCCAGACCGAGTTCGGCACCGTCGCGTACCCGCTCACCCCGAACACGATGCCCGAACTCCTCGAGGGCCTGGTGATGGTGGCCCAGGAGCAGCAGGGGATCACCGGCGACCTCGACCCGGACACCCCCGACGGCCCGCTCGGCGACGGGAACCCCGGCCCCACGAGCATCCACGACGGCCACGCCGCCCGGCTGACGGGCTGGGCGGTCGTCCACGACCTGTGGGAACGCGAGGACCCGAAGGCCCGCTTCATCATGGGCGGCGTGGTGGTGGTGCTGCTGCTCCTCGGCATCATCTTCGCCTGACCGGGAGACGGCCGATGCTGACAGAGACGGGGCGAACCCCTCAGGACCTGGTCGCCGAGCTGAAGGACGAGTTGGCGGTCGACTGGCCCGGGGTGTGGCAGGGGCTGCCGCAGCTCGGAGGGCGGGAGTTCCACACGCTGTTCGAGCGGTACGGCTGGGAGTACGACGTCCCCGTTCATGAACGCGGAAGCGTCACCGTACGGACCCGTACGGGTGCGCATCTGACCATCGAGATGGGCACCCTCTTCCGGGTCCGACAGGGGGTCCATGACGCGTGGCGTTCGAGGGCAGGCGATCCGTCCGAGAACGACGCGGTCCTGACCCGCGCCACAGAGGACTGGCCGGCCTACCTGACTGCGGTCGAATCCGTGCTCGGCACCCCCACCTGGTCGGGATCGTGGAACGCGGCGGGCTTCCCCGAGCCCCCGCACCGCTCGTACTGGGCGGGCAGGTCCTATCGGCTCGAGAACCGCAGTCCTCACGCGCTGGCGCACTGGAAGCCGGCCGAAGGCGAGGTGGGGCGGCCGTGGGTCGTGCTGCACCAGTCGATCTACCCCGCGACCTGGACCACGACCAGGCCCGGCGGCTCCGCTCTGACGCTCAACCTCTGGGCGCCGCCCGAGTCTCTGGAGACCTCATGAACAGCGACACCGACTTCACCCGCGCAGCCCAGGCCTTGGCGCAGCAGACGGTTCTCCTGGCGGACTCCCACGCCTGGGAGTCCATGCACAGGAATCTGACGTTCTTCCTGGCCGGGGCCCGGTCCTCCCACGAAGAGGGGCACCACAGCCATCAGCTGCACCTGTGGAAGACCCGGCTGCTCACCGCTCGCGCGGCGGGGGACGCGATGGCCGAGACGAATGCCGGGACCGAACTGAGCACCATGGTCGTCGCCGAACTCCGCCACCGGGGCGATGCCATGGCCCAGCTGCTCGCGACGTTCCCGGTCCTCACCGGGCCCGCTGCGGCGGAGCCTCAGCCCTCGCAACCCCCGCAGCCGCCCGCACAGGCACCCCAGCAGCAGCCGGCCGACGAGGACCCTGGCGAGTTCTTGTACGCGGACGTCTTCGTCTTCGTCACCGAGTACCTCGCCAACATGCTGCGCCGCCGCGTCAACGGCTCCTCCAGCACCTGGTGCCCCCGCTGGTGGGCGCATCCCGAGGCAGGGGCGCGGCTGACCGCGCTCTGGCTGGCGTGGGAGCACCTGCGGCAGGAGCCGGGGACCGGGATGTCCACGTGGTGGCTGCACCACGCGGACCCGCATCTGCGGGTGCTGATGGACCCGGACATGGGGCCCTTCGCCGCCTGTTCCCCGAAGGACGGACACACCGCCTACCCCTTCGACCCGCTGCCCCTGGAGCCGTACGACGCGAGCCAGGACCCACTGGCCTGAGCAAGCCTGGCAAGCGAAGAAGTCGTCCCCGACGGGACCGTGAGAATCCTTCACCTCCGCCTCCACCAATTCCCCACACGTCCCCGATTCCCCGTCCTTCCTCACTCCGTCCCCGACTTTCCCCGCCGGGGAAAACATGCGGTCCCCAGCCGCCCTCTCCACCTACCGTGTCCCGGCAACCTGACTGAGGGAGGCCCGGGACGGTGGAGTCACCCGCCGAGAACAAGCGAACTGCGGCACTGGCCCTGGCGGTACTGGGGCTCCTGATGGTCGGCGCCTTCGTGGTGCTGATCTTCTTCAACGGGGACGACGACACCTCGGACGACGCGTCCGGGAACCCGTCCGCCACCAGCGCGCCCCCGGACGGGAGTTCCGGCGGTTCGGCGGGCGGCGACGGCAAGCCCTCGGACGGCACCACCTCCGGCGCGGGCGCGGTCAAGCCCATCCTCACGCAGGCCGAGGCCGCCGCGGCGCACCAGCTGATGACCGACTACATGGCCGGCCTCAGCACCTACACGCACACCGACAAGAACGCCTCCTGGGCCGAGCCGCTACTCGCGCTGACCGCCAACGACCCACAGCTGAGGCAGGACACGGGCCTGCCCACCGGCAAGGCCTGGGACACCTGCGTGGCCACCAAGTGCGCCTCGCAAGGGAAGGCGACCGTGGTTCGCGACGCGATGGTCGCGTCCGATCTCGTACGCGGCAGTGGCAAGACGCTCTCCAGCCTCGTCGAGGTGACCGCGGCCCGGAGCGAGGACGGCCGGAACACCGGTACGGAGACCAACTCCTGGCTCGTGACGGCCCGCAACAGCAACGGCACGTGGAAGGTGTCCTCGGTCTCCATCTTCGGCCTCGGCAACGTGGGCGCGTCCGACCAGGCGGGAGGGTAGACACCGATGGTGGCTCCTGCCGTTCTCGCGGCCGCCGCCAAGGCCGCCAAGGTCGCCAAGGCGGCGAAGGCCGCCAAGGACGTCGCCCAGTCCGCACGCGGAGGCGGCGGCGGACAGGGCCCCGGCGGCGCGAAGAAGAGCAACCTCACGCTGTGGCTGCTCCTCGGCGGCGGCGGGCTGCTGCCGATCGGCGGCATCGGCTTCGTCATCCTCGTCATGATCGGCGGCCTGATGGGCGCCATGGGCGGCGGTGCGGCCCAGGCGGCCTGCGGTGACTACGGCGACAACGCGCAGGCGGGCAACACCAGTGACGCGGCGGCCACGTCGCCGATCATGCCGGCGGGCAAGATGTACATGCCGAGCTCGACGGCCCGGAACGAGATACCCCCGAGGATGATCCTCGCCGCCATGCGCGCGGCCGCCCGCTACGACGGGCTCGACTGGACGCTCATCGCCGGTCAGATGTACCAGGAGACCAAGTACGGGCAGGACCCGTCGGCGGCGCCCGGCGGCAAGAACAGCGCCGGCTACATGGGCATCCTCCAGTTCGGCAAGCCGGCCTGGCAGGACTACGGCGCCGACGGGAACGGCGACGGCGAGAAGGACCTCTACAACATCGACGACGCGGCCTTCGCCGCCGCCAACTTCCTGAACGCGATGAAGGCCGAGACCAACGCCTGGAACGCGCTGATGAGATACTCGGGCTCCCGCCCCAGCAACACCATCTACATGCGCGTCGTCCTCACCCAGGCCGCCCGCTACCGGGGCAACCTGACCGGCGACAAGGACCTGATCAACAACTGGTACGCGCACCTCAAGAAGACCGTCGAGAAGAACCCGAACTTCCCGACGCTCGGCCAGCAGTCGGACATCCCGGAGCCGGTCGGCAACAACGCCCAGCCGAACCAGGCGCTGAGCATCGCGAGTTCCCCGCCCCGCTCCTGGTCCACGCCGCCGCTGGAGGGTGACGGCGCGACGACCACGACGGCGATGGCCGCACAGGGCGGCTTCAGCGACCTCGCACCGCTCTCGCTCGGCGCCGAGCCGATCTCCCTCGCAGCCGCCCCCCTCGCGCCCCAGGCGCCCGCCCCCGACCCGGACGCGCCCGCGACCGGCAAGGACTGGCAGTGGCCGATGAAGCAGGGCACGTACCAGGTGGGCACCAAGTACAAGGCGCGCGGCGGCATGTGGAGCCTCGGCTACCACACCGGGCTCGACCTGACCGCCCCCACCGGCACCACCCTCTACGCCCCGGCGGACGGCAAGGTCGTGAAGGCCGGGTACGGCGGCTCGTACGGCAACGAGACCAACATCGAGCACGCGAACGGCGTCATCACCCTCTACGCCCACCAGTCCCGGATGGACGTCAAGGTCGGCGACCAGGTCAAGCGCGGCCAGCAGATCGGGGCCGTCGGCGCCACCGGCAACGTCACCGGCCCACACCTGCACTGGGAGGTCCGCATGCCCGGCGTCGACAACCCGTTCATCGGCGGCCAGGACAACGGCCCCGGCATGATCGACCCCGAGGACTGGCTGAACGGGAAGATCACCGCCAACCCCGACTACGGCAGCGCACCCGGCGGTGGCGACGGGCGGGACGCCGAGTACGCCAACTGCGCCGAGGGCAGCGGCGGCACCCCGGTCGCCCCCGACGGCGCCGGCGTGACGGGCGTCCTGCCCGACTCCGACGACCCGGTGGTCCGCGCGGCGCTCGGCTGGGCGCAGCGGGGCGTCGGCCTGCCGTACGTGTGGGGCGCCCCGCGCCTCCAGGGCGACAGCCCGGTGTCGTTCGACTGCTCCAGCTTCACGCAGTGGGCGTACTACCAGGCGAGTGGCGGAAAGATCAACATCGGGGCGGTGACGTACGACCAGGAGAAGAAGCTCGCCGCGTCCGAGGTCGACGTCGGGAAGGCACAGCCCGGCGACCTGATCTTCTTCCGTCCCGGCCCCAACGGCTCGGAGCACGTCGGGATCGTCTGGGACCCGAAGGGCAAGAAGATCGTGCATGCGCCGCGCTCCGGCAAGAACGTCGAGTTCGGTACCTGGGACGTGCAGGGCAAGATCACAGGCGTGTTCCGGGTCCCGATTCCGGCCGGCACCAACCCGGCCGAGGCCGACGGCAAGGGCGGCGACGAGGATGCATGACCTGCGTGACGCACGGAAGGTCAAGGAAGGTCTGAGAGATGTCCGCTGAGCAGAAGAAGAAGCCACGCGCCGAGGACGACTGGACGTACGAGATAACCGGTCTCGTCGCCGTCGTCCTGGTCGTGCTGTGCGGCGCCTGGGGCGCCGCGTACCTCGGCGCGTCCTTCGACGACGCGCCCGCCCCGCCGGGCAACCCCTTCTCGTTCACCGTGGCCCTCGCGAAGGGCGACTACGCCTGGCCGGGCAGCGCGGCGAGCGCGGTGGCGGCGGCCGAGGCGGTACTGCTGGGCATCCTGATCCTGACGGGCTACCGGCTGCGTCAGCGCGCGAAGAGGAAGCCGGACGTCGACGCGGCGGCCCAGCACCTGGCGAAGGGCGAGCAGCTCGGCAAGCTGACGATGAAGGGCGCGGCGGCGATCGCGGAGCGTCTGGGCGTGCTGAGCCGGGTCCCGGGCGTGTTCATCGGCCGTTCCGTCAAGGGCAAGCAGCCGCTGTTCGGTTCCTTCGAGGACATGCACGTCGACATCTGGGGCCCGCGTACGGGTAAGACGACGCGGCGCGCCATTCCGGCGATCCTGGACGGCCCGGGCGCGGTGCTCGTGACGTCCAACAAGCGGGACATCGTCGACGCCACGCGCGGCCCGCGTGAGGCGGTCGGCACGGTGTGGGTGTTCGACCCGCAGCAGGTGGCGACGGAGCCGCCCGCGTGGTGGTGGAACCCGCTGTCGTACGTCACCGACGTCGCCAAGGCCCGTAAGCTTGCGGACCACTTCGCGTCCGGCTCGCGCGACCCGAACGCCTCCACCGACGCGTTCTTCGACCCGGCGGGACAGGACCTCCTGGCCAACCTCCTGCTCGCGGCGGCCACCGGCAACGCCCCGATCACCCAGGTCTACACCTGGCTGTCGAACCCCAAGGACGACACTCCGGAGCGCATCCTGCGCGGCGCCGGGCACGCCATGCCGGCCGACGCGCTGAACGGCGTCATCACCGCCCCCGACAAGCAGCGCAGCGGCATCTACGGCGTGGCCCAGCAGATGGCGTCGTGCCTGATCAACCCCGAGATCAACAAGTGGGTGACGCCGAACGGCCCGGACGACACCCGCCCGCGCTTCAACCCGCACGAGTTCGTCCGCAGCCCCAGCACGCTGTACTCCCTGTCCCGTGAGGGCACGGACTCGGCGGGCCCGCTGGTGACGGCCCTGACGGTGGCGACGGTCGAGGCGGCCGAGGAGTACGCGACCACCCAGCGCGGCGGCCGCCTCCCGCAGCCCCTGGTGGGCGTCCTGGACGAGGCGGCGAACGTCTGCCGCTGGCGGGCCCTGCCCGACCTGTACTCGCACTACGGCTCGCGCGGCATCATCCTGATGACGATCCTGCAGTCCTGGGCGCAGGGCGTGGAGGTGTGGGGCGACCGCGGCATGGAGAAGCTGTGGTCGGCCGCGAACATCCGCGTGTACGGCGGCGGCGTCTCGGACACCCGCTTCCTGGGCGACCTGTCGGACCTGGCGGGCGAGTACGAGCACCGCGACTACTCCACGACCCGCGAGTCGGAACACGGCCACTGGTCGGGCAACCGCACGGTCAACGAGTCGGTCCGCCGCGAACGCGTCCTCCACGTCTCGGACCTGGGCTCCATGCCCCCCGGCCGAGCCCTGGTCCTGGCCTCGGGCACGAAGCCGGTCCTGGTGGAAACCATCCCCTGGTGGGAGGGCCCCTACGCCCAGTCGGTCCAGGCCTCCCTGGCGAAGCACGACCCGGGCGCGAGGCGCTGAGGACCTCGAGCGGCGGGGCCTGGGGGCCTCGCCGCTCGGGGGGCTACTGAGGGGATTGCGGGGGCCGACCGGCCCTGTCGATGTCGGCGAGGACAGCACGCGCCTGGCGAACGTTCATCTCAAGGATGTCGCGACTGTATTTGCGCGGCTCACGACGGTAGCGGGCCTTGCCCACCTCAGAGGTGAAAGCACTGGCCGGAATTGCGTCTTCCCCAGGGGGCAGGAACTTCAGCATCTCCTCGAAGGCCGCAACTGTGTAGGCAACAGCATCACGCAGCTTGTAGCGCTCGGACTTCGGGGTTCTGAGAAGCTGGAGTCCCGCAGACTCGGAGATACGGAAGGCGACCTCGGCGAACTCCCCGGGGTCAATGATCTCCGACGGCTGGGACCCACCAAAGGCGGGCGGCGGAGGCGGGATCTCCCCCGCCATGCGGAAGGCGAAACGCCGAGCCGTCCCACACTGCCGACAGGCACCCTCGTACACCGCCACGATGTCATCGCCGCGCTGCTCCAGCCGATGCTGACGATCGAAGTCGCCGGAACCACACTCACAAGGGTGCAGATCCATGTACAGGTGGGCTTCGAACGATGAACGCGCCGTCAACATGGCACGATTCTACGGGCTGTTCGATGAATGCGTAGAGGAAGAGTACGGGGGAGCATCACATGGACAGGTCGGCCGATCCCCGACTGCTGGCGGATGTTCTGTCATCGGAATTCGACGAAGCGTCGGGACCACAATGGAGCGACCGACAGCGGGCGCTGGTGGACGCTTCCAAAGGCCAGCTACGCGCAGTCGCGGCTGCGGTCCTGGGCGAACGATACGGCTCGCTGGCTGAAGGCAGGACAGACGACGGCCGAGAGGTCTTCGTCCTGAAGGACGCCCAAGGTCAATCGCTGAAGATCCATGTCGACGCAATACCGATGGTGGCGGGCACGGTCGCCGAAACGGCGACGAATACAACATCAGGCCACTACAGCGTGCAGTTGTCCGACCGTATTCCACCGGAGCACCTCCCCCGGGTCCTCGCCCACGAGCTGGGGGAACTCGTCGCCGTGCGCGATCGGTCCAGCCAAGGGATGGCACCAGTTCGCAAGAGCCTGCTCAACAATGGCGCCGGCATCGGCGAACGGCTTGAACTGTCGGACCAGGACCATGGGCGCATCGGCGAGCTGAACTGGCTTGCCGACCGCGCCAAAGACGCGGAGGTTCCGCAGCAACTGCAGACCGAGGCACGTGCGGAGCTGTCCGCGTACCTTGACCAATGCGGTCTTCGGCCGATCGCGCCCATGGACGATCTCGAGGTGCACGAGTCCGAAGGCGAAGCATCCCGCGCACGGCTCTTCGCCTCGTGGGACGCTCTTTCCGCCGAGGCCCAGCACCTGGTCGGCGAACTCGCCCGCCCCATAGAGCAACTCGACCCCACCGACGCCTCCGCCCTCCAGGCCTCCCGAGACGCCGCGCTCGTCGCGCAGCGGCAGGTCGAGGCGTTCATCGGCAACCGTGAAATCACGATGCCCATGCCGGGCTACGACCAGAACGGGGTGCCGCTCCCCCGCGCGCATCTGGAAGCCGCCGCCCAGCAGGCGGCCGCTCTCCGTGCGGAGCGGAGTGCGCAGACCGTGCGGGCGCTGGACGACCAGATGGCGACCCAGCAGTTCCCGTTGCGCAAAGTGGTGATCGGCGGTGGCGCGAGCCTGACCGGGCGTGACTCGGGGGCGCTGCTGGTGGACGGTGTCGGCCGGTGGCATCTGGACCCCGGTGCCGGCATCGTCCAGTCGGCGGACCAGGACCGGGATCTCGCCCAGTGGATGGGTGTCGATCCGTACCAAGCGGTCGACGATCCAGGCCAGCGGATCTCCATCGACGCCGTACGGCTGTGGGAGGACCAACTACGCCGCCCAGGGCGACGTCGTGAACGGTCACGCCCAGCTGAGGATCGGCGGCGCGAACAAGGATCTGCTCGCCGAGGTGCGGCCGTACGACGAGGACGGCAAGCCGCGCGGCGGACCACCGCTGTGGATCGCGTGCGACGGGACGCCCACCGTCGCGACCGGTCTGCCGCCGGAGGTGGTCCCGGGCATCGCGCGGGGCCGGGACGGCGTGGAGAGCCGTAGCGAGGCACTACGGCTGATCGGCGAGCGGCTCCAGGAACTGGAGAGCGAGGGTGTCGCCGGTGCGACGGAACTGCGCAAGCAGCTGGCTGATCAGAGCGGCAAACCCAACTCGCCCACCTCCGCCCTGCTGACAACCCTGGAGTCGTCCCCGCTGAGGGAGGCCCTCTCCGGCGAACGAATGGGCAACTGCTTCACCACCCTCAAGGCGACCCACGAGTGGGAGACCGCCCGGAAGGCTGCTCCGGGGCGGGCGCTGATGGGCGACGAGGTCGCCGAGAACGGTTTCACCCCGGGGGACGCCGAGCACTGGATCGTCGCCGGTTCGGGCGGTACGGGGGTCGCCAACGCCGAGATCATCCTGAAGAAGGACCCCCGGGCGAAGGTCACGATCATCGGCTCGGCGCCGCCACCCGCCTTGACGCACCAGGTGCAGTACCGGCAGATGCTCGAGGACTTCACGAAGGGCACCGACCCCCGCCTCAGGTTCGTCGAGGCGAGGGTCGGCGCCATCAAGACCGTCCAGGACGAGAACGGCAGGACGTCGTTCGAGGTGCCCTACGACGTCAACGGAACCACTGGGGAGAAGGAAGGGAGGGTGTTGCGCGGCGACGGCTACGTCGCCAACCTCGGCCGTACGAACCCCATCCCGCCCGCCCTGCAGAGGATGGCGGACGAAGTACGGGCCGACCGTGGGGAGATCACCGGCGACTTGATGTTCGACAAGGACGACCAGTACATCGGCTACGGACTCACGTTCCGCACCGAGGACGGCCGGGAGCACCGCGTGGACGTGGACGGGGCCGCCTCCTGGCAGCTTCCGCGCGAGATTTTCACCAGGCCGGGCATCCAGGGGGAGCTGAACGACATGGGGGCCCGCGCCCTGCCCGCCGAGACCGGCAACGCCTCGCCGGGGTTCTCCCCCATCGCCCGGCAGAGCGCGCTCAAGGCGCGTGCCGTGGCGGCCGCACAGGCCGGTGACGAGAAGGCCGTCAAGCGACTGCAGGACATCCCGGACCGCTGGAAGCGTCCGGGACCGGCGGCGGAAGCCGAGTCCCCCACCACGCCCGCACCACCCTCGCCCGGGTCCGCGCCCACCCTCGCGCCCACCCTCGCGCCCACGACGCCCCAGCGGGAAGCGGCGCCCGAGATCCCGAAGCAGTCGGCGCCGACGGCCCCGGCGCGCCAGCCCGCCCCCGCGCCCGAGCAGGCCCCCGTCCCCAAGCCGGCCCCCGGCCGAGGGGCGCCCGACGCGCACCTGTGGCAGATGGGCGTCCCGCAGACCCGTAAGATCCGCACCCCCGCCCCCACCCAGCAGCTCCCCCCGGACCAGCAACGCCCGGGGCCCGCCCGGGGGCCCGGCCTGGGTGACTGACGTAACGGGTCATACCCGGCCCTGTCCGGTATGAGCATTCCGCCCGCGGTCACACCGAGGGCGGAATGCTCTCCACGAGTTCCCGGTACGCGGCCGTGATGTCGCCCATCAGGAGCGTCGTGACCTCCTCCTGCGACGGGATTCCGGCGCTGCCGTGCAGGTCGTAGACGCGCAGGTCCCGTACAGCAGCCGCCTTCCGGGCCGGCTCGCGGGCGAACCGGCCGTTGCCGAGCTGGTCGGTCCCGCACCGGCCCGCCGCCCTGGGCGGGCACGCGTGGACCGGGCGGAGGCACCGCGTTCACCCGCTGGGCCACGTCGGCCAGGGCCGGGCTGTACCGGAACGCGGTCTGGAACTGCTTCGGGGCCTCCTCCGCCCGGCCCAACTCCTCATAGGCGCGCCCCCGCAGGTAGGCGAGCTCCCGAAGGAAGGCGGCCTCGTCCCCGAGCTGCTGCGGAAGCGGGTTCAAGACGTTGAACAGTGTGCGGGTGCCGCCGTGGCCCCGCCCGTACGGGGGAACCCCAGCGGAGGTACCCGCCGCCGTTCAACGCCAAGAGCCGCCGGCCGCTGCTCGAAGGCAATCCAGCTGACTCGGCCCTGCCCTGCGAAGAAGGGAGGAGGGAGAGACGGTCGGCGTGGCGCCGGGTGGTCCGGGAGCTCTCGCGGCCGAGGACGTGCTGGACCTCGTAGAGCGAGACTCCCTTCTGGACCAGCCACAAGGCACAGGTGTGACGCATGGAGTACTGCGAGTAGTGCGGGACGAGCTGTTGCTCGCCGCCCGGGCAGCGGGCGGGCGGCCGGGTGTGCGGTCACTGATGTCCCTTGTCCGGCAAGGGGTCGGTGCTCAGGGTCTGCTGGCCGCGAAGAACGGCATGGAGTCCACCGGGACGATCTCGACGTTCTTGCCGGTGCGTGGCGCGTGGATCGCCTTGCCGTCGCCGACGTACATGCCGTTGTGCTGGGTGTCGTTGTACCAGTAGATGATGTCGCCGGGCTGCAGGTCGGATTTGGCCACCTTGCGGCCGGCGTCGTACTGCTGCTTGACCGTGCGCGGCAGGCTGACGCCCGCCGCGCGCCAGGAGGCGCCGGTGAGTCCGGAGCAGTCGAACGAGTCGGGACCGGTCGAGCCCCACTCGTAGGGCTTGCCGAGCTGCGCGTACGCGAAGTCGAGAGCGGCCTTGGCGCGTCCGCTGGCCGGGCCGTTGTAGGTGGCGGCGGAGTCGCTGACGCCCGCCGCGGCGTTGTCGCGCTTCTGGTCGGCTTCCATCCTGGCGCGCTGTGCGGCCGTCAGGCTGTTCAGGAGCTTGCGCGCCTGGGTGAGCTTGGCCTGGACCTCGCCCTTCTTCTTGGCGGCCTTGGTGGTCATCTCTTCCAGGGCCTGCAGACGCTTCTGGGAGGCCTGGCGTTCCTGGGTGAGCTCGCGCTGCTTGGCCTGCATCGCCCGCAGAGCGTCGGCCTGGCGACTCCTCGTACGGTCGAGCATCTCGGCCTGTTCGAGGTAGTCGTCCGGGTCGCCGGACAGGAGCAGCTGCAGGCTGGGGTCGATGCCGCCGCCGCGGTACTGGGCGGCTGCCAACGGACCTATCTTCTCCCGCAGTTCGTTGACCTCCTGCTGCTTGCGTGCCAGCCGGTCCTGTGCGCTGCTGACCTCGCCCTGCAGCTTCTGCTGCTTCTCGCTGATGGCGTTGTACTCCTCGGTGGGACCCGTGGCCTCCTCGTAGAGCCGCGCCACCTCCTTGCGGACCTCGTCCACCGTGGGCTTGGGGGCCGCCTGGCTCTGCGTCGGCAGGAGGCTCACGACGCCTGCGGCCATGCCGAGCGTGGCGATCCGGGCAGCACGGCTGGGCGGCTTCGGCCGACGGTGCGTTCCCATCGTGGGGAGACTCCTCTGTGCGTCTGTGGATCGAGCGACGGGCTCTGCTCGTGGGCCGGCATGAGCCGATGGACACAGAGCCGGGGCATGGCCCCGAGCCCGCGCCCCCCGCGCGCCCCCTGCACTACCAAGCGGATTAGAACTTAGTAGCTTTGAATCGCGCATCGCAAGTGAGTCGGTGTCACAGCGGCCTCATGAGGAGCGCCCCAGCTCGGGCGTCAGCTGCCGAGAGACCCGGGCGGACAGGCGACCAGCGAGGCAGCAGCGGCACCGGCACGACCAACGCGGGCGGCGTCAGGATCGCTGCAGTCGAGCCCGAAGGAATCCCAGGTCGGCGATGGCTCCGAGGCCGGCCGCCCGCGACTTCTGCGTGAGCTTGTCATGACGGCGGGCGGTGATCTCCGAGGTCTGCCCGGGCCGGGCCGCCGAGACCCAGATCAGCCGCCCCGGTCGTCGGTGAGCGCGATCACGAGCAGGCCGTGGTGTTTGCGCCTGTCCGAATAGGCCTTCCAGTCACGATGGTGCGGTATATCCCGTTACCGCCGGCCAGGTCGCCCGGCCGCTGGTCACAGCGCAGCACCGCCGGCACGATGGCGGCGATCCTCCCCGCGGGCAGGGCCCGCCACCGTGAGCCGATCTTCTTCAGGCGGCCGCGTATCGGGTCGGCGAGCCGCGGCCGGCGATCCTGGTCATCTTCGCGCACGGCGGTTGCAGCCCGCCGCGCACCGCCATCTCCAGGCAGGACCACCCGCCCCGCCACCCGGACGGGAGTCAGGGCGACGGCCGCGGCGGCCTGCGCCGCGGCCCGGTCCTGTTCGGCCCGGCCGAGGACCGACTCGGCGATCACCAGCTCCCCCGCTCGGCTTGGAACGCCTGCAGCTGCTTGGCCAACTCCTCGGCAGGCATGTCCAGTTCACCTCGGCCAGCCGTGATCCGCTCTCACGATGCACACCGCTCAATGGATCAATTTGCTTGGCCGGGTTCCTCTCAACACCGGATGGAGCCTCGGGTACCCACTGCTCGAACTGACGCCGACTCGGCTCACGTCTCCGCACCGCCGACGTGCGACTCGGTGTCGGACGTGCGACTCGGTGTCGGACGTGCGACGGCGCCGGGTCGGCCAGAAGGCCGGAAATTGGTGTTCTCGGTCGCCCCCAACGCTGTTCATCCTGCGTTCGGTTTCTCCCTCGAAACTCAGGTGCCCCCATGTCAGTTGAAGGAGAGGCTTCACGATGACGGACAGACACAGCGAAGATCCTGAGTACTCCGCGATCTCCCGGCGCCGTTTGGTCAAGTACGCCGGCGTGGGAGCGACGCTGGCGGCGGCGAGCCCCCTGCTGGGCGCCGGCCCGGCGGCGGCCGACGACGACGAGGACGACCGCAGGACCGGGCAGTCCGGCAACTCCCGACACCGGGTATGGCGTGCCGGCGATCACCACGTGCACTCGGAGTACAGCGGCTCGTTCGACACGTCGACGAACCCGCCTAAGTTCATCAAGGGTGGCGACGCGGTCTACCCGATCGTCACGAACGCCATCATGGCCAAGCACTTCGGTCTCAGCTGGGTGATGTGCACCGACCACGGCGGTCCGACGCACTCGAAGGTGAACCTGGAGCAGGCGTACCCCGACCTGCTGCGCTCGCGTGTACTGGTGCCCGAGGTCCTGCAGTTCTGGGGCATGGAGTTCGACGCCCCGGCCCTGGACCACCACACGCTGATGATCCCTCACCACCGTGACGAGGCCCAGCAGCTGTTCGAGCTGGAGAGCCGCTTCGCCAAGCGCGACGCCTTCCCCGCCGATCCCGGCCGCGACACCGAGGCCAAGATGGTCGAGTTCCTCAAGGCCGCCAAAGACATGCCCCGCAAGCCGCTGGTGATCGCCCACCACGCCTCGCGGTCGGCCACCGGTCTCGGCGTCTACGGGCAGGACACTCCCAGGGAGTTCCGCAATGGCAACAACGCCGCTCCGGAGATCTACGTCGGCTTCGAAGGCGCTCCCGGCCACCAGGCGGGCCCGCTCGTCGGAGAGGCTCGCGGCGCGTACGGGAGCCACCCGACCTATGGCGGCTTCGACCAGATGACGGCTCGCGTCGGCGGACTGTGGGACTCGCTGCTCGGCGAGGGCCGCCGGTGGTGGATCACCGCGACCTCGGACTCGCACGTGCACTGGACGCGGGGCGGCTCGGACTTCTGGCCCGGCGAGTACAGCAAGACGTGGGTGCTGGCCCGTCAGGACTACGCCGACGTCATGGACGGCCTGCGCAACGGCCGCATCTGGGTGGGAACCGGTGACCTGATCACCAGTCTCGACCTCACCGCGAGCAACCGCGGCAAGCAGGCGACCATGGGCGAGACGCTCACGGTGAGCTCCCGCAACCGCACGGACGTCGACATCGAGATCCGGTTCCGGCCGCTGGAGGGCAAGAACGCAGGTGGCGACCACCCCGAGGTCCAGCGCGTCGACCTGATCGTGGGCCAGATCACAGGTCCCAGCGCCAGCATCGATACCGACACCAACCCGACCACGAAGGTCGTGGCGCGGTTCGGCCCGCGCGACTGGCGCATGCAGGGCAAGGAATACGTCATCCGGCACACCCTGCGGAACGTGGAATCCGACCTCTACGCCCGCGTGCGCGGCACCAGCACCGACGAGGCCGAACCCCTCGCCGACGGGCTGGAAAGCCCCTGGGCCGACCTCTGGTTCTACTCGAACCCTGTGTTCATCAACCTCCGCTAGTACTGCCCCGCGAAAGTTCGTGGCGGGGTCAGGCTGATTCCTTGAGCGGGGTCCGTCGTAGGTCCAGCGCTCCCGCCACGAGCGCGGGCACCAACCTGGTCGGCGTCGTATACGAGGTCGAGGGGCGCACGCCCCACCCGCTACAACACCGCCCCTGTCAGGTCCGTAGACGGCGGCGCCCTGGAATCCGGCTGCACCACCTGCTCAGACCTGCTCGAAGTGGCTGGTTCTGCCGTCGTGGTGGACCAGACGGCCCAACTGTTCCGGGCGGGCGAGCGAGCGCAGGGCGGCGCCGGTGCGGTCGTAGAAGGCCGGGAGCTCTCCGTACGTGTCGCAAGGCGGCCTCCGCACGTACGTCGGCGGGCCATTCCGTCACGTCCGCCCGCCGGGGGCCGGCTGGATCCCGGCGTCCGGGTCCTCGGCGTACACGCGGCACTCCACAGTGCCCGGTGGCGGTGATCTCGCGCTGGGCCAGCAGGAGCCGCTCCCCGGCCGGCCACGCGGAGCTGCCACTCCACGAGGTCGTCACCGGCGATCTCCTCGGTGACCGGACGCTCGACGTGCAGCCGCGTGTTGACCTCCAAGAAGCAGAAGCGGTCGTCGGCGTCGAGAATGAACTCGAAGGTCCCGGCGTTGACGTAACCCAGGGCCATGGCCCCTCGCACGGCCGCTTCGAGCAGCGCCTCACGGACCTCGGAGGACAGGCCGGCCGCAGGAGCCTCCTCGATGATCTTCTGATGGCGGCGCTGGAGCGAGCACTCCCGCTCGAAGAGATGCACCAGACCGCCACGCCGAGTCCCTTTCAGGCACCTGCCGACGTGAGATCGGAGCCCCTTCCAACGCCGCCCAGTCACGGGAGCGGCACCTGGCACGGACGGCCCAGCAGTCAGCAGTGACAGCGAGCCGCGAGGATCACGATCCCTCTGTCCGTGACCAGGTGGACAAGGCGGTGCTCGTCGTCGATCCGCCTCGACCACGCCCCGGGCAAGTGGTACTTGAGTGGCTCGGGCTTGCCGATCCCGGTGAAGGGGGTCACGCTTGACGTCCTCGATGAGCTTGTTGATCCGAGCGAGCATCTTGCGATCGTTCTTGAGCCAGGACGTGCAGTCCTCCCAGCCCTGATCCTCGTCGACGAGCCCCACGCAGCACCCTCACCGGCGGCATCTGCCGAGTCGGGATCGATCAGCTCGCGCTCCGACACGTTGATGTTGGTGAGGGCGTTCTCGTACGCCTTGAGCAGCCGACGAGCATTCGCCGGAGAGCGCAGCAGGTACGAGCCTTCGCGCAGCGCCGCGTAGTCCTCGGCCGAGACGAGCACGGCATTGCCGTGCTTGGAGACGATCTCGCTGGCCTCGTGATCGTCGTTGACCTTCTTGATCAGCGGAAGGAGCGCCTTGCGGGCTTCGCTCGCAGTTATCGACAGACCTGACCCTCTCGACCCCCGACCTGCGGAAACGCGGTTGCAGCGGGTCCAAGTCAGCACAGAATCAGCACGGGAAGATCGTGTCCGCCACGAGGGCTCGACGCCATCACCCAAGCGGCTCCATCGGGATGTGGAGCCATGGGCCGAAAATCTCCAACCGAGGACACTGGCTCTTCAGCCAGAGCCGCGGGCCGCTACCGTGAAGCCATGACCGCACTGCCCGACTGGATGCGCCCGCCGCGCGCGGAAGGCTGGTTCGCGGAGGACCTCGACCGCCTCCCCGAGGCGCCCCGCCACACCGAGCTCATCGACGGAGCCCTCGTCTTCATGATGTCGCCCCAGCGGTCCTGGCATGGCCGCCTCGTCACCGCCCTGACCACCACACTCATGGCGCAGGCGCCAGCCGGCTTCGAGGTCGAGCGGGAGATGACGATTCGCCTCGATGCCCGCAACCGCCCCGAGCCGGATCTCTTGCTGACTGACCTGCCCTACGACCCGGACCGCACCTGGTACACCCCGGAGGACGTGAAGCTCGTAGTTGAGGCCGTATCACCCGAGTCCGCCCACCGCGACCGCACAGTCAAACTTCGCAAGTACGCAGAGGCTGGCATCCCGCACTACTGGTGCATCGAGGACGAGGACGGCGCACCCGTCGTCCACGTCTACGAACTCGACGAACCCACCGGCGCCTACGCGCCCGCCGGCATCTTCCGGGGCACCCTCCAGCGCCCGGTGCCGTTCGCGATCAGCCTGGACCTCGACAGGCTCACACCACCCCGAAGCAGCTGAAAGGTCAGCACCACGTCGGCACGCGGACGTCGCCCTGGACCCGTGGATCACGGGAGGCCCCATCTCTCGGTGCTGCGCGACGGCAGGACGGCGGCGGGCGCCCAGAGTCGGCGCAGATTGTGTACACATGCAACACTCGGTACGCTTGGGCTCATGAGTCAGATGCCCATAGAGTCCATCCGTGATGTACGTGCCCACCTGGCCGAGGTCGTCGAGCGGGCCGACCGGGATGACGTACCCACCGTCATCACGCGGCGCGGCAAGCAAGTGGCCGCCGTGGTGTCGATCGAGGTACTGCGCAAGTACCAGGAGTGGGAAGAGCGCGAGATCAACCGGATCATCGACGAACGCATGGCGAACACTTCGGCCGGCGTCCCGATCGAGGACGTCATGAGGGAAACGCTGGCTCGCGGTGAGTGAGTACCGCACCGTCTTCCGCCCCGAGGCTCAAGCGGAGCTGCGCAAGCTCCCCCGCGACATGGCGCTCCGCATCCTGGCCAAACTGACCGAGCTGGAGAGTGACCCCTTCGGCTTCAGCACCACGGCTCTCGTGTCCCAGCCCGACCGCCGCCGCCTCCGGGTGGGCGATTACCGCGTCATCTACACGATCGACGACGGGGAACTGGTGGTCTGGGTCGTCCACGTCGGACACCGATCCACCATCTACGGCACCTGACCCGCGCGGCGGCGGGAAACCACGCCGGAGTTCTGCGGACAGCTGCGGACAGCTGCGGACAGCGAAACGGCCTGACCCGTGTATTCGCAGGTCAGGCCACCTCTGGGTAGGGGATCACACGTTGAAGCGGGATTCCACCACAAGGCTCTGACCTGCGGAAATACAGGCGCATCCCAGCACCATCCCAGCACGGGAGCCGCGACAAAGTACAAGAAGGTCCGGGGCGCCAAGCCTACGCATCAACGATGAGGCCGCACAGCACCTCAGCGCTGTAATAGTTCCTGTACTAGACTGGCTGCATGAAGTCACCCCGCCCCGGCGGCACGGAGAACATCTCCGTCTCGATGCCCTCGGAACTCCTCGGCGCTTTGCGCACGCGCACCGGCAAGCGCGGCGTGTCCGCCTACGTGACCGCGGCGGTCCGGCATCAGCTGGCGATGGACGGCCTCGCCGAGATCGTGGCGGCATACGAAGCCGAGCACGAGCCGCTGAGCGAGGCCGAGGTCCAGGCCGCGCAGCGCGAACTGTTCGGTGACGCACCGGCGCCGTACGCGTCCGGCGACAGCGCCGCATGAAGGCACCCGCGGCCAGGACCCTGATTCTGGACTCCCAGGCCCTCTCGCTGCTCCTGCGCAACGACCGCCAGATGATCACCCGGATCGAGGCCGCCCGACGCGTAGGCGTGCCCGTCCTGGTGTCGGCCCTGACGGTCGTGGAGGCCGTCTACGGGAAGACCGACGCCGCCCGGCTGCGCTGGGTGCTCTCCCGGCTTCAGGTCCAGGACGTCACCGAGGCGGACAGTCTCACCGCGGTGCAGCTGCTCAGCGACGCCGGCGGCCTGCACGGCCACAAGTACGCCATTGACGCCCTCGTCGCCGCGATGGCGCTCCGCTCTCCGGCGCCCGTGCTTGTCCTGACTTCGGACCGCGACGACTGGTCCAAACTGTGCGGCGATCGCGTACAGATCAAGGATGTCTGAGCTTGGGGTCTGGCCCTTTGACCGAATGGGTTCGGTGAGCGGTCGAGCCAGGTCACGGCTCTACCACGAGTGCGCGAGCGATGCCCGCTGCCCGCACCGCCCTCCTTGCCCCGCCTCCGGCGGCACCCGGGGAGGCGAGCGGGCCGCCGACACCCCGCTCTGGCCGGCGATGGCCGCCCCACTGCTGCCCGATGACGTAGACACCCGTGCGGGGCTGGCGCTGGGGTGGGTGGAGATCTTCGCGGTGCCTTCACCGGCGCCCAGGCGCCTCTGGCCTACGCAGACGACGCCGAACCAATCCGGCACGATCCACAGTGAGCACAGGGCCAAGTGCCGCAGACTGTGTCAGCCCGGCCCCGTGGTCGCTGGATCACCCCGCATCACCTACTCGACCGCCGCGCCCCTGATCAAGGCTGCGTGCGCGGCGGCAAGGATCTCCTCCGAGAGCGGGGAGCCCTTGGTGGCCCGGGACAGGACCAGCGCGCCGAACAGGGTGCAGAGGCGGGCGATGCCGTCCTGGTCGTCACCGCCGAGAAAGTCGGCGAAGTCGGCCACCCCCTCGGTGTAGACACGACGGGCCTCACGACCCCCGCCTTCGCGTGCGATGTCCGTGGCGAGCGCGGCGACCGGGCAGCCGTCCGCCGGGTCGTCGCGGTGTTCGACGGAGAGGTAGGCGTCGATCAGCGCCCGCTGGGCGGCGTCCCGCTGCCCTTCGTACCGCGCGAGCCCTGCGGTGTGACCCCGGGCGAGCTCGTCGAAGGCGTGGGCGGTGGCCTCGTCGACGAGCGCCTCCTTGGAGGCGAACTGCTTGTAGAAGGCACCGTGGGTCAGGCCGGCCGCCTTCATCAGGTCGGCGACGCTCACCTGCGTGCCCTGCTCCCGGAACAGCCGCGAGGCGGTGTCCACCACCCGCCTGCGGTTCTCCTCCGCCTGCGCCTGCGATACGCGGCCCATGATCACCCTCCCGTTTGGATGTCGACTGGCATCTATCGTAGACCCGTGTTTAGATTGGTTTCATAATCTAAATCGTCCGGGTGGCCCGACGGCACCCGCCGAAGACCAGGAGCAGGCATGGAACTGAAGAACGCGGTCGCGGTCGTCACCGGCGCCAACCGGGGCCTCGGACGGCACCTGGCCGCCCAGCTCGTGGAGCGCGGCGCGAAGGTGTACGCGGCGGCCCGCCGCCCCGAGACGGTCGACGTGCCGGACGTCATCCCGCTGCGCCTCGACGTGACGGACGAGGCATCGATACGGGAGGCCGCCCGCATCGCGTCGGATGCGACCCTGCTGATCAACAACGCGGGCATCTCCACCGGCGCGACGCTGATCGGAGGCGACACCGATGAGGTGCGCCGGGAGATGGAGACCAACTTCTACGGCCCGCTCGCCACGACCCGCGCCTTCGCCCCCGTCATCGAGGGCAACGGCGGCGGCGCCGTACTCAACGTCCTGTCCGTCCTGTCCTGGCTGCACCCGGCAGGACTCGGCTCCTACGCCGCGTCCAAGGCCGCCGCCTGGGCACTGACCGGTGCGACCCGCGACGAGCTGGCGCCTCGCGGCATCGCCGTCTCGGCGCTGCACGTCGGCTACATGGACACCGACATGGCCGCCGGCATCCCCGCCGACCAGAAGACCGCCGCCTCCGACGTCGCAGCCCAGGCCCTGTACGGCATCGAGACGGGCCTGCCCGAGATCGTCGCCGACGAGCTCACCCGTCAGGTCAAGCAGAGCCTGGCCGCCACGCCTCAGCCGAACGCGGCCTGAGTCTCCCGCCTCCGCGGCAGCACAGCTCCTTCCTGATCCCCTTACGTAAGGACCCCTGATGCGTTACACGACCTTCGGACACCGGACCGGACTGCGCGTGTCCGAGTACGCGCTCGGCACGGCGAACTTCGGCACCGGCTGGGGCGCCGGCGCCGAGCCGGACGAGGCACGCCGCATGTTCGACCGGTTCGCCGAGGCGGGCGGCACCTTCCTCGACAGCGCGGACGGTTACCAGTTCGGGGAGTCCGAGGAGCTGACCGGAAAGCTGATCTCCGCCGACCGCGATCACTTCGTCCTGGCCACCAAGTTCTCCCTCGGGGCCGCGCCGCAGCCGGACATCTCCAGGACGGGCAACAGCCGCAAGAACATGGTCGCCTCGGTGGAGGCCAGCCTGAAGCGCCTGGGCACCGACTACATCGACCTGCTGTGGGTGCACTTCCCCGACGAGCTCACTCCGATGGAGGAGCTCCTGCGTGGACTCGACGACCTGGTGAGCGCCGGCAAGATCCACCACGCCGCACTGTCCAACTTCCCCGCCTGGCGCGTCTCGCGCGCGGTGACCCTCGGGGACCTGAAGAACTGGGCCCCGATCGTGGGCATCCAGCACGAGTACAGCCTCGTCGAGCGCACCGCCGACCGCGAACTGCTGCCCATGGCCGAGAGCCTCGGGCTCGGCGCCGCCCTGTGGTCTCCGCTCGGCGGCGGACTGCTCACCGGCAAGTACCGCGGCTCCGCCGAGGGGCGCCTGACCGACCTGGGGGCGGTCATCCACACCGAGAGCACCGACCAGAAGACCGCCGTCGTCGACACCGTCCTGGCCATCGCCCAGGAGACCGGCGTGACGCCCGCCCAGGTGGCGGTCGCCTGGGTGCGCGAGCGCGCCTCCCGGTCCGTGGCGACGCTCGTCCCGATCATCGGCCCGCGCAACCTCGCCCAGCTCGACAGCTACCTCGGCGCCCTCGACGTCCGGCTGACCGACGAGCAGTACACCCGCCTGGCCGAGGTCAGCGCGGTGCCGCTCGGCGCGCCCCACGAGGGGATCGCCGCCACCTTGGACCGCCTCCAGGGAGGCGCCGCCGACCGCGTCGTCGGCCCGGTTGTGCCGGTGGCCTGAAGGGCCAACGCGGATGCGGGAGCGGCGCCCCGCGCCGCAGTCAAGAAGACGCCACAAACTGTCTCGTACTGGGAGAAGCCCGGGACGAACGAAGACCCCGTCCTCCCACGGACGGGCATCGGAACGGAGACGACGATGAAGGCTTTCCTGGTCGAGAAGTACGGCGGCCCGGCCGGGGTGCGCGCCGCCGAGGTACCCGACCCGCAGGTCGGCGCCGAGGACGTCCTGGTCGAGATCCGGGCGGCGAGCGTCAACCCGCTGGACATCAAGCTCCGCGACGGGGCCTTCAAGGCGTTCCTGCCCTACCGTCTCCCGCTCGTCCTGGGCAACGACCTCGCCGGGAAGGTCGTCCGGGTCGGCCCGTCCGTCACCCGCTTCGCGGTGGGCGACGAGGTCTACGCCCGGCCGGACAAGGACCGCATCGGCACCTTCGCCGAACGCCTCGCCGTCCACCAGGACGACCTGGCCCCGAAGCCGGACGGTCTCACGATGACCGAGGCCGCCTCCCTCCCCCTGGTCGCCCTCACCGCATGGCAGGCGCTGGTCGAACGGGCACGCGTACGGCCGGGCCAGAAGGTCCTCATCCACGCGGGCGCCGGCGGCCTCGGCTCCATCGCCGTCCAGCTGGCCAAGGCCCTGGGCGCGCACGTGGCCACCACCGCGAGCACCGCCAACGTCGATCTGGTCAGGGAACTCGGCGCGGACGTCGTCATCGACTACAGCACCCAGGACTTCGAGGAGATCCTCGACGGCTACGACGTCGTCCTGGACAGCCTCGGCGGCGACAATCTGGTCAGGTCTTTGCGTGTACTCAAGCCCGGCGGTCAGGCCGTCAGCGTCGCGGGCCCGCCCGACCCGGCCTTCGCCCGCGAACTCGGCGCGAACCCGGTCCTCCGCCTGGCCATGACCGCGCTCAGTTCCAAGACCCGGCGCCGGGCCAAGCGCCTCGGCGTGACGTACTCGTTCCTGTTCATGAAGGCGAGTGGCGACCAGCTGCGCGAACTCAACCCTCTCATCGACGCCGGGAAGATCCGCCCCGTCGTCGAGCGTGTCTTCCCGTTCGGCGAAACCCTTCAAGCCATGGAGTACGTCGAGAGGGGCCGGGCGAAGGCCGGCAAGGTCGTCGTCTCCATGACGTAGGGCGGGCGCGCCGGCATCGCCCGGCCCTCCGCCAGATCACCACCCGCGTCGGGCAAGGCGTGGTGCGCCCGGTCGCAGGCAAGGCGCCCGGCTTCGCCAGGGCCGCCGTCGTCATCAGCCCCAGCTGACCCTCCGCCACCCGCGGCAGGCGACCAGAAACACACCAGGAGAAACCATCATGAGCAGCACCGGCACCCCGAACGAACCCGTCATCACCTCGTACGCCCATGCCCCGGCCCGCACCGTCACTGCCGGCGGCGTAACCTACGCTTTTCGCGAGCTAGGGCCCAAGGGCGGCGTCCCCGTCGTGTTCTTCGTGCACCTCGCCGCGACCCTGGACAACTGGGACCCGCGCATCATCGACCCCATTGCGAAGGGCCGTCACGTCATCGCCTTCGATCAGCGCGGTGTCGGTGCCTCCACGGGCCAGGTGCCGGACAGCATCGAGGCGATGGCTGATGACGCCTACACCTTCATCACGGCGCTCGGCTTCGACAAGATCGATGTCTTCTCCTTCTCCCTCGGTGGCTTCATCGCCCAGGCCCTGGTGGTGAAGCACCCCGAGCTCGTCCGCAAACTCGTCCTCACCGGCACCGGGCCCAAGGGCGGCAAGGACATCGACAAGGTCGCCGGTATCACGTACTGGGACGTGCTGCGCGCCACCCTGACCCGGTCGGACCCCAAGGAGTTCCTGTTCTTCAACCGCAACGCCACCGGCAAGCCCGCCGCGCGCGCGTTCGTCAACCGGCTCAAGGAGCGCACCGCTGACCGCGATGCCAAAATCAAGGTCAAGGCATTCCAGATGCAGCTGAAGGCGATCAAGAAGTGGGGGCGCTCCACCCCCGACGACTTGTCGCAGCTCGCCCAGCCCACCCTGATCGCCAACGGCGACAACGACCGCATGGTGCCCTCGGTCCTCTCCGAGGACCTGCACCGACGCATCAAGGACAGCGAGCTGATCATCTACCCCGACTCCGGTCACGGCGGCATCTTCCAGTACCACCAGCAGTTCGCCCCCCTCACGGTCGAGTTCCTCGCCCGTTGACCACCGGCGAACATCGCAACTTACGTTCGGTGACCAGGAAGCTTCGGTGACCAGGAAGAGAAGAGCAGCACCATGAGCACCTCACCGTCCGCCGCTCGGCTGGGTGTGGAGAAGAAGCACCTCACTTCCTCGATCCTGCTGTGGGTGCGCACCGACCAGCCCCGCCAGACCGGCATGGACCACTGGAAGGGCCCGCACTCAGGGATCATTTCCGCCACCCCGGGCCTGGAGGAGTACCGGCAGATCCACCTCGCCGAGCACAACCCGGGCCGGTGGCCGGCGACCGACCGGGTGCAGACCTCGATCCCCGCGGACCGGAAGATCGACGGCGTCGCCGAAGTCACCTTCCAATCGGCGCTTGCGCCCCTGAAAGGGCGTAAGCAGACGAAGCTGGCCCACGCCGACGAGATCAACGTGTTCCGCCGCACCCTGCTCTACGCCGGCCCGCCGAACTCCTCCCGCTGGTATGACGTCGTCGGCCCCGGCGAGACGGTCGGTGCCCGCACCCTGATCTACCTGCGCCGCAGAGACGGGGTCGGCGCAGGCGAGTTCCGGAAGTTCGTCAACGAGCAGCTCGTTTTCGCACTCGCCGACACTGCAGCGTTGAAGGAACTGCGCACGCAGACGTTCCTGCCCTGGAGCGAAAAGCTCTGGGACACCCCGAACGTCGCCCACGACAACCCCCACGACCAGCGATTCCACGCCTCCCTCGTCCTTGGGTTCAGCGACAGCGCGGCACGGGACGCATTCTTCACCGGCAATGCGATCGAGGGCCTGACCAACCAGCTGGCACCGCTCGCCTCCGCGATCCATGCATACGACGTCGCCGCCGCCTTTACCTTCGTCAAGAACGGCGACATCCTCCCGCGTTACCAGGAGTGAACGGCCAGAGCGTGGAGCAGGTCCGGCGGACCTGCTGAGCAATCAAGCCAGCGCGGGCGCTTCATGCCGTCCCAGCACCATCCCAGCACGGTAAGGATGAGCAGGGGTGATGACAGGTGACGAGGGGTCAGCTATCCCAGCACCATCCCAGCACGGGACAAGACAAAGGGCCCGACTCCGAAGAGCCGGGCCCCACCTGACCTGCACGTTTGCCAGATCAGCGACGTGGTGGTATGTCAGCCGCTACACATTGAAGCGGAACTCCACCACGTCGCCGTCCTGCATCACGTACTCCTTGCCCTCCATGCGGGCCTTGCCGGCCGCGCGGGCTTCGGCTACCGAGCCCGTTTCGACGAGGTCGGCGAAGGAGATGACCTCGGCCTTGATGAAGCCCTTCTGGAAGTCCGTGTGGATCACGCCGGCCGCCTCCGGGGCCGTCGCGCCCTTCTTGATCGTCCAGGCGCGGGATTCCTTCGGGCCGGCCGTCAGGTAGGTCTGGAGGCCCAGGGTGTCGAAGCCGACGCGGGCCAGGATCGCGAGGCCCGGCTCCTCGGCGCCGACCGACTGGAGGAGCTCCATGGCGTCCTCCTCGTCCAGCTCCGCGAGGTCCTGCTCCAGCTTGGCGTTGAGGAAGATCGCCTCCGCCGGGGCCACCAGCGCGCGCTGCTCGTCCTTGAACGCGTCGTCCGTCAGCTCGTCCTCGTCCACGTTGAAGACGTAGAGGAACGGCTTCGTCGTCAGCAGGTGCAGGTCGTGGAGGAGCTCCGTCTTGTCCGTGCCCTGCACGATGCCCTGCGAGAACAGCGTGTCGCCGCGCTCCAGGATCTCCTTCGCCACCTCGACCGCCGCGACCTTCGGCGCCACGTCCTTCTTGATCCGCGCCTCCTTCGCAAGGCGCGGGAGGACCTTCTCGATCGTCTGGAGGTCCGCGAGGATCAGCTCGGTGTTGATCGTCTCGATGTCGTCCTTCGGCGAGACCTTGCCGTCCACGTGCACGACGTTCTCGTCCTTGAAGGCCCGGATGACCTGGCAGATCGCGTCCGACTCGCGGATGTTCGCCAGGAACTTGTTGCCCAGGCCCTCACCCTCGCTCGCGCCGCGCACGATGCCCGCGATGTCCACGAAGTCGACCGTCGCCGGGAGGATCCGCTGGGAGCCGAAGATCTCCGCCAGCTTCGTCAGGCGG
Source organism: Streptomyces sp. P9(2023) (assembly GCF_032436795.1). Taxonomy (NCBI): domain Bacteria; kingdom Bacillati; phylum Actinomycetota; class Actinomycetes; order Kitasatosporales; family Streptomycetaceae; genus Streptomyces; species Streptomyces sp. P9(2023). The sequence goes on from NZ_JAUPWM010000004.1 coordinate 330,153, forward strand.
GTGTCCGGAACGCCTACGACACCGACGTTCGGCTCGATCGTGGCGAACGGGTAGTTGGCCGCCAGGACGTCGTTCTTGGTCAGGGCGTTGAAGAGGGTCGACTTGCCGACATTCGGCAGACCGACGATTCCGATCGTGAGCGACACGGTGGCGACCTTCTGGAGCTGGAGTGCGGATGGGCGTACGGATACGGATACGGCTACGTATGGGGTGCGGCGGGTGGGGCGATCCCCCAGTTTACGGGGGGCTCGAACCGGCCTGTGACGCCGACCTTCGGCCGTTCTCGACGGCTACGTCACCCAAAGGGCGTGTCCTGGGCCGCTCCCCCACCCCCTCCCGACCTACGTTGGTGTAGTGGAGCAGCACAGGACAAGTCAGCCTCAAGGCCGCCGACGACCGCAAACGCCCCTCACGCCGCCCGGCGCGCTCGTGGAGGGTGCCGCCGTCTACCGGGTCGCCGCACGTCCGGGTAGCCCCGGCAGTGGCCGGGTCGAGCGGGCCGTGCCCGTGCGACGCCCCGTGCCGCCCGTCGTCGTCGCGCTGCGGCGGCTGCCGAACCCGAGGCTGACCGGCCTCGGCGCCGGGCTCTTCGCCGCCGCCACCATGCTCGTGCTCGGCCTCCTCGACCAGCTGCTCCTCGACGGCTCCCCGATCGCCTTCGGCCTGCTGTTCCTGCCGGTCAGCGCCCTGACCGCGCTCTGGGTCCGGACCGCCGACCTGGTCACCGCCCCGATCAGCGTGCCCATCGCCTTCGCCGTCGGCGTCGTGCCCATCGCGGGCGGTACGGGCGGCTTCGGCGGGCAGGCCATGGCCGTCGTCACCGCGCTCGCCGTCCACGCCGGGTGGCTGTACGGCGGCACCCTCGTCGCCGGGCTGATCACCAGCGTCCGGAAGGTACGCGACATGGGGCGCCGCCAGCGCCTCGCCGCCACCCCCCGCACCCCCCGCACCCCCCGCACCCCCCAGAAGCTCCAGAAGCTTGAAAAGCTCGAGCGCCCGGAGAGCCGGAAGGGCTCGCATAGTCCCCAAAGCCCCGAGAGAGTCCGGCGGCCCTGACGACTGCGGCCCCGCGCCCCGCGCCCCTAACGCCCCCGCCCGCCCCCCGCCGCCATCGCCGCGCCCACGATCCCCGCGTTGTTCTCCAGTTCCGCCGGCACGATCTCCGCGCTGATCCCCTCGATCAGCGGCAGGAACCTGTCCGCCTTCCGGCTCACTCCCCCGCCGATGATGAAGAGCTCCGGCGAGAACAGCATCTCCACGTGCGCCAGGTACTTCGTCACCCGCCGCGCCCAGTGCTCCCAGCTGAGGTCCTCGTCCTCCTTGGCCTTCGTCGACGCCCGCTTCTCCGCGTCGTGGCCCTTCAGCTCCAGGTGGCCCAGCTCGGTGTTCGGCACGAGCCGGCCGTCCACGAAGAGCGCCGAGCCGATGCCCGTACCGAGCGTCAGCAGGATCACCGTGCCCGTACGGCCCCGGCCCGCGCCGAAGGTGATCTCGGCGATCCCCGCCGCGTCCGCGTCGTTCAGGATCGTCACCGGGAGGCCGCCCAGCCGGTCGCTCAGCAGCTTGCCCGCGTCGACGCCGATCCAGCTCTTGTCGACGTTCGCGGCGGTACGGATCGTGGAGCCGGTGACCACGCCCGGGAAGGTCACCCCGATCGGGCCCGACCAGCCGAAGTTCTCCACGACCTCCACGACACAGCCCGCCACACCGTCGGGTGTGGCGGGCTGCGGGGTCAGTACCTTGTGGCGGGGCTCGGCGAGCTCACCGCGCTCCAGGTCCACGGGAGCGCCCTTGATGCCCGAACCGCCGATGTCCACTCCGAAGACGTTCATGGAACCCACGGTAGAGGCTCGGCCGCGGAGTGACTCCCCGGAGTACTACTCCTTGATCAAGCGAGTACTACTCCTTGATCAGCGAAGTACTACTCCTTGATCAGTTCGGCGGCCTCGGCCCGCAGATCCCTGTTCCGGAGCTCCTTCGGGAGCGAGAAGGTCAGCGACTCGTCGGCCGTCTTGACGATCTCCACGTCCGCGTAGCCCCGCTCGGAGAGCCACTCCAGGACCTCCTGCACCAGGACGTCCGGGACGGACGCGCCCGAGGACAGGCCGACCGAGGTGACGCCCTCCAGCCAGGCCTCGTCGATCTCGCTCGCGAAGTCGACCAGGTAGGCGGCCGGGACGCCCGCCTGCTTGGCGACCTCGACCATACGGATCGAGTTCGAGGAGTTCTTCGAACCGACGACGATCACCAGCTCGGCCTGGCCGGCGAGCTCCTTGATGGCCAGCTGCCGGTTCTGCGTGGCGTAGCAGATGTCGTCGGACGGCGGCGAGATCAGGTTCGGGAACTTCTCCTTCAGCGCGTCGACCGTCTCCATCGTCTCGTCCACCGAGAGCGTGGTCTGGGAGAGCCAGACGACCCGGGACGGGTCGCGGACCTCGACCTTGGCGACGTCCTCGGGGCCGTCGACCAGCTGGATGTGGTCGGGGGCCTCGCCGGAGGTGCCGATGACCTCCTCGTGGCCCTCGTGACCGATCAGGAGGATGTCGAAGTCCTCGTTGGCGAACCGGACCGCCTCCTTGTGCACCTTGGTGACCAGCGGGCAGGTCGCGTCGATGGTCTTGAGGCGGCCCTGCCGGGCCTCCTCGTGCACGGCCGGGGCGACGCCGTGCGCGGAGAACATCACGATGTTGCCCGCCGGCACCTCGGTCGCCTGGTCGACGAAGATGGCGCCCTTCCGCTCCAGGGTCTGGACGACGTACTTGTTGTGCACGATCTCGTGGCGTACGTAGATCGGCGCACCGTACTGCTCCAGGGCCTTCTCCACGGCGATCACGGCACGGTCCACGCCCGCGCAGTAGCCGCGGGGAGCGGCGAGGAGGACACGCTTCGGGCGGTTGGTCGCGGGCGTCGCAGTCATGCGTCCCATCGTAAGGCCGCGTGATACCCCGGTCGGCTACGGCCGGGTGCGGGGGGTGTCGGTACGTCGGGGTCCGTACCACCCCTCCCGCTTCGGCCGCGTCGGTACGGGCCGTGATCGACACCGTGGCCGAGACTGACCGCATGGCCGAGGAAGCACAGGTGGCATCGCACACCGGACTGCGGCGGACCCTCGGGTTCCGCGACCTTGTCGTCTACGGGCTGCTCTTCATCGCGCCCATGGCCCCCGTCGGCGTCTACGGCACGCTCGACGCGAAGTCGCACGGCGCGGTGGCACTGGTGTACGTGGTGGCCACCGTCGCGATGGCGTTCACGGCCTTCAGCTACGCGCAGATGGTGCGGGTCGCCCCGCTCGCCGGCTCCGTCTTCACGTACGCCCGCAAGGGCCTGGGCGAGGGGCCGGGGTTCGTCGCCGGGTGGATGGCGATGCTCGACTACCTCCTCATCCCGGCCGTGGCGTACCTCTTCGCCGGCATCGCCATGGAGGCGCTGGTCCCCGAGGTGGACCGGTGGGTGTGGACGATGATCGCGGTGGTCGTCACGACGCTGCTCAACCTGTGGGGCGTGCGGGCGGCGGCACGCGTCGGCTTCGCGGTGCTCGCGATGGAGATCGTGGTGCTGCTGATCTTCGTCGTGTCGGCGATCGTCGTCCTCGTCCGGGACGGGGCGCGGCGCGACTGGTGGTCGCCGCTGGCCGGGGACACGACGTTCTCGCTCGCGGCCGTGATCGGCGCGGTGTCGGTGGCCGTGCTCTCGTATCTCGGCTTCGACGCGATCGCCTCGTTCGCGGAGGAGGTCACCGGGGGCTCGGAGAAGGTGGCACGGGCGGTGCTGTTGTGCCTGGCGCTCGCCGGTGTGCTGTTCGTGGCCCAGACGTATCTGGTGGCGCTGCTCGAACCGCTGTCGTCGGCCGAGCTGGCGGCGGATCCGGGGAAGCAGGGGTCCGCGTTCTACGACGCGGTGGACGCGTCGGTGGGGACCTGGCTGCACGACCTGGTGGCGGTGTCGAAGGCGATCGGGGCGGCGTTCGCCGCGCTCGCGGGGCAGGCTGCGGCGAGCCGGCTGCTCTTCGCGATGGGCCGGGAACGGCGGCTGCCGCGGCCCCTCGCCCGTACGGACTCGGGGGTGCCGCGCGTGGCGCTGCTGCTCGCGGCGGCGGTGACGATGGTGGCGGCGGTCTGGGCGGCCCAGCGCGACGACGGCCTCGACCACCTGGTGTCGGTGGTCGACGTCGGGGCACTGACGGCGTTCACGCTGCTGCACGCGAGCGTGGTCGGCTGGTTCGCGGTACGCCGGATGGAAGGGCCGCCGCACTGGCTGAAGCACGTCGTGATGCCGGTGGTGGGCGCGGCCATCCTGATCGCGGTGATCGTGGAGGCGTCGGTGTCGGCGCAGGTGGTGGGCGTGATCTGGCTGGGCGTGGGCCTGGTGGTGCTCGCGCTGCAGGGAGCGGCGCGCTCGGAATGACCGCGGTGTCCGTGCCCGCCGCTACGCTCGCCGCATGGCTCTCACTACGTCCGCCGAAGCGCCGCTGCCCGTCGGGGAGGTCTCCCGGCTGATCGGGGGCTGGATCGACCGGCTCGGTGCCATCTGGGTCGAGGGGCAGATCACGCAGCTGTCGCGGCGGCCCGGCGCCGGGGTCGTGTTCCTGACGCTGCGCGATCCCTCGTACGACATCTCCATCGGCGTCACCTGCTACCGCCAGGTCTTCGACGCCGTCGCCGACATCGTCTCCGAGGGCGCCCGGGTCGTCGTGCACGCCAAGCCCGAGTGGTACGCGCCGCGCGGGCAGCTGTCGCTGCGGGCCGTCGAGATCAAGCCGGTCGGCATCGGGGAGCTGCTCGCCCGCCTGGAGCAGCTCAAGCGGAGCCTCGGCGCCGAGGGGCTCTTCGCGCTCGACCGCAAGAAGCCGCTGCCGTTCCTCCCCCAGCTCGTCGGCCTCGTCGTCGGCCGTGCCTCCGCCGCCGAGCGGGACGTCCTGGAGAACGCGCGGCGCCGCTGGCCCGCCGTCCGCTTCGAGGTGCGGAACGTGGCCGTGCAGGGCGTGAAGGCCGTGCCGCAGGTCGTCCAGGCCGTGAAGGAGCTGGACGCGCACGGCGACGTGGACGTGATCATCGTGGCCCGCGGCGGCGGCAGCGTCGAGGACCTGCTGCCGTTCTCGGACGAGCAGCTGATCCGGGCCGTCGCCGACTGCCGTACGCCGGTGGTCTCCGCGATCGGCCACGAACCGGACGCGCCGCTGCTCGACCTGGTCGCCGACCTGCGCGCCTCCACGCCGACCGACGCCGCGAAGAAGGTCGTACCGGACGTCGGCGAGGAGCTCGACCGGGTGCAGGCGCTGCGCGACCGGGCCCTGCGGACCGTACGGGGGCTGCTGGACCGCGAGGAGCGCGGGCTCGCGCACGCGCTCGCGCGGCCGGTCATGGAGCATCCGCAGCGGATGGTCGAGCAGCGTGAGGACGAGCTCGACGCGCTGCTCCACCGCAGCCGGCGGACCCTCGGGCATCTGCTCGACCGGGCCGACTCGGAGCTGTCGCACACCCGCGCCCGGGTCCGGGCGCTGTCGCCGGCCGCGACGATGGAGCGCGGTTACGCGGTGCTCCAGCGGGCGGACGGCGCGGTGGTCCGGGACCCGGCGGAGGTCGCGGTGGACGAGGAGCTGCGGGCGCGGGTCGCGGCGGGCGAGTTCACGGTGCGGCGCGTTGTCGGACCCGACGCATAGGGTGGTTCCCATGGCAGCCACCACGGAAGAGGCGCTCGGGTACGAGCAGGCACGCGACGAGCTGATCGAGGTCGTTCGCCGTCTTGAGACGGGCGGAACGACCCTGGAGGAGTCCCTCGCGCTCTGGGAGCGAGGCGAGGAATTGGCGAAGGTGTGCCGGCGTTGGCTGGAGGGCGCGCGGGCCCGTCTCGACGCCTCCCTCGCAACTCCGGAGGACGACGACCGGGCCGAGGCGGACGCCGAGTAGCGGGTCCCGTACCATCGAGATGTGAACCGGATCACTATCCGGTTCAGATTGTTGAAAGTTCACCAATCACCATCGTACGGTGAGGGCATCGCTTGAAACCCCTGCAGTCCGGAAGGTACGCAGCATGCCCCTCGCCCTTGACACCACCGCCCAGGACCTCCTCTTCCGCGAGGCCCGCACCGCCAACACGTTCACCGACGAGCCGGTGACCGACGAGCAGGTCCAGGCGATCTACGACCTCGTCAAGTACGGGCCGACCGCCTTCAACCAGACCCCGCTGCGCATCACCCTGGTCCGCTCCCCCGAGGCGCGTGAGCGCCTGGTGAAGCACATGGCCGAGGGCAACCAGCCGAAGACCGCCACCGCCCCGCTGGTCGCGATCCTCTCCGCGGACAACGAGTTCCACGAGGAGCTCCCGACCCTGCTGCCGCACTTCCCGCAGGCCAAGGACATGTTCTTCTCCGAGCGCCCGGCCCGCGAGAGCGCCGCACTCCTGAACGCCGCCCTCCAGGCCGCGTACTTCATCGTCGGCGTCCGCGCCGCCGGCCTGGCCGCCGGCCCGATGACCGGTCTGGACTTCGCCGGCCTCCAGAAGGAGTTCCTGGACGACGACCACACCCCGCTGATGGTCGTCAACATCGGCAAGCCGGGCGAGGACGCCTGGTTCCCGCGCTCCCCGCGTCTGTCCTACGACGAGGTCGTCACCACCATCTGATCCGCGTCGCACCACGCGAAAGCCCCCGGACTCCTGGAGTCCGGGGGCTTTCGCGTACGTACGGCTACGCCTTCTTCGACTGCAGCGCGCCCGCCATCTCCGCCAGCCGCTCGAAGGAGGCCGTCCCGGTCACGACCGTCGTGGCGCCGCCGTCCGTGCGCACCAGGGCGTCGTACTTCGGCCCCTCCCAGCGCTGCCAGACCTGGCCGGCCACCTTCTGGGTCTTCCCGGAGTCCTTGGCCTGCTGCGTGACCTTGGGGACGAACGTCTCCGGCTCCGCCGTCGACTGGTGGATCGCCACGTACTGGGTGTCGGGGTCGAGGAAGCCCAGCTGCCAGGCGTCGTTCTGTTCCCGCTTGTACGAGACGACCGTCGCCTTCCAGCCCTCCCCGAGCCCCTCGGGGGCCAGCACCGGATACGGCGCCGCCCGCTGGGCCGTCACCAGCTCGACCCGGTAGTCCTTCGCCTTGACCGGATCGGCGTTCTCGTCGTGCGGGATGAAGAGATACATCACACCCGCGGCGACCAAGATCACCGCAAGCGACTGAAACATCCCGCGTACCGTCTGCCTGCCTCGCATACCTGCCACGCCCCCATCGTCGCATCATGGTGTTGTGCTCATACGTGGGCCCCTCTGCTCAATTTGTCGACGTACCGATAGAGTCGCAGCACCCTCTTTATTCCGGCCGTCGCCGTACAGAAAGGTGCGCTCCGATGACCGAGCATTCCCTGCCGTCCGAGCTCGAGGTCTCTCCCGAGGCCCCCGACCGCAACCTCGCCCTGGAGCTGGTCCGGGTGACCGAGGCCGCCGCCATGGCCGCCGGCCGCTGGGTCGGGCGCGGCGACAAGATCGGCGCGGACGGCGCCGCGGTCAACGCGATGCGGACTCTCATCTCGACCGTCTCGATGAACGGCGTCGTCGTCATCGGCGAGGGCGAGAAGGACGAAGCGCCCATGCTGTTCAACGGCGAGCGGGTCGGTGACGGGACCGGCGCCGAGGTCGACATCGCCGTCGACCCGATCGACGGCACCACGCTCAACGCCAAGGGCATGCCCAACGCGATCGCCGTCCTGGCCGCCGCCGACCGCGGCACCATGTTCGACCCGTCCGCGGTCTTCTACATGGACAAGCTGGTCACCGGCCCCGAGGCCGCCGACTTCGTCGACATCAACGCCCCCGTCTCGGTCAACATCCGCCGGGTCGCCAAGGCCAAGAACATGGCCGCCGAGGACGTCACCGTCATCATCCTGGACCGCCCCCGCCACGAGGGCATCGTCAAGGAGATCCGCGAGACCGGCGCCCGGATCAAGTTCATCTCGGACGGCGACGTCGCGGGCTCGGTCATGGCGGTGCGCGAGGGCACCGGCGTGGACCTGCTCCTCGGCATCGGCGGCACGCCCGAGGGCATCATCTCGGCCTGCGCCATCAAGTGCCTCGGCGGTGTGATCCAGGGCAAGCTGTGGCCGAAGGACGCCGCCGAGCGCCAGAAGGCGATCGACGCGGGCCACGACCTGGACCGGGTGCTCTCCACGAACGACCTGGTCAGCGGCGAGAACGTGTTCTTCGTCGCCACCGGCATCACGGACGGCGAGCTGCTGCGCGGCGTCCGCTACCGCTCGGAGACCGCCACCACCTCGTCGCTGGTGATGCGCTCGAAGTCCGGCACGATCCGGCAGATCGACTCCGAGCACCGGCTGTCGAAGCTGCGCGCGTACAGCAAGATCGACTTCGACCGGGCGAAGTAACGTCACAGCCGTTGTACGGGAAGGGGCGCCCCCCATGTGCGGTGGGGGCGCCCCTTTCCCGTGCCGTACGGCCGACGTGGCGAGCCTCTCCCCCGGTCAGCCCGCCGCGGCGATCCGGTCCGCCGCGGCGGCCTTCTGGAGCTCCACCTCGCGCCGCCGGCGCCGGGCGAGCACGACACGGCGCTCGGCGGCGGTGAGCCCGCCCCACACGCCGTACGGCTCGGGCTGGAGCAGCGCGTGCTCCCGGCACTCGACCATCACGGGGCAGCGGGCGCAGACCCGCTTGGCGGCCTCCTCGCGGGAGAGCCGCGAGGCGGTCGGCTCCTTGGAGGGGGCGAAGAACAGTCCGGCTTCGTCCCGACGGCACACCGCCTCCGTGTGCCAGGGACCGGCCTCGTCCTCGCGCGCGGGGGCGCGCTGGGGCGGCACGGCGGCGACCTGGAGGGGCTGATGCGGCAGTTGCAGCACGGTCTACTCCTGACGACGGCTTCGCGAGCGAGAGACGATGCAGCAGCCCTACCCGCTGTGCGCGCGCCTATGCACTGCGTGCCGTCGAGTTCCGGAGTGCGGAACCCGAGGGGCGGAATCCGGTCACTCCATCACCCCAGGTCGGAGCGGGTGAACCGGTTCAGCGACTCAGTGGCCGAGATGCTTGCGCAGCTTGTCCTGGACCTGGTTGTGCAGGTCGGTGATCCACTTTCCGCGCTTGGGCCTGGCCTCGACGTTGCCGAAGACCGAGTAGCCGTTGATCACGACCACCGGGGCCTGCGGGTCGGCGGCCTCCAGCGTGACGACCTCGAAGTTGCCGAAGATGCCGGTGCCGTTGCCGCGCAGGCTGATGTTCTCCGGGACGCGGACCTCCACGTTGCCGAAGATCGACGTGGCGTTGATGGTGGTCAGCCGCTGGGCGAAGAGCGCCTCGGTCAGGTCGATCTCGATGTTGCCGAAGAGCGCGAAGGCGTTGGTCCTGCGGCCCACCCGCCAGCGGCCCTTACGGGTGGTGCTGGAGAAGACGGCGACCATGTTCTCGGCGGGGCCGGAGGCGTCGTCGGGGCCGTACGCGTACGCCGGCTCGGCCGCGGTCCGGGGGTGGTTCCCGGCGGGCAGGTCGCGGACGATCGGCTCCAGCTCACCCACCGTCTTGGCGCGGTACACCGCGTCGATCCGCTCGGAGTGCTCCTCGGCGTCGATCCGCCCCTCGGCCATCGCGTCCCTGAGGATGTCCGCGATCCGGTCCCGGTCGGCGTCCGAGGCGCGCAGGGAGTCCCCCGGGGCGGCGGGAGCCGCCGGAGCCGGGGCGGGAGCGGCCGGCGCCGGGGCGGGCTCGGCGGGGGCGACCGGCTTCTGAGGCTGCTTTTCGAGGTCCACGACGCCAGCGTAGCGAAACGCGATAGATCGCGACTAGGGGGCACGACCGAGACGAGCCAACCCCAGAAGCTCCTGGACACCTGTCCATGTACTCTGGACAGGTGTCCACTACTCTTGCGAACGTCGCCGTCGGCCTTGTCGCCGCCCTGCACGTCTACATCCTGGTCCTGGAGATGTTCCTCTGGGAGCGCCGCCCCGGGCGCGAACTCTCCGGTTTCGACGCCGACATGGCGCGCGCGACCGCCCCGCTCGCCGCCAACCAGGGGCTGTACAACGGCTTCCTGGCCGCCGGTCTGGTCTGGGGCCTGATCGCCGCCGACCCCACCGGGTACCGGGTCCAGGTCTTCTTCCTCTCCTGCGTGGTGATCGCCGGGGTGTACGGCGGACTCACCGCGAACCGCCGGATCCTGCTCGCCCAGGCCCTTCCCGGGGCCCTCGCCCTGGCCGCCGTACTGTGGGCGGGGTGACCAGCACGACCCCGGACCCACGCACCCCGGACCCGCGCACCCCGGACCCACGCACCCCGGACCCACGCACCACCGACCCCCGCGCCGCCCGCACCCGCGCCAAGCTGCGCGCCGCGCTCCTGGAGGAGTGCACCGAGCGCCCCCTCGACGAGGTCGGCGTCGCCGCGCTCGTCCGCCGGGCCGGGGTCGGCCGGGCCACCTTCTACCTGCACTACGCCGACCTCCAGGCCCTCGCCGTGGACGCCTGTGCCGATGTCGTACGGGACGCGGTCGAGGCCCTGCACGCCTGGCGCGGCACACCCGACCCGGCCACCCCGCCGCCCGCCCTGCCCGCCTTCTTCGCCGAGGTCGCCCCGCACGCGCCGCTCTACCGGAGCCTGCTGCGCCCCGGCGGCGGCGGGCCGCTCGGCGAGCTGCTGAACCGGGAGCTGCGCGCGTACAGCGCGCGCGAGCGCGAGCTGGCCGGGGCGCCCGAGCCCGCCCTCGTGGCCTCGGCGGTGGCGGCGGCCTTCGCGGGGCTGCTCGCGGACTGGCTGCACGGCCTGATCGAGGCCACCCCCGAACAGATCGCGGGCCGTACCTGGCGACTCCTGATCGCCCTCCACCGCGCCCCGCTGGCCTGACCACACTCCACTTCGGCGGGGTCCCGGCCCCGAGTGAGCCTTACCTCACAGGATCGGGGCCGCGGCCGCGCTCTACGCTGGAGGAGGCGCCGCCAATGGAGGTGGCGCCGCCGTCTGCCGAGTGAGGAATGGCTGCCGTCATGCCAGAGTTTTCGTACTCCGATCTGCTCCCCCTGGGAGAGGACACCACGCCCTACCGCCTGGTGACCGCCGAAGGTGTCTCCACCTTCGAGGCCGACGGCCGTACGTTCCTCAAGGTCGAGCCGGAGGCGCTGCGCACCCTCGCCGCCGAGGCGATCAAGGACATCCAGCACTACCTGCGCCCGGCCCACCTGGCCCAGCTGCGCCGGATCATCGACGACCCGGAGGCGTCGGGCAACGACAAGTTCGTCGCGCTCGACCTCCTCAAGAACGCGAACATCGCCGCCGCCGGTGTCCTGCCCATGTGCCAGGACACCGGCACCGCGATCGTCATGGGCAAGCGCGGCCAGAACGTGCTGACGCCCGGCCGCGACGAGGAGGCCCTGTCCAAGGGCATCTACGACGCGTACACCAAGCTCAACCTGCGGTACTCGCAGATGGCCCCGGTCACCATGTGGGAGGAGAAGAACACCGGCTCGAACCTGCCCGCGCAGATCGAGCTGTACGCGACGGACGGCGGCGCGTACAAGTTCCTCTTCATGGCAAAGGGTGGCGGCTCCGCCAACAAGTCCTTCCTCTACCAGGAGACGAAGGCCGTGCTCAACGAGGCGAGCATGATGAAGTTCCTGGAGGAGAAGATCCGTTCGCTCGGCACGGCCGCCTGCCCGCCGTACCACCTGGCGATCGTCGTCGGCGGCACGTCCGCCGAGTTCGCGCTGAAGACCGCGAAGTACGCCTCCGCGCACTACCTGGACGAGCTGCCCACCGAGGGCTCGGCCGAGACCGGCCACGGCTTCCGCGACACGGAGCTGGAGGAGAAGGTCTTCGAGCTGACGCAGAAGATCGGCATCGGCGCGCAGTTCGGCGGCAAGTACTTCTGCCACGACGTCCGCGTCGTCCGACTGCCCCGCCACGGCGCCTCGCTGCCCGTCGCGATCGCCGTCTCCTGCTCGGCCGACCGGCAGGCCGTCGCGAAGATCACCGCCGAGGGCGTCTTCCTGGAGCAGCTGGAGACCGACCCGGCGCGCTTCCTGCCGGAGACGACGGACGAGCACCTCTCCGCCGAGAGTGACGTCGTGAAGATCGACCTCAACCAGCCGATGGACGAGATCCTCGCCGAGCTGACCAAGTACCCGGTCAAGACCCGGCTCTCGCTGACCGGCCCGCTGGTCGTGGCGCGCGACATCGCGCACGCCAAGATCAAGGAGCGGCTCGACGCGGGCGAGGAGATGCCGCAGTACCTGAAGGACCACCCGGTCTATTACGCGGGCCCGGCGAAGACCCCCGAGGGGTACGCCTCCGGTTCCTTCGGCCCGACGACGGCCGGCCGGATGGACTCGTACGTCGAGCAGTTCCAGGCCGCGGGCGGCTCCAAGGTCATGCTGGCCAAGGGCAACCGCTCGCAGCAGGTGACGAACGCGTGCGGCAGCCACGGCGGCTTCTACCTCGGCTCGATCGGCGGCCCGGCGGCGCGCCTCGCGCAGGACTGCATCAAGAAGGTCGAGGTCGTCGAGTACGAGGAGCTCGGCATGGAGGCCGTCTGGAAGATCGAGGTCGAGGACTTCCCGGCGTTCATCGTCGTGGACGACAAGGGCAACGACTTCTTCACTTCGCAGGAACCCGCTCAGCCGACCTTCACCACCATCCCGGTGCGGGGCCCCGGCCTCGGCTGACCGGCCCGTACCCGAACTCCCCGACGCCTCTCGGTCCTTCAGGACCGGGGGGTGTTGTCGATCTCCGCTCGATTTCTCGCTACCAACCAGTAGCTTTCCCGTCGCCTACCCGTCAGTATCGGCCGCGAGCATGTCAACCACTGAGCCGGTCGACCACTCGGGAGCCCCCCATGCCCTCCGCACCTCTCCTCAGGCGCGCCGCCGCCGGAACCACGGCCACCTTCGCCCTGACCACCCTGCTCGTCGTCGTGCCCGCGCCCGCCGCCTCCGCGGCCGACCCGGACACCCACTCGACGTCGGCCGCCGCCTTCGACGACGTCGACTACACGACCTGGCGGCGTGACGTGGCGGCCGTCGTCGCCGAGGCCCGCCCGTACATCGAGAAGCGCTCGAAGGACGCCGGCCGCGAGAAGCAGGCGATCGTCCTCGACATCGACAACTCCTCCCTGGAGACGGACTTCCACCCGTTCTGGGAGCAGCCGACCCCGGCCATCGCCGACGTCCGCGACCTGGTCGACGAAGCACACGACAACGGTGTTGCCGTCTTCTTCGTCACCGCGCGGCCCGGCATCATCTACTCGCTCACGCACTGGAACCTGAGGCAGGCCGGCTACCCGGTCGACGGTCTCTACGTGCGCTCTCTGCCCGACCTGTTCGCGGAGGTCAGCGCGTACAAGACGGAGAAGCGCGCGGAGATCGAGGCCAAGGGCTACACGATCATCGCCAACATCGGCAACAACACCACCGACATCGTCGGCGGCCACGCCGAGCGCGCCTTCAAGCTGCCGGACTACGGCGGCAAGCTCTCCTGACCAGCGGGATAGTCTCGCGGCCATGAGACATCCGATACGGGTCCTGGTCCCGGCCCTCGTGGCCGCCGGGGCGCTCACCGGCTGCGCGGGCACCACGCCGGAGCCCGACCACGTCGTGCAGCCCGCGAAGTCCCCCGCCGCCGAGGCGGCCAAGGCCGCCGGGTCCGTCGGGGCGGCCGGCAGCGCCTGCGAGCTGCCGGTCTCCTTCGGTCTGGCGGCGGACTGGAGGCCGGCGGCCGTGAAGGCCACCGACGACGAGGTGTTCGCCGCCCTCGGCAAGCAGGGGCCGGCGACGATGGTCTGCGAGATCGACGCGAAGCCGGCCGGCAACATCGGCTATCTGCGGGTGTGGACGGCCGGTACGGGCCCCGCCCGTACCGCCCTCGAAGGGTTCGTGAAGGCGGAGCAGAACACCTCCAAGGTCTCCTACAAGGAGACGAAGGCCGGTGCGCTGCCGGTCGTCGAGGTGACGTACACCGTCTACAACAAGCTGATGGAGGAGTCGAAGGAGGAGAGCGCCTTCGCCGTCGCCGCCCCGAAGGGGACGGTGATCGTCCATCTCGGCGGACTCGACTCCCAGGAGCACCGCGAGATGCTCCCGGCCTACGAACTGGCCCGCGGCACGCTCAAGGGCCTGTAGGCATCGCACGCATGGCATGACCGTGGCCCCCGTCCCGCACCGGACGGGGGCCACGGCGTCTCGGTCAGGCGAACCGCTGGTTCGCCGAGCCGTCGCAGTTCTGCAGCCGCAGCGGCTGCTTCGCCGCCGCCTGCGTCAGACAGAGCCCGGTCGCGGCCGTCGGCCGGATCGTGGCGCCGTCGCGGACGAACTTCTGGTTCGCGGCGCCCGAGCAGTTCCAGACGATCAGCGGCTCGCCCGTCCGGTAGCGGGCGCCCGGCACGTCCAGGCAGCGGTCCTGGGTCAGCTCCGTGTGGACGGTCTGCCGGGCGGAGTCGTACCACCAGCCCTGGTTGCGGCCGCCGTGGCAGTCCCAGCCGAGGACGGCGGTGCCGTTGGCGCTGGTGGCGGCGTTCACGTCCACGCAGTCGCCGGTGGCCTGGTTCCTCAGCGGCTTGTAGACGTCGTCCCAGGCGTACGGGAAGAGGGTCGGCTTCCCGGTGGAGTTGACGTCCGCGCAACTGGCCTCGCGCAGGCCGGAGTCGTAGACCTGGGTGAGGCAGGACGCGAAGGCGCGGTGGCCGCTCGCGTTCGGGTGGAAGGACTGCCGGACCGAGTTCTCGTCCGGGGTGCCGGGCTTGGAGAGGTCGATGTACAGGCCCCTGGCCCAGGTGTCCTCCGTGCAGACCTCGTGGCCGTGGAAGAGCCGCGAGTTGTCGAGGTAGGTCGCCCCGGTGTTCGCGGCGGCCTTCCGCATGCCGCGCTCGAAGGCGGGGACGGCGGTGTTACGGCCCCACACGGTGTCGGAGTCGTAGCCGAGACCGCCGCAGGCGAGCTTGCCGGGGAAGTTCGGGTTGTCCTTGAAGTCGGGGCCGATCGGGCTCGGGTAGCCCATGACGACGAGCTTGTAGTCGCCGTCGGCGTACCCGGCGTCGCGCATCACGGTCTTCAGGTCGCGGACGGTCTGCTCGACCTTGGGGACGAGGGCGTCGACGCGGGCCTGCCAGCCGCCGGCGTACTTCGGCTCGCACGGGCCCTGGAGGGTCAGGTACCGGGTGACGCAGTCCGTCATCACCGGGCCGAACTGGAGGTCGTCGTTGGCGCCGGCGACGAGCACCACCATCTTGATCCGGGTGTTGCGGGCCTTGATCGCCAGGCTGTCGCTCTGGACGAGTTCGTCGGCGTACTGCTTCGAGCCGCCGATCCTGATGTTGCCGGTGTAGCCACCGGAACAGGAGACGTTGAAGGTGAGGTCCGCGGGGATCCCGGTGCGGTGGATGGCGGCCTCGGGCGACCGGTGGCACCAGTTGGTCGGCCCGTTGGTGGGCGGCTCGTACGTGCCGACGCCCTCGCCGGAAATCTCGCTGTCGCCGAGCGAGATCAGTCCGGTCCTGCGCTGCGCGAGCGGGCGCTCCTCGGGGCTGCCGTAGATCGCGGTGGCCTCGGCGGCCCGGATCGCCTCGAGCTCGGCCGGGAGCGGTACGGCGGTGACGGTACGGGTGGTCGCCTCGGCCGCGCCGGCGGGGGCGACGGCCGTCATGGATCCGAAGGCCGCGGCGGCCGCGGCGGTGGCCGCGATCGCCCAACGGAGTCTGTACCTGGTGCGCCTCATTGCGCCTCCTGGAAGTGGGGTTACCCACGGTTTTTACTGGCCGGTAAGCGCAATGGGAATAGCCAGAACAAGACAAGTGCTCACCTTTGCATGGAGGTTGACATGACTGACGAGAAGAGCGAGTACCGGATCGAGCGCGACTCGATGGGCGAGGTGCGGGTGCCCGCGCACGCCAAGTGGCGGGCCCAGACCCAGCGGGCCGTCGAGAACTTCCCCGTCTCGGGGCAGCGTCTGGAGAGCGCCCACATCGCGGCCCTGGCCCGGATCAAGGCGGCCGCCGCCAAGGTCAACGCCTCCCTCGGGGTGATCGACCAGGACCTCGCCGACGCCATCGTGACCGCCGCCGCCGAGGTCGCCGACGGCCGCTGGGACGCGCACTTCCCGGTCGACGTCTTCCAGACCGGCTCGGGCACCTCCTCCAACATGAACACCAACGAGGTCATCGCCACGCTCGCCGGCGAGCGGCTCCCCGAGGGCCGCGAGGTCCACCCCAACGACCACGTCAACGCCTCGCAGTCCTCCAACGACGTCTTCCCGTCCTCCATCCACATCGCCGCCACGGCCGCCGTGACCCAGGACCTCGTCCCGGCACTCGAACACCTGGCCGCCTCCCTGGAGCGGAAATCAGCCGAATTCGCGGAGGTCGTGAAGTCCGGTCGTACGCACCTCATGGACGCCACCCCGGTCACCCTCGGCCAGGAGTTCGGCGGCTACGCGGCCCAGGTCCGGTACGGGATCGAGCGGCTGCACGCCTCCCTCCCCCGGCTCGCCGAACTCCCGCTCGGCGGTACGGCGGTGGGCACCGGCATCAACACGCCACCGGGCTTCTCCGCCGCCGTCATCGCCGAACTCGTCGCGGCCACCGGCCTGCCGCTCACCGAGGCCCGCGACCACTTCGAGGCACAGGGCGCCCGGGACGGCCTGGTGGAGACGTCCGGCCAGCTCAGGACCGTCGCCGTCGGCCTCACGAAGATCGCCAACGATCTGCGCTGGATGGCCAGCGGACCGCGCACCGGCCTCGCCGAGATCAACCTCCCCGACCTCCAGCCCGGCTCCTCGATCATGCCCGGCAAGGTGAATCCGGTCATTCCGGAGGCCGTTCTGATGGTCGCCGCGCAGGTGACCGGAAACGACACCACGGTCGCCGTCGCGGGCGCCGCCGGGAACTTCGAGCTCAACGTGATGCTCCCGGTGATGGCCAAGAACCTGCTGGAATCCGTACGGCTCCTGGCCAACGCCGCGCGGCTGCTGGCCGACCGTACGGTCGACGGCATCACCGCGAACGTCGAACGGGCCCGCGAGTACGCCGAGTCGTCGCCGTCCGTCGTCACCCCGCTGAACAGGTACATCGGCTACGAGGAGGCCGCGAAGGTCGCCAAGCGGTCCCTCGCCGAACGCAAGACGATCCGCCAGGTCGTCCTGGAGGGCGGGTACGTCGAGCGGGGCGACCTGACGGTCGGGCAACTGGACGAGGCGCTGGACGTGCTGCGTATGACTCATCCGTGACCTGCGCCGCAGCGGCCGCGGGGGCGCCCCCCTAGGATCTGCGCATGACAGGATCGGTCGGTTCTCAGTACTGGGCGCCGGGGGAGCACATCCTCTGGCGCTACCGCGGCAACGGCTCCGGCGACGTGCACATCTGCCGGCCGGTGACGGTCGTCCGCGACACCCCCGAGCTGCTCGCGGTCTGGATGGCGCCGGGCACCGAGTGCGTCAAACCGGTGCTCGCCGACGGCACCCCCGTTCACCAGGAGCCGCTCGCCACCCGCTACACCGCCCCGCGCACCACGGTCCGCGCCCGCTGGTCCGGGGCGGGCGTGCTGAAGCTCGCCCGGCCCGCGGACCCGTGGTCGGTCTGGCTGTTCTGGGAGCGCGGCTGGCAGTTCAGCAGCTGGTACGTCAACCTGGAGGAGCCGCGCACCCGGTGGTCCGGCGGCGTCGACTCCGAGGACCACTTCCTCGACATCTCCGTCTACCCCGACCGCAGCTGGCTGTGGCGGGACGAGGACGAGTTCGCGCAGGCCCAGCGGGCCGGCCTGATGGACGCCGCGCAGGCCGCGCGGGTCCGGGCGGCGGGCGACGCCGCCGTCGAGACGATCCGGGCCTGGGGCCCGCCGTTCCGGGACGGCTGGGAGGACTGGCGGCCCGATCCCGGGTGGACGGTGCCCGAGCTGCCGGCGGACTGGGATCGCACCCCGGCGCACACGGCTCCGTGAGACCCTTGATGCGCCCCCGGGGTGCAAACGTAGGATCGTCCTCCGCAAGGCGGTGATCCACCGAACGAGGCGTCAACCACGCAGCACAGCGCAGGACCTGACCGTAAGTCATTCTGAGGGGGAGAGCAGTGCCGGACGTCTGCCCGGGTGTGCCGACCCCTGTCGTAGCCGCTGCTCGCGGGGCATTCAGATCCACCGCGCGCCAGGGGTTTATCCCCCGTGAAGGCGCGGCATCGGCGAGAAGAGCGAGTGCATCGCACCACCGGCCCGGACGGACGGAATCCCACGCGTGACGGAGCATCCCACCTCCCACGAAGGCCGGCAGCCGCTGGCTGCCCGG
The DNA here is from genome assembly GCF_032436795.1 of Streptomyces sp. P9(2023). Classification (NCBI taxonomy): domain Bacteria; kingdom Bacillati; phylum Actinomycetota; class Actinomycetes; order Kitasatosporales; family Streptomycetaceae; genus Streptomyces; species Streptomyces sp. P9(2023). The sequence goes on from NZ_JAUPWM010000004.1 coordinate 348,391, forward strand.
CCGCATGAGCGCACCCGCCCCCGGCAGCAGGCGGCCGAGACCCCGGTGCCGGCCCAGCCCGGCGCGCCGGGCCCCCGGTCCGGCGCCGACGGCGGCGCGCCCGGCGCGCGCCACACCGGCAGAGGTGCCCCCGTGCCCGGACAGGCGGGCGGCCAGCCGGGCGGCCAGCCGGGCGCGCCCGCGCCCGCGGCCCCCGGCGACGAGCACGCCGCCACCGGGACCGCCGCGACCCACCCGACGCCCCCCGCCGGGGGCGCCGGCACGCCCGCGGCGGCCGTGCCCGTGAGCGCCACCGCGCCCGGCACAGCCAGTCCACCCGGCACGCCCGATCTCGCCGCCGCGCGCCGCGAGGGCGACCGGCTGCGGTTCGTGGGCGCGGCGACCCGGCGGATCGCGCGCGGCATAGACCTCGACGAGATCGTGCTCGGCCTCTGCCGGGCGACCGTGCCGACCTTCTCCGACGCGATCCTGGTCTACCTCCGCGATCCGCTCCCGGTCGGCGACGAACGGCCGGTCGCGCCGTTCGTGCTACGGCTGCGCCGCACGGACAGGCTGCGCTTAACGGATGTGGAGGGCGAGGAGATGATGCTCGTCCCCGACCCGGACCCGACCCCCGCGGCCGAACTCTGCGAGGTGCGTTCCGGCGGGGCCCTGGCCGAGGTGCTGCGCGGCGTCCGGCCGGTCTTCGGCGACTCCGCCGCGGCCCGCGCCGCGCTGCCCGAGCTGCTCGGCCCCGAGCACGGCCTGCCGCGCGGGCACCGGGCGATCCTGGCCCCGCTGCGGGGGCGGCGCCGGGTGATCGGCGCCGCCGTGTTCCTGCGCCGGCCCGAGCGGCCCGGTTTTGAACCGAACGACCTGCTCGTGGCGGCCCAGCTGGCCACGCACACCGCGCTAGGCATCGACAAGGCCGTGCTGTACGGGCGTGAGGCGTACATCGCCGACGAGCTGCAGCGCACGATGCTGCCGGACTCGCTGCCGCAGCCGACCGGTGTCCGGCTCGCCTCCCGCTACCTGCCGGCGGCCGAGACGGCCCGGGTGGGCGGCGACTGGTACGACGCGATCCCGCTGCCCGGCAGCCGGGTGGCGCTGGTCGTCGGCGACGTCATGGGCCACTCCATGACCTCCGCCGCGATCATGGGCCAGCTGCGGACCACCGCGCAGACCCTGGCCGGGCTCGACCTGCCGCCGCAGGAGGTCCTGCACCACCTGGACGAGCAGGCCCAGCGGCTCGGCCAGGACCGGATGGCGACCTGCATGTACGCGGTGTACGACCCGGTCTCGCACCGGATCACCATCGCCAACGCGGGCCACCCGCCGCCGATCCTGCTCCACCTCGGCGGCCGCGCGGAGGTCCTGCGCGTCCCGCCCGGGGCGCCGATCGGCGTGGGCGGGGTGGACTTCGAGGCGGTCGAGCTGGACGCCCCGGCGGGCGCCACGCTGCTGCTGTACACCGACGGCCTGGTCGAGTCCCGGCTGCGGGACGTGTGGACCGGGATAGAGCAGCTGCGGGAGCGCCTCGCGGCGACCGCCCAGCTGACCGGACCGGACCACTCGCCGCCGCTTGAGGCGCTCTGCGACGACATCCTCGACATGCTCGGCCCGGGCGACCGGGACGACGACATCGCGCTGCTCGCGGCCCGTTTCGACGGGATCGCACCCAGTGACGTGGCGTACTGGTTCCTGGAACCGGAGGACGCGGCACCGGGCCGGGCCAGGCGGCTGGCCCGGCGGGCGCTCGCCCGCTGGGACCTGGAGGAGCTGTCGGACTCGGTCGAGCTGCTGATCAGCGAGGTCGTGACGAACGCCGTGCGGTACGCGGAGCGGCCGGTGACCCTGCGGCTGCTGAAGACCGACGTGCTGCGCTGCGAGGTCGGCGACGACTCCCCGCAGCTGCCCCGGCAGCGGCGGGCCCGGGACACCGACGAGGGCGGACGCGGTCTCTTCCTGGTGAACCGGCTGGCGCGGCGGTGGGGGGCGACGCGGCTCTCGGGCGGCAAGGTCGTCTGGTTCGAGCTGGCCACTCGTCCATAGCCACGAGAACCCGGCCACTCGTACGTAGCCACGAGAACCCGGCACCACGAGCACTACGAACATGTCTAAATCCGGACAAATATTGCCTTCCTCCCGTCGGCGGGGTTGACTTTGGTGGTGGACGAAGCGAACCCACCCCACGTTCCCCACCGACGGGAGGACGCTCGTGACCTACACGACGAACAACGCCGGCATCCCGGTGGAGAGCGACGAGCACTCGCTCACCGTCGGGGCCAACGGCCCGATCCTGCTCCAGGACCACTACCTCATCGAGAAGACGGCCCAGTTCAACCGAATGGGGTCTCCCCTGCTCGAACGCAGTTGAGAGCTTGGGGAAGGGTCCCGGAGCGGGTGGTGCCCGCCAAGGGAGCCGGCGCGTACGGCATCTTCGCAGCCGCCGGCGCGTACGGCATCTTCGAAGTCACCAACGACGTCAGCCAGTTCACCAAGGCCGCGCTCTTCCAGCCCGGCGCCCGCTGCGAGATGCCGGCCCGCTTCTCCACGGTCGCGGGCGAGCAGGGCTCCCCCGACACCTGGCGCGACCCGCGTGGCTTCGCCCTGAAGTTCTACACGGAGCACGGCAATTACGACCTGGTCGGCAACAACACCCCGATCTTCTTCGTCCGCGATCCGCAGAAGTTCCAGGACTTCATCCGCTCCCAGCAGCGCCGCCCCGACAACGGGCTGCGCGACCACGACATGCAGTGGGACTTCTGGACGCTGTCCCCCGAGTCCGCGCACATGGTGACGTGGCTGATGGGCGACCGCGGCGTCCCCAGGGACTACCGCCACATGAACGGTTACAGCTCCCACACCTACCTGTGGGTCAACGGCGCCGGCGAGCGGTTCTGGGTGAAGTACCACCTGAAGACGGACCAGGGCATCGCGTTCCTGACCCAGGCCGAGGCCGACGATCTGGCCGGCCGGGACCCGGACGTCCACCGCCGCGACCTGTACGAGGCGATCGACTCCGGGAACGCCCCGAGCTGGACGATGAACGTCCAGATCATGCCGTTCGAGGACGCGCCCGGCTACCGCTTCAACCCGTTCGACCTGACCAAGGTGTGGCCGCACGGCGATCACCCGCTGATCGAGGTCGGCCGCCGGATGACCCTGAACAGGAACCCGGAGGACTGCTTCATCCACATCGAGCAGGCCGCCTTCGAGCCCTCGAACCTGGTGCCGGGCATCGGCCCGTCCCCGGACAAGATGCTCCTCGGCCGGCTCTTCTCCTACCCCGGCACCCACCGGTACCGGATCGGCCCGAACTACACGCAGCTGCCGCCGAACCGGCCGCGTTCGCCGGTCGCCTCGTACGCCAAGGACGGCCCGATGCGGTACGAGCCGGCCGCGACGGCCCGGCCGTACGCACCGAACTCCTACGGCGGCCCCGAGGCCGACGTGCGCTCGTTCGGCGACCCCGCGGGCTGGGCGGCGGCCGGGGAGATGGTCCGCGAGGCGTACACCTTGCACAGCGAGGACGACGACTGGGCGCAGGCGGGCACCATGGTCCGCCAGGTCCTGGACGACGCGGCCCGTGAGCGCCTGGTGTCGAACATCAGCGGGCATCTGAAGGACGGCGTCAGCGCGCCCGTCCTGGAACGCGCCGTGCAGTACTGGCGCAATGTCGACAAGGATCTCGGCGACCGGATCGCCAAGCAGGTCAACGGCGACTGAGCCGCTGCCGACAGCGCGACACGGCGAAGGCCGGACCCGGGGGTCCCCCGGACGGAGTCTGGGGGAGGGGTCCGGCCTTCATCACGTCACGTGTCGCGTCACCGTGGCGGGCGGACGTTGCCGTCGCCCTCGCCGCTGTCGTCACCGCCGACGACCGGCGGGACGGTCGTCGGGGGCACCGGGTCCGTCGTCTCCGTGGGCGGCGGCGGGATCGTGACGGTGCCCGTCGGCTGCGTCGGCGTGGTCGCCGTCGAGGTCGGCGGCTGCGTCGGGTCCGGGGTGCCGGTGGCGGGCGGCGGCGTCGAGGACGGCGTGGAGCCGGTCCGCGTCGGCGTCGGCTCGGTCTCGACGATGTCGCCGGAGCCGCCGGTCTCCAGGTCGAACCGGGCGTCGGAGCCACCGTCGAGCGCGGCCGTGGTGTAGGCGCCCCAGATCTGGGCCGGGGTGCGGCCACCGTTGGCGCGGCCCGGGTTGATCGTGTCGGTCAGGGTGACCTGGTTGCCCTTGGTGTCCTCGCCGAAGAGGCCGACGGCGGTGACCAGCTCGGGGGTGTAGCCGACGAACCAGGCGGAGCGGTTGTTCTCCGAGGTGCCGGTCTTGCCCGCGGCCGCGTAGTCGCCCGCGGCGCGGAAGCCTGAGCCGTTGCGGACGACGCCGGTCATGGCCTTGGTGACGGTGTCGGCGGCCTCGCGGCTGATGACCTGGCTGCCGACCGACTTCACCGGGTCGGCCTTGCGGTCCTTGTGCTCGGCGGACTTCACGACGGTCGGGGTGACCTTCACGCCGTGGTTGGCGAGCGAGGCGTAGACGCCGGCCATGTCCCAGGTGGAGGCGCCCATGGTGCCGAGCGACATGGCGGGGGTCTCGCCGAAGTCGGCGCCGTCCTTCATGCCGAGGTCGATGGCGGTCTTCTTGGTGTTGCCGGGGCCGACGTCCACGATCATCTGCGCGTACACGGAGTTGATCGAGCTGTTGGTGGCCTTCTGGACGGTGACCGGGCCGTAGCTCTGGTTGTCCTCGTTCTCCGGGCTGAACGGGATGCTGCTGCCGACGACCTTGCGCTTGCTGGTGCCGTCGTAGATCGTGCCGAGGCCGATCTTCCGGCCGTCCTGGGTCTCGGCCCCGTTGTCGAGCGCGGAGGCGAGGACGAGCGGCTTGAAGGTCGAGGCGGGCTGGTAGTCGCGGCGGGTGGCGTTCGACGTCCAGTGCTGGGTGGCGCCGACACCGCCGTACATCGCGACGACCTGGCCGGTCTTCGGGTCGACGGAGGTGGCGCCGGCCTGGACGGTGGCGTCCTTCTTGTCGCCCTTGCGGTCGAGCTTCTTCTCCAGCTGCTTCTCGACCGCCTCGACCAGCGCCTTCTGCTTCTGCTCGTCGATGTTGAGGGTGATCGTCCAGCCGCCGGCCTTGATGTCCTTCTCGGGGATGCCCTGCCGCACCAGCTCCTGGTTGGCGGCCTCCACGAGGTAGCCGCGCTGGCCCTCCATGCCGGGGGCGGGCTTGGCCTTCTGCGGGGCGGGGAACTTCAGGCCGGCCCGCTCGGTCGCGTCGAGCCAGCCCTCCTCGACCATGTTGTCGAGGGTGTAGGCCCAGCGCTCCTCGACCAGCTTCCGGCCGGTCGGGCTGGCGGCGGTCCAGTCGTACTGGTTGGGGGCCTGGAGCAGCGAGGCGAGGTAGGCGCCCTGGGCGACGGTCAGCTTGGTGGCGTCGACGCCGTAGTACGACTGGGCGGCGGCCTGGATGCCGTAGGCGCTGCGACCGTAGTAGCTGGTGTTCATGTACCCGGCGAGGATCTCCGCCTTCGAGGACTGCTGGTCGACCTTGAGGGCGATCACCATTTCCTTGAGCTTGCGGGTGACCGTCTGGTCCTGGTCCAGGTAGTAGTTCTTCACGTACTGCTGGGTGATGGTCGAACCACCCTGCTTGCCCTTGCCGGTGACCGTGTTCAGGGCGCCGCGCAGGGTGCCCTTGATGTCGATGCCGTTGTCCTTGTAGAAGGTCTTGTTCTCGGCGGCGACGAACGCGTGCTGGACGCCGAGCGGGATCTTCTCCAGGCCGACGATCTCGCGGTTGATCTCGCCGGTGCGGGCCAGGACCTTGCCGTCGGCGTACTTGTAGACGTTGCTCTGCATGGTCGCCTGGGCGTTGGCGATCGGCACCGGGACCATCACGTAGACGGCGTAGAAGGCACCCATCACGAGCAGGCAGCCGACGAAGAACGTGCCCAGGAGTTTCCTCCAGGTGAAGAGGCGGCGTATCCGCCCGCCCTTCTTCCCCTGGCCCTTGTCCGCTCGGCCCATGGTCTTCGTCGCTCCGCTCGTCGTGGTGTCGGGCAGGTGTCCGCTCCGAATCAGCTCAGCAAGCTAACACCGCCGATGCTGACAAAGGGCGATCGATCCGGTCTTTCCGGGCGTGACAATCAGCACCCGTCCCGGTGGAACCGACGCGTATGGGGCCCGGATGGTTGTGCTGCGCAGGCCACATCACCCCTTCGGGGCGGATTCCCGCCGCTATACATCGTGCGTATACACCCCGTGTACAGTGACAGGCATGTCTATCGGGCACACCCTCCTCGGGCTCCTGGAGTCCGGACCGCGCCACGGCTACGACCTCAAGCGCGCCTTCGACGAGAAGTTCGGTCACGACCGGCCGCTGCACTACGGGCAGGTCTACTCGACCATGTCCCGGCTGCTCAGGAACGGCCTCGTGGAGGTCGACGGCATCGAGGCCGGCGGCGGACCCGAGCGGAAGCGGTACGCCATCACCGAGGCCGGCGTCACCGATGTCGAGCAGTGGCTCGCCCGGCCCGAGAAGCCGGAGCCGTACCTCCGGTCCACGCTCTACACCAAGGTCGTCCTCGCCCTCCTCACCGGACGCGGCGCCGCCGAACTGCTCGACGTCCAGCGGGCCGAGCACCTGCGGCTGATGCGCGACCTCACCCGCCGAAAGAAGGACGGCGACCTCGCCGACCAGCTGATCTGCGACCACGCCCTGTTCCACCTCGAAGCCGATCTGCGCTGGCTGGAGCTGACCGCCGCCCGGCTCGACCGGCTCGCCCAGGAGATCCTCCGATGACCCCCGCCGCCCCTGCTCCGGGCGACCGGTCTGACCAAGACGTACGGCCCGACCCCCGCGCTCTCGGGCGCCGAGTTCGCCATCCGGGCCGGCGAGGTCGTCGCCGTCATGGGCCCCTCGGGCTCGGGCAAGTCCACGCTGCTGCACTGCCTCGCCGGGATCGTCCGGCCCGACGCGGGCACCATCCGCTACGACGGCCGTGAGCTCACCGCCCTCTCCGACAGCGCCCGCAGCACGCTCCGCCGCACCGACTTCGGCTTCGTCTTCCAGTTCGGCCGGCTCGTGCCCGAGCTGACCTGCGCCGAGAACGTCGCCCTGCCGCTGCGGCTGAACGGCGAACGCCGCAAGGCCGCCGACGCCCGCGCCGAGGAGTGGCTGGACCGGCTGGAGGTCGGCGACGTCGCCGGCAAGCGGCCCGGCGAGATATCCGGCGGCCAGGGCCTGGGGGTCCCCCCGGCCCTCGGGGCCCAGGGGGAGGATCGCCGTCGCCCGCGCGCTCGTGACCGCCCCGCGCGTGCTCTTCGCCGACGAACCCACCGGCGCCCTCGACTCGCTCAACGGCGAGCGCGTGATGCGGCTGCTCACCGACGCCGCCCGGGACACCGGAGCCGCCGTCGTCCTCGTCACCCACGAGGCCCGGGTGGCCGCCTACTCGGACCGCGAGGTCGTCGTCCGCGACGGTGCGGTGCGCGACTCGTAGTGGGCGGTATGAGCATCCCCGGGGTGAAGCTCCGTACCTGGTCCCGCGACCTCGCGCTCGGCACCCGGTTCGCGGTCACCGGAGGCCGCCGCGGCTGGATCCGTACGGCCCTGACGGCCGTCGGCATCGGCCTCGGCGTCGCCCTGCTGCTCCTCGCCTCCTCCGTCCCGCACATGTCGTTCGCCCGCGAGGTCCGCGAGTCGCAGCGGAGCGTCGACGCGAGCGGGGAGAACCCGAGCCCCACCAAGGACTCCTTCCTCTACGCCACCCCGGCCACCGTCTACCACGGCAAGGCCGTCACCGGACTCGTCGTACGCCCCGAGGGCCCGGACGCGCCCACCCCGCCGGGGCTGCCGAAGCTCCCCCCGCCGGGCGAGATGTGGGTCTCCCCCGCGCTCGGCGAGCTGCTCGGCTCCCCGTCGGGCGCCCTGCTCAGGGAACGGCTGCCGTACCGAATCACCGGCACCATCGGCGAGCCCGGACTCATCGGCCCGGCCGAACTGCGGTACGTCGCCGGCAGCGACACCCTCACCACCGACACCTACGACGGGCGGGGCCGGGCGTACGGCTGGTCGGTGCCCGAGGAACCGCTGAACGCCCTCCTGCTCCTGCTCGTCGTCATCGCCTGCGTCGTCCTGCTCCTGCCGGTCCTCGTCTTCATCGCGACCGCCGTCCGCTTCGGCGGCGAGCAGCGCGACCGGCGGCTCGCCGCGCTGCGCCTGGTCGGCGCGGACACGGCCATGGTGCGGCGGATCGCGGCCGGCGAGTCCCTCGCGAGCGCGCTCCTCGGACTCGCGCTCGGCGCGGTCTTCTTCGCCGCGGGCCGGCAGCTCGTCGGCCTGGTGCAGGTGTCGTCGGCACGATCGAGGCGAACGCGTGGCGGCCCGGACCGCTGAAGAAGGGCGAGGAGTTCGGCCCGATCACCTCGCTCGTGGTCGGCGACTGCCCCTCGCTCAAGGAGCTGGCGCGGCTGCCGTCGTGCGAGGACGGCGACGTCTTCGTCGCCCTGTCGCACGGCGCGCAGGGCGGCGCGCCCGACGACTGGGTCAAGGAGACGGCCCGGCCGGGCGCCCTGGTCGCCCTCCGGGACCCGCAGGAGCACCAGCGCACGCCCGTGCCGACCTGGCGGATCCCCGAGTCGGCCCGCACGGTCGACGCGCGCCTCGACCCGGTCGGCAGGTACCAGTTCGGGATCTTCGCCACCCCCTCGGCGATCGACGTCGCCCGCCTTGACGGCCCGGAGGCGACCGCTCTGGTGCGCGTCGACGAGACGGTGCCGGACGCCGCCGAGCACGTACGGAACACGGCGGCGCCGATCGACCTGCCGGCCCGGGTCCGCACCCTCCAGGACACCGAACGGGACGCCCAGTACGGACGGCGGTCCCGATCGGCCTCGGCCTGGCACTCGCCGTCGCGGGCGGGCTCGGCCTCGGCGTGGTGCTCCTGAAGATGATCGGCAAGCAGGTCGTGGACTGGTGGGTCATCCTGCCCGTGACGGGCGTCGGCGCGGCGATGGTGGTGGCGGTGACCCTGCTGTCCCTGCCGCCGCTGTGGCGCCTGATGCGCTCGGACGGCCTGAGAACGGAGTAGGAGGGTTACGGGTGGTCGGTACGGCTCAGGGGCCGGTGCCCACCACCCGTACCGGAAGCCGTTTCATCGCCCCGCGCAGAGCGGCCGCCAGCTCCTCGAACTCGGCCTGGCGGGCCGCGCCCGTACGCATCGCGAGCGCGACCTGCCGGGTGGGCGCCGGCTTTGTGAAGCGGCCGGTGAACAGGGCCGCGTTGCGCGCGGTCTCGACCTTGACGGCCGTGCGCGGCAGCAGGGTCACCCCGAGCCCGCCGGCCACCAGCTGCACGAGCGTGGAGAGGCCGGCCGCGGTGGTGGTGACCGGGGCCCCTTCGGTGCGCCCGGCCTCCCGGCAGATGTCGAGGGCCTGGTCGCGCAGGCAGTGCCCCTCGTCGAGCAGCAGCAGGTTGAGCTCCTTGAGGGCCTCGCGCGGGATGTCGGCCCGCCCGGCCAGCGGATGGCCCTGCGGGGTGACGAGCACGAAGTCCTCGTCGAAGAGCGGGAGTTCGGTGACGCCGGGGACACCGAGCGGCACGGCGAGCAGCAGCAGGTCGAGCCGGCCGGCCGCGAGCCCGTCCAGGAGCGAGGAGGTCTGCTCCTCGTGGACCTGGAGGTCGAGCTCCGGGTAGCGCTCGTGGACCAGGCCCAGGACGGTCGGCAGCAGGTACGGGGCGACGGTCGGGATCACGCCGAGCCGCAGCACGCCGGTGAACGGGGCCTGCGCCGCCTCGGCCTCCTCCATCAGCTCGGAGACGGCGTCCAGGACGGCCCGGGCCCGTACCGCGAGGCGCTCGCCGGCAGGCGAGAGCAGCACCTTCCGCGTCGTACGCTCAAGGAGCTGGACACCCAGTGCCTCTTCGAGGGCCGAGACCGCGCCCGACAGCGCCGGCTGGCTCATTCCTATCGCCGCCGCCGCGTCCCGGAAGTGCAGCTGCTCCGCGACCGCCGCGAACGCTCTGAGCTGGGACAAGCTGGGCTGCTTCACACGCCGTACCGAGACCACTGATAACCACCTTCGATCAACGCGACCCAGTCTAGCTATTTCACTGATCAATGCACCCCGTGCCAGGATGAAGGTCCGTCCAACCCCTCACGGAAGCCCCAAAAGGGATCTTCCAGCCTGCAAGGAGAGCGCGTGCTCACTGTCGGTGACCAGTTCCCCACTTACGACCTGACCGCCTGCGTGTCGCTGGAGAGCGGCAAGGAGTTCGAGCAGATCGACCACAAGTCCTACGAGGGCAAGTGGCGCGTGGTGTTCTTCTGGCCCAAGGACTTCACCTTCGTCTGCCCGACCGAGATCGCCGCCTTCGGCAAGCTGAACGACGAGTTCGCGGACCGCGACGCCCAGATCCTCGGCGTCTCCGGCGACTCGGAGTTCGTCCACCACGCCTGGCGCAAGGACCACGCCGACCTGCGTGACCTGCCCTTCCCGATGCTCGCCGACTCCAAGCACGAGCTCATGCGCGACTGCGGTGTCGAGGGCGAGGACGGCTTCGCCCAGCGCGCCGTCTTCATCGTGGACCCGAACAACGAGATCCAGTTCACCATGGTGACCGCCGGCTCCGTGGGCCGTAACCCCAAGGAGGTTCTGCGGGTCCTCGATGCCCTGCAGACCGACGAGCTGTGCCCGTGCAACTGGAACAAGGGCGAGACCACCCTCGACGCGGCCTCGCTCCTGTCGGGCGAGTGATCTGACATGGCTCTCGACGAACTCAAGTCCGCCATCCCGGACTTCGCCAAGGACCTGAAGCTGAACCTCGGTTCGGTCATCGGCAACAGCGAGCTCCCGCAGCAGCAGCTCTGGGGCACGGTCCTGGCCTGCGCGATCGCCTCGCGCTCGCCGAAGGTCCTGGCGGAGCTGGAGCCGGAGGCCAAGGCCAACCTCAAGCCCGAGGCGTACACGGCGGCCAAGTCCGCCGCCGCGATCATGGCGATGAACAACGTCTTCTACCGAACCAGGCACCTGCTGTCGGACCCGGAGTACGGGACGATGCGCGCCGGTCTGCGGATGAACGTCATCGGCAACCCGGGCGTCGAGAAGGTCGACTTCGAGCTGTGGTCGCTGGCCGTCTCGGCGATCAACGGCTGCGGCCAGTGCCTGGACTCGCACGAGCAGGTCCTGCGCAAGGCCGGCGTCGACCGCGAGACGATCCAGGAGGCCGTCAAGATCGCCTCGGTGATCCAGGCGGTCGGCGTCACGCTGGACGCGGAGGCGCTGCTCGCCGAGTAGGGCGTGTGATGTGTGAGTGAAAGGGCCCGGGGCATATACCCCGGGCCCTTTCACGCGTTCGGGCGGATACTCGCTTACGGGACACAGCACGAGGTCCCGCCCTACGATGATGTTCTCGACACCAAGCCCTGACAGGAGGCCGCAATGTCTGCCGCAGCAGTCGAGCAGCCCTGGGACGACGAGCCGGAGTCCCTGCTCCAGACAGCCAACAGGCTCATGGAGCAGCTTCCCGGCCATCGCGTCGAGATCATCGGAGGAAATGTCACTGTGGCTCCCCCCTCGGACGGACCTCACGCCCGAGCCCTCAGCCGTCTCATGCGGCCCTTCTTCGCCGCCAATCTGGACGACGGCGAAGAAACGGATGTGCTCCAGGGCATCGGCCTGTGGCTTCCCACGGGGCCGGAGGACTACGCGATTCCCGACTTCGCGGTCGTCGACGCCGACTTCGACGATCACCTCATCGAGAACAACTGCTACGACCCGATCTGCTTCCGCCTGGCCCTCGAAGTCACCTCCAGCAACTTCAACAACGACCTCAAGAACAAGGTCGCCGCCTACGCCCAGGCAGCCATCCCGGTCTACGTGATCGTGGACCGCAAGGGCGACCGCGTCCACCTGCTGACCGCCCCCGCCCCCGCGGAGGCGCGGTACGAGCACTACAGCCTCCATGCCCGGGGGCAGCAGGTCACGCTCCCCGACTCCCTCGGCGCCAAGGTGACCCTGGACGTGACCGAACTCCTGGACGCCGGGCGGCGCAAGCCGCGCCCCGTCACTTCTTGAGCGCCGCCATCAGCGCGGTCAGGTCCTGCGCGAGGACGGTGTCGATGCCCGAGAGGTCGACCCTCCCGACCGCGGCTTTCTCCTCGCCGGCGTCCTCGTCCCAGGCGTTGCGCTTGCTGAGCGAGAGCTCCAGCTCGACCTGGCCGTCCAGTACAGCCATCTCGGCACCCTCGTCGGCCGGGTGCAGGAGGAAGAAGGCCGTCTCCCCCAGCCCGTCCACGCGCTCGAACTCCCCGTACGCGGAACCTTCGTAGCGAGCCTCGAACTCCGGCTCCGGGTCGGTCACCTTGTGCAGCCGGTAGGTGAGCGAGACGCGGTAGCCGGTCTCCGGCGGGCCCAGCGTCGCCGAGCACTCCGCCGTGTCCAGCGCCGCGTGGTTCTCCGAGAACGTCCCCACGTCCGCGGACTTCACGCCAAGCACCCCGGCCAGCCCCTTCAGTTCGGCCCGCGCGCAGAGGTCCGTCACGGTCCGGTAGCCCGCGAGGTCCGGCCCGCCCTCCCGGCTCCGCTCGTACGCGTACAGTCCGCCGGCCCACACCGCCGAGGCCACCACCGCACCGCCCAGCGCCCACAGCCAGGGCCGGGGCGGGCGGGACACGTCCCGCTCGACGGTCTCCGGCGCGAGCAGCCGGCCGGCCGGGAAGCCGTCGCCGCCCTCCAGTTCCGGTTCGGATATCACAGCCGGTCCCGGTCCCGGGAGCCCGGCGCCGGGGTCGGCGCGACGGCGAAGGCGGTCGCGCCGCGCGGCTCGGGCGTGGAGAGCAGGGCCTGTTCGTGGCTGTACGCGCGGAGGTAGCCGACCACCGTGTTGGTGACCGCGACCAGCGGTACCGCCACCACCGCGCCGCCGATGCCCGCCGTCAGACCGCCGGCCGCGACCGCGAGGACGACGGCGAGCGGGTGGACCCGGACCGCGCGGCCCAGGATGAACGGCTGCAGCACATGGCCCTCGATCTGCTGCACGGCCAGGACCACCACCAGCACCATCAGGGCCGTGAACACCCCGTTGGTGACCAGCGCGACCACGACCGCGAGCGCGCCCGAGATGACCGCACCCACGAGCGGGATGAACGCGAAGAGGAAGATGAAGACGGCCAGCGGCACGGCCATCGGCACGTCCAGGAAGTACAGGCCGAGCCCGATGAAGACCGCGTCGATCAGGGCGACGAGCACCGTTCCCCGTACGTACGCGGTGAGAGTCCGCCAGGCCCTCGGGCCCGCGCCCGCGACACCCGGCCGCGCCTGCGCCGGCACCAGCTTCAGCGTCCACTGCCAGACCTTCTTCCCGTCGTAGAGCAGGAAGAGGGTCGAGAACATCGCCAGCAGTATCCCGGTGATCGCCTCGATGATGACGGTCACGCCCTGGAGCCCGGCGGAGGTGATCTGCTCGGTGTTCGAGCCGATCGTGTCGCTGAGGTTCTTGGCGATGTCGTTGATCTGCTTCTCGGTCACATGGAACGGGCTGTCGAGCAGCCAGCGCTTGAGCTCCTCGATACCGTCCCGGACCCGGTCCGAGAGGTTGTCGATGTTGTCCATGACCTGCCAGACCACGAACCAGCCCACCAGCCCCATCACCACGAAGCCGGAGACGGCGGTGACGGCCGTGGCGACCCCGCGCGGCAGACCCATCTTGCGCAGCCGGGCCACGGTGGGCTGGAGCAGCGCGGTGATGAGGAGCGCGGCGACGAAGGCGAGCACGACCAGCTGCACCGAGCTGATCACCTTCATCAGCACCCAGACCGTGCCCGCGAGCACGAGCAGCCGCCAGCCCGCCTCGGCCGCGACCCGCATGCCCCACGGAATCGCCGCGACGGGGTCGGGACGGGCCGCTATGGCGGGGGCGTAGTCCGGCGGCGCGGGTACGGAGACGGCCGGCGAGGAGCCGGGCGACGCGGAAGTCGCGGAGTCCGGCTTCGCGAAGTCGGCCTTCGCGGAACCGGTCACCGCCGAGTCCGTCGCCGGTTCCGCCGTAGCCGAGTCGGCCTTCGACGGTACGGAGCCGGCCGCAGCCTCCGCTTCCGGCTGCGCTGCGTCGGCCTCACCAGCGCCCCCGCCCGCGCGCTCCGCGCGCACACGGCGTTCGTCCAGGCGCTCCCCCATGCGGCTGAGCTCGTCGCCCAGCCGGCTCAGCCATCCCGGCAGTCTCGACATCTTCTTCCCTCTCCCCCGCTCACTCCTCCGGGGAGCACGTGGGCCCGAACCTACACGCATGAAGCCCCCCACCGTAGGACGGTGAGGGGCTCCGCGAGGTTGAGAGCGCCGGTACTAGTACCAGCGGTTGGCCTGCCAGAAGGTCCACGCGCCGCAGGGGCTGCCGTAGCGGTTGTTCATGTAGTTCAGGCCCCACTTGATCTGGGTGGTCGGGTTCGTCTGCCAGTCGGCGCCCGCCGACGCCATCTTCGTACCGGGGAGGGCCTGGACGAGACCGTAGGCGCCCGAGGACGGGTTGGTCGCGCGGTAGTTCCAGCCGGACTCGCGCTCCACGATGGTGCTGAAGCACTGGAACTGTGAGGCCGGGATCATCTGCCGGGCGATCGCCTTGACCTCGGCGATGGAGTACGACGCCTGGGAGGAGAAGCTCGACGCGTCACGGACCGAGGAACGCTCGGCGCGCTCGGCGGCCTCCTCACGCTCCTTGCGCTCCTGCTCCGCCTTGTCGGCCGCCTTCTTCTTGGACTCGGCGTCCTTGGCGGCCTGGATGCGGGCCGATTCCTCCGCGGACTTCTTCGCGGCCGAGTCGGCCGCGGCGGCCTGGACATCGGCCTGCTCCGAGAGCGAGGAGACCTGTACCTGGGCCTGCTCGCCCACGGGGATGTCCGCGAGCAGCGTGGTGTCCGCCGCGGTGGCCTCGAAGTTGTCGTTCGAGGGCTGGGCATCGCCCGAGGCGACGCCCACGACGGCGCCGACGGTGGTGACCGCAGTGGCCGAAGCCACCGCGAATCCCCGGACCGAGATCCGGCTCACACGGTTTCCTTCCAGCATCGCCCACGCAGGTGACCAAGCGGGCGAAATCTTGCCCCTTGCGCTGGTCTCCGACGTACTGGGTCACAGAAGACACGGGCCCGTGGTGCTGTGGGCGGCATACGGCGAACGGCTGTTGAGTTGTGTGGTGCAGCACCCGTGGAGGTGCACGTGGGCCGTATGCGGGGGCCTGACGGAAGCAAGACTCTGCCGGACGGCGACACCGCAAGGCAATTCTGTGTTGCGTGTGAAAGCTCACACCTCGCAAGTCACGGAAGATTTGGCCGATTTACCGGACAGCACGACGCCGCCCGGCTAAGCTCCTGCGCTCGGCCGGGCGGCGCCAACTCCCGTACCCGTACGGGATGGTTCGACTCGGATCAATCAGGTCAAATCTGGCCATCCTCCAGCATTTCGGTCACCAGCGCGGCGATCTGCGAACGCTCCGAACGCGTCAGCGTGACGTGCGCGAAGAGCGGATGCCCCTTCAGCTTCTCGACGACGGCGACCACTCCGTCGTACCGGCCGACCCGCAGGTTGTCCCGCTGGGCCACGTCATGGGTCAGTACGACACGGGAGTTCGCCCCGATCCGGGACAGAACGGTCAGCAGGACGTTCCGCTCCAGGGACTGTGCCTCGTCCACGATGACGAACGCGTCGTGGAGGGAGCGGCCCCGGATGTGCGTGAGCGGCAGGACCTCCAGCATGCCCCGGCCGAGCACCTCCTCGATGACCTCGCGGCCCGCCACGGCCGACAGCGTGTCGAAGACCGCCTGAGCCCACGGGCTCATCTTCTCGGCCTCGCTGCCCGGCAGATAGCCGAGCTCCTGCCCGCCGACCGCGTACAGAGGACGGAACACCATCACCTTCTGGTGCTGCCGGCGCTCCAGGACCGCCTCCAGGCCCGCGCAGAGCGCCAGCGCCGACTTGCCCGTACCGGCCCGGCCGCCCATCGAGATGATGCCGACGTCCGGGTCGAGGAGCAGATCGAGCGCGATCCGCTGCTCGGCGCTGCGGCCACGGATGCCGAACGCCTCCCGGTCGCCGCGCACAAGACGGACGTTGCCCTCCGCCGTGATCCGGCCGAGCGCCTTGCCCCGCTCGGACTGCAGGACCAGACCCGTGTGCACCGGAAGCTCGGCGGCCTCCGGCACGTACAGCGTCTCCTGGTCGTAGAGGATGTCCACCTGGTCGGCGGAGAGCGCCAGTTCGGACATTCCGGTCCAACCGGAGTCCGTGATGGCGAGTTCCGCGCGGTACTCCTCGGCGAGGAGCCCGACCGAGGACGCCTTGATGCGCAGCGGCAGGTCCTTGGAGACGACCGTGACGTCGTACCCCTCGGCCTGGAGGTTGCGCGCGACCGCGAGGATCCGGGAGTCGTTGTCCCCCAGCCGGTAGCCGGCCGGGAGCACTCCGGGGTCGGAATGGTTCAGCTCGACACGCAGGGTGCCGCCCAGGTCCCCGATGGGGAGCGGCGAGTCCAGGCGCCCGTACCGGACCCGGAAGTCGTCCAGGAGGCGCAGGGCCGCCCGGGCGAAGTAGCCGAGCTCGGGGTGGTGCCGTTTGGCCTCCAACTCGGTGACCACGACGATCGGGAGCACGACCTCGTGCTCGTCGAACCGTGACACGGCGTTGGGGTCGGCCAGCAGGACGCTGGTGTCGAGTACATAGGTGCGCCTGTCGGACAAGCGGCGCTTAGTGCTGGTCACCACGGAAGGACAGACCCCCTTTGACGACCCCTGAGAGGTCGGGGCGCGACGGAAGCGGTGTCGCTGCGGGATGGGACCGGGCTCTGGCCACGATGCGCGGGCCGAGCTCCGGCCCTCCGCTCCGTCCGTACATGTCCTGCACGGTCGTCCTGGTGCAACGGGCCTCCCGGGTGGCGGTCTCCGTGCCGCTCACTCTGGAAGGGGTATTCCCTCGATCGCGCGCCGCCATGCCATGGCATATGACGACGTGTTCGTGAACAGAGTCGAACGTCCGGTGATCGCTCCCGCGGAGTCGGTCTTCCGGGGTGACGGACTCAGGTGCCGTAACGGCGGTGCCGGGCGGCGTAGTCGCGCAGCGCCCGCAGGAAGTCGACCTTACGGAAGGCCGGCCAGTGGACCTCGCAGAAGTAGTACTCCGAGTGCGCGCTCTGCCACAGCATGAAGCCGGAGAGCCGCTGCTCGCCGCTGGTCCGGATCACCAGGTCCGGGTCGGGCTGGCCGCGCGTGTACAGGTGCTCCGAGATGTGTTCGACGTCGACGATCTCGGCGAGCTCCTCGAAGCTCGTCCCCTTCTCCGCGTGCTCCAGGAGCAGCGAGCGGACCGCGTCCGCGATCTCCTGACGGCCGCCGTAACCCACCGCGACGTTCACGAGTATCCCCGTGTTGTCGTGCGTGGACTGCTCGGCCTCCTTCAGCACGGACTGCGTACGAGCCGGCAGCAGGTCGAGCGTGCCCACGTGGTTCACCCGCCAGCGGCCGTCGGCGGCCAGCGCGCGCACCGCGTCCTCGATGATCGCGAGCAGCGGGCGGAGCTGGTCCTCGGGCCGGTTCAGGTTGTCCGTCGAGAGCATCCAGAGCGTCACGACCTCGACGTCGGTCTCGGCGCTCCAGCCGAGCAGCTCCTGGATCTTGTCCGCGCCGGCCTTGTGGCCCTGCTCGGGGGTCCCACCGGAGGCCTTGGCCCAGCGCCGGTTGCCGTCGAGGATGACACCGATGTGCTTGGGCACCTGGGCGTGGTCGAGGCGGCCTTCCACCCGGCGTGCGTAGAGCCCGTACACCAGGTCGCGCAGGTTCACTGTTCTTAACCCCTCCATGCTGCGGGCGGCCCCCGAAGCCGACACATTACTGCGGACGGGTAACAGGCTCCCAGCCCGGGACTGTCACAAGTCCGTGATAAGCAGTGTGGCGTGACTGATTCCCCGATCTACACCGCCTCCGCGGACCGCTACGAGCACATGGAGTACCGCCGCACGGGTCGCAGCGGTCTCAAGCTCCCCGCCGTCTCACTGGGCCTCTGGCACAACTTCGGCGACGACAAGGCGCTCGACACGCAGCGCGCGATCCTGCGCCGCGCCTTCGACCTCGGCGTCACCCACTTCGACCTGGCGAACAACTACGGGCCGCCGCCCGGCTCCGCCGAGCTGAACTTCGGCAAGCTCTTCGCCCAGGACTTCGCGCCGTACCGGGACGAGCTGATCGTCTCCACCAAGGCGGGGTACGAGATGCACCCCGGCCCGTACGGCGAGTGGGGCTCCCGCAAGTACCTGATGTCCTCGCTCGACGCCTCCCTGAAGCGGATGGGCCTCGACTACGTCGACATCTTCTACTCGCACCGCTTCGACCCGCACACCCCGCTGGAGGAGACGATGGGGGCGCTCGCCTCCGCCGTCCAGCAGGGCAAGGCGCTGTACGTCGGCGTCTCCTCGTACAACAGTGAGCAGACGGCCGAGGCCGCGGGGATCCTCAAGGAGATGGGCGTCCCGGCGCTCATCCACCAGCCGTCGTACTCGATGATCAACCGCTGGACCGAGGAGGACGCCCTCCTCGACACGCTGGAGGCGGCCGGCATGGGCTGCATCTCCTTCGTGCCCCTCGCGCAGGGTCTGCTCACGAACAAGTATCTGAAGGGCATCCCGGAGGGTTCGCGGGCGACGCAGGGCAAGTCCCTCGACCCGAACCTGCTCTCCGACGAGGTCCTGCGGCGGCTGCGCGGCCTGGCCGACATCGCCGAGCGGCGCGGCCAGTCGCTGGCGCAGCTGGCGCTGTCGTGGGTGCTGCGCGACGAGCGGATGACCTCGGCGCTGATCGGCGCGTCCAGCGTCGCCCAGCTGGAGGAGAACGTGGCCGCGCTCGCCGGACCTCCGCTGACGGACGAGGAGCTGAAGGAGATCGACTCCTTCGCCGTCGACACCGAGGGCACCAACATCTGGGCCGGCCGGGGCTGAGGCGACGGGTCCCGGAGGCTGAGGCGACGGGCGGGGGCCGGGTTCCGGCGGGGCTGAGGCTCGGGGCTCCGGCGGGGCTGAGGCTCCGGACCGGGCTCCGGCGGGGCTGAGGCTCCGGACCGGGCCTGGGCAAAGAAAAAACGGGCCGGTCCGTGGGGGGGATACGGACCGGCCCGAGGGGGGGTTTCCACCATAACCCTTCATAACCGGTGCTGCTTGCCATGCGGCGCCGACGGTCCGCCCCGGATTCCCCGGAGCCCGGTCGGGACAAGGGCCGTACGGCCCGCCGACGGGTTTACGCCACGGCGTGGCGGCGGGTTCCGTACCTCCCAAGAGGGACCCCCGGGGAGAGGCCCCCGGTTGACGGACCGGCGCCGCCGAACCACAGGTCAGGCAGCCTCCTCGCGCCGGGCTTCCTTGATCGCGAGGATCTCCGTCATGAAGCGGTCGCCCCACACCCCCAGGGGCACCAGCGCGGTGTTCAGCGCCTCGCCGAGCGGGGTCAGGGAGTACTCCACCCGGGGCGGGACCTCCGGATAGACCTCCCGGTGGACGATGCCGTCCGCCTCCAGCTCGCGCAGCTGCTGGATCAGCACCTTCTCGCTGACCCGGACGATCTGCCGCCGCAGCTCGCCGAAACGGGTCGTGCCGTTCGCGTGGAGCGCCCACAGGATGAGCGGTTTCCACTTGCCGCCGACGACATCGACGGCCGCGTCGAGCCCGCAGTCGTACGTCGTCTTCCCCTTGGCCATGACCAACTCCTCGATTCGTCCCGACTGTTCGGTCAAGCCGGACAGGACCTGACCTATTCCTCTCCTACGGTCGGGGCATGACGACCTCCACCCCACCTCAGGTCAGCTGGGCGCGGGCCGACGCCCGCAGGATCCACCGGCAGTTCCTGGACGAGCCCACGGACGCGCCGCCGGCGGCGGTGGCCGCCGCGATGCTCGGCGCCCACGCCCAGGTCCTCTCGGCCGCCGAACTGTCCGTCGCGCTGCGTACGACGGAGGCGACGAGGGCGGACGTACGGGCGGCCCTCTGGGAGGACCGGACGCTGATCAAGACGCACGGCCCGCGCGGCACGGTCCATCTGCTGCCCTCCGCCGACCTGCCGATGTGGACCGGCGCCCTGTCGGCGATCCCCAGCGGGACCAATCCGATGCCGCCGGACGTACGGATGACGGCCGAGCAGACCGACCAGGTCCTGGCGGCGATCGCGGACGCCCTGACGGACGCGGAACTGACCGTGGACGAGCTGACGGAAGCGATCGTGGCGCGCACCGGCCCCTGGGCGGGCGACCGGGTCATGGAGGCGTTCCAGGACAAGTGGCCCCGCTGGCGGCAGATCACCCACCTGGCCGGGCATCGCGGAGTGCTGTGCTTCGGCCGGGACCGGGGCCGGAAAGTCACGTACACCAACCCGGGAGTGCGCCCGGCGGAGGAGACGGCGGCGCTCGCCGAACTCGTGGAGCGGTATCTGTACGCCTACGGCCCGGCGGCCCCGCGCGACTTCGCGAAGTGGCTGGCGGCGCCGGCCGGCTGGGCGACCGGGCTCTTCGCCGGGCTGGCCGAGGCCGGGCGGATCGAGGAGGTGTCCTTCGACGGCACGCCGGGGTGGGTCGCCGCCGGGGACACCGCGTTCCCGGACCAGCGGCCGGCGCGCGGGGTGCGGCTGCTGCCGTACTTCGACGCCTTCACGATCGCCTCGCAGCCCCGCGCGCGGCTCTTCCCGGGGGAGGCGTACGACCGGGCGCTCGCGGGCGGCCAGGCCGGCAACTATCCGGTGCTCCTGATCGACGGCACGGTGGCGGGCGTCTGGCACCAGCGCCGTTCGGGGAAGCGGATCACGGTGACGGTCGAGCCGCTGGAGTCGACGAAGCCGCTGAGCGCGGCCCGGCAGCGGGACCTTGAGGCCCAGGCCGAGCGGGTCGCGACGGTCCTGGAGGGCCGCGCCGAGCTGGTGATCGGGCCGGTGGCGGTGGGGCCGCACGCGTGAGGGGTGGCGGTGGGCGCTACCGGACGCGGCGGAGGAGGGTCACGCCGTCCCGGGCCTCGACCACCTCGTACCCGTGCTTCTCGCGTGCCGCGCGCAGCTCGGCCTCCTGCTGCTCGGCGGGGTAGGGCCACGGGCCGCTCTTCTGGGGCCAGGCCTCGGGCGGTACGGCGTCGTAGACGATCCACTCGGCCGTGGGGGCGGGCAGCGGGCCGGTCTCGCGGCGGTCGAGGCGGGTGTCCACCGGGAACGTCGGGAAGATCACCACCTCGCAGCGCGAAGTGAGCTGCGGGGCGAGCCGGTTGGAGGCGGCGACGGTCGCGCCGTCGGGGATCCGCGCGAGCAGCGCCCGGGCGGCCTCGATGTGGGGCGTGGTCCGCCAGGTGGGGCGCTGGGCGAGCTGGGCCAACGGGAAGGACGGGAGCATGACGGCGGTCACGGCGAGGACGGTGGCGAGGGAGGCGCGGACGTTCCGTACGGACGTCTCCCGCCCGAGGACGTCGATCAGGCCGGCGAAGACGACGGGCATGAGGATCGCGCTGTAGTGGTACGCCGTCCCCCAGTGGAAGGTGTTCTCGGAGACCATCCGCCAGCCGAGCGTGGGTACGGCGATCAGCGCGAGCGGCGAACGCAGCGCGAGCAGCGCGGACGGGGCGAAGACCAGGATCAGGGTCATCGCCTTCACATCGGGGCGCAGGGCGTCGAGCGGGGCGTGGGCGAGGGTGGAGAGCAGCGAGCCGTGGCCGTCGGCGAGGTTGCCGCCGTGGGCGTAGCCGCCGCCGGGGTTGAAGGCGGGCAGCAGAAGCTTGATCTCGACGAGGGAGCCGAGCAGACCGGCGGCGGCGGTCGCGATCCCGAGCCGCCGGGGGCCTTTGACGGCGATGTACCCGCCGACGGCGGCCAGCGTCAGCCCCAGGTCCTCCTTGACGAGCAGGAGCGGTGCGGCCCAGGCGACGGCGGCGCGCCAGCGGTGGCGGCCGAGCGCTTCGAGGGAGAAGGCGAGCAGCGGTACGGCGAGGGCGACCTCGTGGAAGTCGAAGGCGGCGGCGGAGGCGATGCCCCAGCTGAGCCCGTACCCGGCGGCGACGGCGTGCGCGGCGCGGGCGCCGAGCGCGCGCCGCGCCCAGCGGGCCAGGGGGACGACGGCGAGGGCGAGGAGGGCGGACTGGGCGACGAGCAGACAGAGGGGCGAGGGCCAGAGGCGGTAGAGCGGGGCGAGGGCGGCGAGGAGGGGGTGGAAGTGGTCACCGAGGAGGTTGAATCCGGGGCCGCGCAAGGGGACGACGGGGGCGCGGAGTTCGGCGTAGGCGCGGACGGCCTGCTCGAAGATGCCCAGGTCGTAGCCGGTTGTCCGGAGGAGCTGGTGGCGGCGCACGGCGACGGTTGCGTAGAGGAGACAGAGGCCGGCGGCCCACGCCCAGGGGAGGACGGCGGGGCGGCGGTACCAGGGGGTGGGGGCGGGGGCGACCTCGGCCGGGGACTCGACGGGCTCGACGGGCTCGACGGGCTCAGCAGGCTCGACGGGCTCAACAGGCTCTACGGGCAGATTGTCATTGATTGTCCGCATGTGCCGGAATGCTAGGTCGCGAACCTCAGGGGGTGGCGGAGAGCGCGCCGAGAAGCAGCCCGAGCACCGCACCGCCGATCATGAAGGGCCCGAAGGGGATCGCCGACTTCCGGCTGCCGCGCCGGACGAGGACCAGGCCGAGACCGTACAGCGCACCGAAGAGGAAGCCCGCGAACGTACCGGCGAAGAGGACACCCCAGCCGTACCAGCCGAGGGCCGCGCCGAGCGAGAGCGCGAGCTTGACGTCGCCGAAGCCCATGCCGCCGGGCCGGATCAGGAACAGCACGAAGTAGCCGCCGCCCAGGGCGAGTCCGCCGAGCAGCGCGTTCAGCCAGGAACCGGCGTCGTACGGGAGGAGTTCGGCGCCGAGCAGGAGGAGGGGCAGGGCGGCGGCGAGCGGGAGCGTGAGCAGGTCGGGCAGCCGGCGGACGCGGACGTCGACGGTGGCGAGGAGTACGGCGAAGGGTGCCCAGAGCAGCCAGACGGCGAGCTCGGGCCGGGGCCCGGTGGCGGCGGCGAGCGCGGCACAGGCGAGGGCGGTGAGGAGGGTGGGGACGAGGCCGGGCCCGAACAGGTGGGAGTCGTCGGACGTACGGGGATGGTGGCCTGGGCCCGTACAGGAGGGGCAGCCCGGGGTGCCGAGCCAGCCGCGTGCCGGGCCGGCCAGGGCGTGACCGGCCTCGCAGCTGTCGCGCCACGGCTCCTCCGGTTCGACCGACAGCCGGTACGCGGCACGCGGCACGAGCAGCCCGGTGGCGGCGCCCCAGAGCGCGGCGACGGCGATCAGCGTGGCGAACACCCGCCGACCCTACCCAGCCGGGCCGCTACCGTCTCCCCCATGGGGCCTAAGGGGAGACCGGGGAAGTGGCGCGACGGCGGAGGGACCCTGCTCGTAGCGGAGGATCCGATCCCACCGGCTCCGCAGGCCCCACTGGCCCCGCTGGCCCCGCAGACCCCACTGGCCCCGCTGGAGATCGCGGCGTCGTACCGGGCGCGGCGGCGCGGCCTGCTCGGCCGGGACGGAATCGAGGGGGCGATGCTCATCACCCGCACGAACAGCATCCACACCTTCGGGATGCGCTTCGCCATCGACGTGGCCTACCTGGACCGGAACCTCACGGTCCTGGCCGTGGTGACCATGCGGCCGGGACGGCTCGGCATGGTGCGCCCGCGCGGACGGCACGTGCTGGAGACGGAGGCCGGGGCGATGGCGGGCTGGGGGCTGCGGAAGGGCGTACGGGTCACGGTGGTCCCGAGCCAAGCAGCGTGAAGGCGCCGTACGCGCCGGACGCGAGCGCGAGGCCGGTGAGCGTCAGGATCCGGTTGCGCGGGCGGAGCCGTACGAGAGCCACGGCGGCGGGCAGCAGCAGACCGAACGCGGGCATCATCAGGCGCGGCCGGGAGCCGAAGTACGCGGCGCCGATGAGGGAGATCACGACGACCGCGATCGTGTACACGAGGAGCGGCAGCGGCTGCTTCTGCCGTACGCACAGGACCACGAGCCAGCCGAGCAGCGCGAGCGCGGCGACCAGGCCGAGCGCGGCGAGCGGCGGCAGGCCCCAGATGAAGCGGGCGAGGGCGACACCGCCGTCGATGGAGTTGCCCCAGGCGGCCTGGACGTCGAAGTAGGCGGTGGGACTCTCCTCGCGCACGCCGACGTAGACGACATACGCGAGCCAGCCCAGCGGGGCGAGGAGGACACCGGCCGCCATGCGGGCGGGCAGCTTCCGTTCGCGTACGACGGTGACGAGTGCCGTGATCCCGATGGCGGCGATGAGGGCGGCGGCGGTCGGCCGGGTGAGCCCGGCGAGCGCGCACAGCGCGCCGGCCAGGATCCAGCGGCCGCGCAGCACGGCCAGGATCGACCAGGCGGCGAGGGCGGTGAAGAGCGTCTCGGTGTACGCCATCGACTGCACGAACGCGGTCGGGTACACGCCCCAGAGGACGGCGAGCACGACTCCGACGGGCCGTCGGCCGGTGACGTGCCCGCCGACGGCGTAGATGCCCCAGGCGGCGGCGAGCGAGGCGGCCCAGGAGACGAGGAGTCCGGCGGTGGCCGCGTCGACGGGGAGGACGGTGGACAGGCCCCGTTCGAGCGCCGGGAGGAGGGGGAAGAAGGCGAGGTCGGAGTGGATGCTGCCGTCGGGGAGGGTGACCTGGTAGCCGTAACCGTTCTCGGCGATGCGGACGTACCAGACGGAGTCCCAGCGGCCCGACAGCCGGTGCCACCCGTCCTTGCCGGTCACGAGCGCGGCGAGGCCGAGGATGGCGAGGCCGATGACGCGGGTGGCGGCGTAGCCGACGAGGGCCAGGGCGGGAGAAGCACGCACCTCACGGCCATCGGCTGTTTCGCGTATATCAGGCGACTCGGGCGCATCAGGCACATCGGGCGAACGGGACCGGTCTGGGGACATGTGCTCGATTATGTCCGGCGGCGGAGAGGGTTCCGTCATCCGCCGGGGCGGATGCGGCCGAGCCGCGCCGCCATGACCGGGCCGAGCTCCCCGACGATGGCGTACCCGGGCTCGTGCGGGTACGGCAGGTCATTGAGGAACGAGGTGACGATGACCTCGTCGACGCCGAGGTCCCCGCGCGCGCTCTGCTCCTCCAGGAAGTCGAGCGTGCGGCGCCAGTCGGCGGCCGCCGGGTCCTCGCCGAGGAAGGACCGCACGGTGTTCTGGACGACGTCCCAGAAGAACACATGCGGAAGCACCCCGCCCTGGCTGAAGACGTGGGCCTCGAACACGTCCCGGAACTCGGGGATGTGCGTCACGAGGTCGCTGACCAGTCGCACGCTGGGGGATGTCGTCGTCATCGGCAGTCCACTTCGGCGCGGGCCCGGCACCGCGCGGCCGGGCGCCCGTTCGCACCAGGATGGGGCATAAAGGCGCGAGTTATCCACAGGGGATGCGAACCTTTCCCCTTCCGTGGAGAGTTGAGGCATGGCAGGAGAGACGGAGGAGTTGGTGAGGGTCGCCCGGGGCGGGGTGCTCCTCACATCGTGGGCGTACGAAGCGGGGTGGCCGCCGTCCGGCGGCCGGCTCGGGAGACGGCTGCGCGCGGAGGGCTGGCAGCGGATCTGCCGGGGCGCATGGGCGGCCCCCGGCAAGGACGTGGACTGGCGGGTCCGCGCCCGGGCGCGCCCCGGGCCCGTCGCCGGCTGCCGCTCGTGGACCCGGCGTGCGGCTCGCCGGCGGAGACGGTCGCCCGCCTCCACATGCGCGACGCCGGCCTCCACCCGGAGAGCCAGCCCCTCCTACGGTCCCGCTCGGGCCGCACCCTGCGCCCGGACTTCCTCTTCCGGCCGGCGGGCCTGGCGGTCGAGATCGAGGGTTACGCCTTCCACGGCACCCGCCACGCCCACGACCGCGACATCCGCCGCTACAACGACCTCGCGGACTGCCCGGAGGTCCGCCGCGTCCTGCGCTTCACGGCGCGGGAGGTCTTCCACCGCCCGGAGGCCGTGGTCGCCACGGTCCGGGCGGTGCTGGGGCAGTTGGCGGCAGGGGGATAGGCCGTTCCTTCGGATCACCGGTGACCGGTGGGGGTCCGGTCACGGCGGGTGGCCGGGCCGCGCCACGTTCCGGTGGTCGGTCCAGCCACAGGAGGCTCAACCGGACGGCGCGACCGGGGACCACACGCCGAACCACTGCTCGGCGCCGTACTCCTCGAACCGCTCCACCTCGGTGAAGCCCAGCTTGGCGGCGAGGCGCATCGCGCGGTCGTTGGCGGTCTGGGTGCAGAGCACCACCGGCTCGCCGGGAAGCGCGTCGGCGAACCAGTCGAGTACGGCTGCGCACGCCTCGGCGGCGTACCCGCAACCCCACGCCTCTGGCAGGAACATGTAGCCGAGCTCGGCCTCCCTGCGCCCCCGGCCTCCCTGGCCTCCCCGGCCTCCCCGGCCTCCGGACGGACATGCCCCGGACGCTCCGCGTCGCGCCGGTCGAGCGTGATCATGCCGATCATCGCTCCGCCGAGTTCGATCACGAAGAGGCCAGGACGCCGCCCGGGCACCTCTGGCACGGCACGTTCGAGCTCGTCGCGCGGCCGAGGGCCACCGATGTAGGTGCCCACCTCCGGTGAGGCGAACAGCTCGATGAACGCCGCACGGTCCCGGGCCTCGGACTCCCGGAGCACGAGCCGTTCGGTGCGTATCGGGGCAGGTGGCCAGGCGACGGGTCCGAGTTCGGTCATGGCGAGCAACTTATCGCCGGCCCGCCCGCCTAGACCTCGGGAAGGGAAGGATCGGACGTCCAGGGAGATGGTGCGGTGATGGCCCAACGTTCGTGGTCGCGCCAGGCCCCGTCGATATAGAGATAGTCCGGCGACAGACCTTCGTAACGAAAGCCCAGGCGCTGGATCAAGGCCAACGACGCCTTGTTCCCCGGCTGGATGTTCGCCTCCAGCCGGTGGAGCCGCAGGTCGTTGAAGGCGTACTGCATGGCGACGGTGAGCCCTTCGGCCATGTATCCCCGCCCCGCGGACGGAGCGAAAGCCGCATAGCCGAGGGATGCGCCCTGGTAGCGGCCCCGGATGACCGAGTTGATGTTGACCATGCCGGCCGCCTCACCGGTCTCCTGAACGCGGATCACGAAGCCCAGGTTGGTGCCGTCATCGAAGCGGCGCATCCAGCCCTGGAACTCCTCCCCGGTCGCCGGCAGCTGCATCCACGGCGCATGGAGCTCGGCGCTGGCTCGCACGAGTGAGCAGAACTCGTCCTGGTCGGAGTGGGTGAGCGGGCGCAGTTCGACCCGTGACGGAACGTTGGACATGGCCCCATGCTAGGGCGGCTCCTGATCGGAAGATCACAGGAACGCCCAATCCGTCTCGCCGCCTGTTGATCTCGCCGCTCGTGGCACAGGCCGCGCCCGCCGGCCAGCAGTTCTTCCGCTATCTCAGACCGATGGCACAACTGCCCAGTCTCGTGCACGTGGCATTTCCTCATGCCCCGGAGCGACCGACCGACCAGACTTGGCAGGTCCCGGGGCCACGACTCCGAGTGGATCCCGGGCATCCGTGAACCTGCGCTGCGGAGCGAACGTCTCAGGGTGCCAGGACCACGGCCACCGGCCAAGCCCCGGCGCCGCGCACTACGGGGCATCCAAGGCCGCCTTCGAAGCGCTTACCCGCTCGTGGACGGTGGAGCCGGCCGCTGACGGCACATCCGAGTCAACGCCGTTGCTCCCGGGCCGATCGCAAACGACGCCTTGTATGAACCTCAGCCTCGCGCAACAGGGCTTGACGACCGTGGCTGCCCTGGCGAGACGGACGTTGGCCTGTCCTGGCCTCGTCGGCACCTCTCCGCAGCCAAGTGTTTGCAGTGGGAACCGACTTCAGTCGAATGAGCGTCCGCTCCTAGGGAAGAAGGTGCCCGAAGAGTCGTGCCCTGCGTGGAAGGGAAGGCCGCGGTGTGGGTTGGATTGTGATGGCGTTACTGGCAGGTCTCACCCTCCTCGGGTTCGGTACCCATGAGGTCATGGTCCAGCACCGCCTCCGACGCGAAGGGGTCAGAGTCGGGGGCCGGGTGGTCCACCACAACATGAGTCGCAGCGGACATCGCGGTTCCCCTTCCTACTTCGCGGTGGTCGAATTCGTCGATGCAGAGGGCCGGCGGCACGCGTTCCGGTCCAGTTCTTCCGGGGTCGAGGGCCTTCCCGTGGGCGGTCACGTCCCGGTGCGTTACCTTCCCGACGCCCCGACGGCTGCGCGGATCGACCTCAGCAGGAGACGGACCGCTGACATCCTGCTTCCTTTCATGGGCGGCGGCCTGTTCACGTTCTTCGGAATCTGGATGCTCGTCACCGGCCGTTGATCACGCGTAACAGCCATGTGTGAGCGGGCCGTTGGGTGGCACGGCTTCGCCGGTCGGGCAGCTCTTGGTGATCAGATGTGCCCGCTCGCACCGAGATCCGGATGGACCGGGGTCGCCGGGTCGCGCCCCCTACCAAGATCGCGGAAGGGACACCCATGACCATCGACCCGCCCCGCCCGCCTGGGCGGTCGCCGTACGACCCGCCGTGGCGGCCCGCGGGCGACCCGCCGGGGCCGTACACGCCGTTGTGGCGACGGCTGCGTGAGGACGAATGGCCGCCGCTGGGTGAGGTGTTGCGTGGGCGGCGGGAGGAGATTCCCTCCTGGGTGTGGCTGGTGCTGGGCTTCCCGTGTCTGTGGTGGCTGACCGTGCCACTACTGGTCGGCTACCAACTGGCCCGTACGGCCCGCCGTCTGGCGCATCGGATCTTCCCCGTACGCCCGGAGGGGCGCATCGAGGACCCCGAGGTGCTCCGGGTGCAGCGGGTACGGGCCTGGATGGCCCTCTTCATGTCGGGCATGCTGCTGGCCGTGTTCGGAGGCTGGGAGGACGTGGCGGACGCGCAGAGGCGGCTCCTGCAACGGCTGCTGTTCGCCCCCTGGTTGGCGCTGTTGAGCGCGGCGCTGGTGGTGGCGCTCCTCTTCTGGACAGCCGGGCCCAGGGCGCGACGGACCATGCGGACGCAGCTGTGGCCGGCCGGCCGGTCGGCCCTGTGGTACTTCGGTGCCTGGATGCTGGTGCCGCTGTGGTTCATGGCGGCGGTCGAGGGGATGAATCTGTTGTCCAACAGCCCCGGCGGGTCGCCCGGGCTGATGGTCTGGGCGCTCTTGATGTTCGTATGCTGGGCGCCGTTCTGGTGGCTGATCTTCTTCCTCTGCTTCGCCTCCGGTCCGGCGCTGCGCCACGCCTTCAACCTGTCCGCCCTGCACGCGGCGCTGCCCGCAGTGGTCACCTCCCTCCTGGTCTGGGTGTTCGCGTTCCTCGGCCTGTCGGTGGGCGGTCTGCCGCCGGGCCCGGCGCCGCTCGCGGTCTGTGCGTTCCTCGGTGGCCCGGTGTCGGTGACGGCGGTGGCCTGGTGGGAAATCCACCGGCTGCGGCGGCGGCACGGGGTGCGGTGGCGGGGATAGCGCCGCAGAGCTGCGCGTTCCCTCCGGCCGGAGACAGGCCCCACCATTGACTGGCCCCAACCTTCAGCGTGGAAACGCGCATCTGATCCTGCAGCGCGTGGAGGAGGACATGCCGGGCAACTGGTATGTCCAGGTCCTGCTGCGCGACGACAACTCGTACCAACTCGAGTTCCGGGACGGTGTTAGCGGCCGAGCACTATCAGACGCGGACCATCGCCCAAGAGAAGGTCCTGACGGCCATGCTCGGCTGGGCAGTCGGCAAGACGGACTGGAAGGACGGCTTCATGTGGAACACCATCGGCTCGCAGTTCGGGGCCGATGACGCTCAGCATTCGGGCTGACGCGGCGGTGCAGGCAGCTGCCGTACACGCCCTAGGGGGCGGGGACCGGGGCGGAGCTGGAGGTGCGGGGGAAGGAAATCTCGACGCGGCGGTTCTTGGTGCGGCCCTCCTCGGTGGCGTTGGAGGCGATCGGGTAGTCCTCGCTGTAGCCGCGGATGTCGAAGGTCTTCCCCGGTTCGAGCGTCTTGGCCAGCTCCTGCTGTACGGCGTCGGCGCGCTCCTTGGAGAGCTTGAGCCCGTGCTCGTACGTCCCGAGGTCGTCGGTGAACCCGAAGACGCGGACGCGGCTGGAGTTCTGCTTGTTGATCTCCACGGCGATGGCGGCGATACGGGCGGTGGCGGCGGGGCCGAGCTTGGCGCTGTCCTTCCCGAACAGCACCTCGGCCTGCAGCGCGAACGTCACGTCGACGTTGGTGTCCTCCCGCCGCTGCTCCCCGCCTTCCTCCTCGACGACCTGCTTGATGTCGAGAACCTTCGGCGCGGCGAGCGTGGCCCCGTCGGGCAGCATCAGCTCGGGCGAGTTGGCGTCGATCTCGGGGGGCGGGGAGGCGCTGGAGGTGGAGTTGGGGGGATCGTCGGCGAGGACGGGGGTGGCGGGGAGGAGGGTGAGGAGGAGGGAGGCGGCGGCGAGGGCGGCGAGGCGGTGGCGAGTCATGTCGGCGTCCGTCAGGAGAGTTTGATGGTGCCGGGTTCGAAGGTGGGGAGCTGGAAGGTGACTTCGGCGGTTCCGGCGGGGGGTGCGGGGAATTGCATGAATACTTCGGCCGAGTCCCCAGCTCCGAGAATGGCGAGGCCGGTCGTCGTCAAAGGCCGGCCGTCTGTGTCACGGAGTACGTAGTAGCGCTTTTTCGCGATCACATCCAGAAGGGTCGCGCCGCCCAGTGACGTGCCATGCTTCAGCACCTCGGTCTCGTTACCCCTCAAGTCAGGTACTGCTCGCCCCTTGTCGGACGAGTTCTTCAGCCGTCCCTTGACAGTGAGGAAGCCGCCGGCGTCGCGCTGCGCCGAGGTGATCGTCAACTCGAAGCCGCTCTGTCCCTTAAGCAGGGCCAAGGTCTCTTCAGGCGCCTCCGGTTCCTCGGACTGAGGTTGTTTGTCACCCTCAGGGCTCCTGGAAGCCGAAGACGTCGAGGCGGGCTGGCTCTTCGGAGGTTCGTCGTCACTGCCGCAGCCGGCCACGCCGAGGACCAGGCCGGCCGCGGTGACCGCCACGGCCCACCTCCTGAGGACCGTCGGTGCGTACCGAACACTCATGAACGGGATTCCTTCGTTTGTCAGTCAGCCAGTCGAACGGTGAAGAGGTCAGCGGCGCTGGGGAGCTCCGGCTCGTCGGGGTCGATCTCCCAGGGGACACCGTCGCATGTGAGACCGAGAATCGGAGCAGGTTCCGTCGGGGTCGGCTCAGGGTCCGGGGTGGGATCCGGATCGGGCTCGGGTTCGGGCGGTTCGGGCGGTTCGGGTTCCTGGGTAGGTTCGGGAGCCTCGAAGGTGCATCGGGGTTCGAGCACGGCGGTCGCCCTTGCCGTGGCGTGCTGGTTCTCGGTGCCAGGGATGATGGAGTCGCCGACAGCGTCCAGGGTGCGTACCTCGACCCGGAAGCCCTGCTCCCCCATGAGGAGCGAGACACAGCGCTCACCGGAGAGTTCCGCGTCGTTCTTGGCGGCGAAGGAGGCCGCACGACCGCATGCGGCGTACTCGTCGTACGCCCCGCCCGAGAGGAAGTCACCCCACTGCGCCGGGTCGAGAATGACCCCTAGCCAGCCGTCCCGAAGCTGATCGCGCGCGTCCTGGGCAGCAGCCAGCGCAGCCGCATCCGCCGCGGTCTGCGCGCCATTCCGGGTCGCGGCCGCCTGCCCGACGGCGAAGTATGCGAACGCAAGGAAGAGCAGGCCTGCCATCACGGTGATGTAGATGGGGAATGCCTGCCCTGAATCTCTCTGTCTGCCGAGCAGCGCTAGTCCATGAGATCGGCGATCTTGTTCGTGATCGCCGTCTTGATCGAGCTGCCGATATCCGTGCCAGTGATCGCCACCACGATCGCCACAACCACCACGATGATCCCCAGGTACTCGACCGCCGTCTGCCCCCGGTCGTTCGTCCTCGCTCGGGCCCAGGCGTCGAAGTGGAGTTTTGCCTTCGCCGCAGCCTTCAGCATGAGGTCGCTCATGGTCGTCGTCCCCTCCGAGTTCGTACATCCCCGTGTCGATGCCGAGTTCGGCACGCGCACGGTACGCCCCCACCCCCTCCTCCCCACAGGGCCCGTAGGCCCAAACCCGGGCCCATGTCATGACGCCGCCCTTGTGCCCAGCCAGGCCGCTATGGCTTCGCTTCGGGAGGTGGCGTGGAGTTTGGCGAAGATGCGGTTGATGTGGTTCTTGACCGTTTTCTCGCTGATGAAGCATGTGCAGGCGATCTGACGGTTGTTCAGGCCCGACGCGATCAAGTCCATCACCTCCCCCTCCCTCGCACTCAGCCCAAACCGTGGCACATTTGGTTGCAGCTGCGAAGTCGTTCCGCCAAATCGCAATGAAGTCGAGACGATTGGCCGGACAGAACCGTGTGCAGTCGCACCTCGTACCACCCCCACCAACGCGTTGGCCGCCGTCGGTGTGAAGCGCGCCCGGCCGGCCCGTACGTCGCGGACCGCGGTCACGAGTTCCTCCGCCGTGAACTCGCCGTGGACCAGGTAGCCTCCCGCCCCCAGCCGCAGCGCCTCCTGGACCACCTCGGTCTCCGCGCTGTACGTGAGCATCAGCACCGGGGCCACCCTCACCAGGTGCGGGAGGGCGGTCAGGCCGTCGACGATCGGCATGCGGACGTCGAGGAGGACCACGTCCGGGCGCGTGCGGCGGGTCTCTTCCATCGCCGTGCGGCCGTCGGGGGCCTCCGCCACGACCCGGATGCCCGGGGTCGCCGCGTCGAGCAGGGCGCGCAGGCCCGCGCGTACGACCGGGTTGTCGTCGGCGACGAGCACCGTGAGCGTCATCGCGCCATCACCCCCACCCTCCAGTGCACGGGCGCGTACACATTTCTCCGCAAGTCCCTGGTCACCGTGCCCTCACTCCCCCGTGATCGAGCCGAGGTTCGTCCCCGTGCCGAGGAAGAGGCCCGCGCCCAGCAGGATCATTGTCGCCGGGACCATCAGGGTGGTGATCACCATCGTCGCCTTGGGGACGGCCTTCGCCGCCTTCCGGCGGGCGTTCTGGGCGTCGGTCCGGCGCATGTCGTTGGCGATCTGTATGAGCGTCTCCACGATCGGCGCGCCCAGCTCCTCGCCCTGCTGGAGCGCGGTGACGAACTGGGCGACCTGCTCGCTGTCGTTGCGCCGGCGCAGTTCGTCGAAGGCCTGGCGGCGGCTCACCCCCATGTCCATCTGGCGCAGTGTGATGCGGAGTTCGTCGGCCCACGGGCCTTGGTACTTCTCCGCCACCCGGTCGAGGGCCTGCCGGAAGCCGAGTCCGGCCGACACCACCACCGCCAGGACGTCGAGGAAGTCCGGCAGTGTCCGTTCGATCTGGTCCTTGCGGATGCGGATCGCCGACCAGATGCCGACCTCGGTCCAGAACGCGCCGAAGGCGAACAGCAGCAGCGCCACCAGGACGTCTCCGTCGGAGAGCATGATCAGGCCGCCGAAGCCGCCGAGGAAGCCGTAGACGGCGCGCCGGGCTCCGTACCGGTCGATCGTCAGGCCGCCGGGGTTGCCCGCCAGGTCGATGCGGCGGCGGACGGCGTTGACCCGCTTGGGGCCCATGGCGCGCAGGACGGCGGCGGAGTACCGCATGCCGAGCCGGTCCACGACGGAGTAGACCGCGCCTGTGCGTGTGGAGCCGACCTCCAGGGCGAGTTGGAGGTCGTCCGGGAGTTTGGCGTCGGCCCGGTAGAGGCGGATGCCGTAGAGGATTCCTGTGACGGACAGAGCTGCGGCCAACGCCAGAAGAACGTTCACGTTCAGTCCCTGTCCCTCACACGTCGATCTTCGAGAAGCGGCGGATGATCACGAAGCCGACGACGTACAGCGCGAACGCGGCGACGACGGCGAACTGGCCGAGGCCCGAGCCGGTCATCCGGTCCAGTGACCCCGGCTGCATGTTGTCGATGAGGAGGAGGGAGCCGATGCCGATGACCGGGACCGCGTACGCCGTCAGGCTCACCTGGGACAGTTGCGTACGGACCTCCCTGCGCGTCTCCTTGCGCTCCTCCAGGGTCTCGGTGAGGTTGCGCAGCGAGGAGACGACGGTGCCGCCCGCCTTGTTGGCGAGGACGAGGGTGGTGACGAGGACGACGAGTTCGCGGGAGGGGAGCCGCTCGGCGAGTTCGCCGAGCGCGTCGTCGACGGAGGTGCCGACGGCGAGCTGCTGGGCTACTTTCTCCAGTTCGTCGCCGGCCGGTGCCTCCAGTTCGTCGGCGGCCATGCTGAGCGCCATCCGCAGGGCGAGTCCGGCCTGGGTGGCGTTGGCGAGGATCCGGGACAGTTCGGGCAGCTGGTTGATGAACTTCTCGATGCGTTTCTGGCGCTGCCAGTTGAGGAAGCCCATGGCCACCCAGAGGCCGAGGAGGCCGCAGATCGGGCCGAAGAACGGGGAGAGGACGGCCTGGCCGGCGATCCACAGGGCGGTCACGGCGACGGCCATCGCGACGACGAACTCGCCGGGCGTCACGTCGAGGCCGGTGGCGGAGATCCGCAGTTCGAGGCGGCGGCCGAAGGCGGTGCGCCGTACGCGCCGGTCGATGGACCGGAAGCGGCGCCGGCGCAGGCCCGTGCCCTCCGGTTCGCCGCTCTGGGTGAGCCGGGCGACGAGGGCGGCTCGCTCGGCGGACCCGCGCGCGTACAGGTGGACGCCGAGCACGCCGAGGACGCAGGCGAGCAGTACGACGCCGGTCACCAGCCACGCCGATGGGTTCATCTCCGGCCCCTCCTACTTCGCTTCTCGGGTGGTCAGCTGCTCGTCGGACGCGGCGACGCCGAAGGCCTGCGGTGTCGGCTGGCCGGCCAGGTAGAGCCGGTCGGCGACGCGGCGGGGCAGCGGGTGGTACTCGTACACGCCGTGCACCCGGCCGTCGGCGGCGAGCGGCCGGGCGCGGAATGCACAGACGGTGGCGAGGGTGAAGCGTTCGCGGCCGCGCGAGGCGAGGACGGCGATCTCGGTGACGCGGCGGGTGCCGTCGGGGTGCCGGGTGAGCTGGACGAGGACGTCGACGGCGCTGTTGATCTGGTCGCGGAGCGCCTCGAAGGGGACCTTGACCTCGGACATCGACGCGAGGGTCTGCAGCCGCATCAGGGCGTCCTCGGCGGAGTTGGCGTGGACGGTGGCGAGCGAGCCGTCGTGGCCGGTGGACATGGCCTGGAGCATGTCGAGGGTCTCGCCGCCGCGGACCTCGCCGACGATGATGCGGTCGGGGCGCATGCGCAGGGAGTTACGGACGAGGTCGCGGATGGTGACCTGGCCGCGGCCCTCGATGTTCGGGGGTCGGCTCTCCAGGCGGATGACGTGGGCCTGTTGGAGCTGGAGTTCGGCGGAGTCCTCGATGGTGATGACGCGTTCGCCGTCCGGGATCAGCTCGGAGAGCGCGTTGAGGAGGGTGGTCTTTCCGGTGCCGGTGGCGCCCGAGACGATGACGTTGAACTTGGCCTGGACGAGTCCGGCGAGCAGCAGCACCATCTGCTCGTCGAGCGAGCCGAGGCCGACCATCTCGCGGAGCGTGTACGCGCGGGGGAAGCGGCGGATCGTCAGGGTCGCCCCGGTCAGGGAGAGCGGCGGAATGATCACGTTGACGCGCTCGCCGGACGGCAGCCGGGCGTCGACCATCGGGTTCGACTCGTCCACGCGGCGGTTGACGGTCGACACGATCCGCTCGATGGTCTGCATCAGCTGCTCGTGGGAGGCGAAGCGGAGCGGCAGGAGTTCGACCCGGCCCGCGCGTTCGATGTAGATCTGGTCGGGGCCGTTGACCATGATCTCGGTGATCGAGGCGTCTTCGAGGAGCGGTTCCAGGACGCCGAGGCCGAGCGCCTCGTCGACGACGCGGCGGATCAGCTGGGCGCGTTCGGCGGTGGAGAGGACCGGGCCCTCGCGGCTGATGATGTGGCCGAGGACGCGTTCGAGGCGGGCGCGCCGCTCGGCGGCGACGAGCGCCGACATCTCGGTGAGGTCGATCTCCTCCAGGAGCTTGGCGCGGAAGGTGGCGACGAGGTGGCCGTCCTCCCTGGCTCCTCCCGCGCCGGTCTCGTCGGGGGTGCTGATACGGGCTCGCAGGCTCATGGCTACTCGCCCTCCTCGGGCAGGGGCAGGGTGGCGCTCTTCGTGACGGACCCGAAGTCCCAGAAGGGGACTACGGACGGGATCTCGACCGTGACCGTGACCGTGATCTCGCCGGATCCCTCCAAGGGGGCGACCTCGGCGCGTTCGGCGATCCAGCCGCTCATCGCGGACCGGCCGGCCTCGCCCGTGCCGAGGGTCGTGTCGTCGTGCGTGGCCGCCCGCGCCGCCGCCCGCGCTCCCGTGCCCGCCTGCTGGGCGGCGTACGCGGCGATGCCGAGCTGGATGCCCGCGAGGGCGACGAGGAGCAGGATGGGCAGGAAGCCGAGGTACTCGACGGCGACCTGTCCACGGTCCCGCGGCGTTGTTCCCCGGCCAATACGTCGGCCAATACGTCGGCCAACACGTCGGCCATTACGTCGGTCGTTACGTCGGTCGTTACGTCGGTCGTTACGTCGGTCGTTACGTCGGTCGTTACGTCGGCTCATCCGCCGCCCACCTCCTCCCGTACCGCTCCGGCCTCGCCCGTCACCGTGAACGGGAAGGCGATCGCGCCCGGGAAGAGGACCGGGACCCGGAGATCCACCGTCGCCTGGACCAGCTCTCCCGCCCGGTCGCAGGCCACCTCCGCCGCCCAGGACTCGCTTACGTGCCGCTTCCCCGCCGCGGCGTAGTCGCCGTCCACCGCGCAGACCCGGGCCGCCTCGTCCGCCGCGTTCGCCGCCAGCGTGAAGGTGTAGCCGACCAGGACGCACTGCCAGAGCAGGATGAGCGTGATCATGATGAGCGGGACCATGCCGAGGAACTCGACGGCCACCTGCCCCCTGTCGCCCCTGGCTGTACGCCCGTACGTCGGCATGGTTCAGTGCCCGCCCTTGCCCCGGGTCAGCCGGGCGAGCTGCTTACCGCTGCCGACCGCGGCCCGCTCCCTCGGCGCCCCCACGAGGCCCAGCTCGCCCGCGAGCGACCACAGGGCCTGCTTGACGCTCGACCGGGCGTCGAGTTCGTGCATGCGGCCCGCGTCGACGACGCTCTGGAGCTCCTTGAAGTTGGCGGGGACGACGACGCCCGCCATCCGGGTCCCGGTGATCTTCTGGATGAGGGCGGGCTGGATCTCGGTGGTGCGCGAGTACCGGTTGACGAGGACCGTCGTCTCCTCCGCCTTGCGGATCTGGAGCCGGTCCCACATCCGTACCGTCCGCTTCGCCGCCCGTACCGCGACCACGTCCGGGGTGGTGACGAGGAGCGCGGCGTCGGCCATCTCGACGGTCGCCGCGTTGGCGCCGTCGAGGTGTGTGCCGCAGTCGACCACGACGACGTCGTAGCGGGAGCGCAGGGCGCTGACGATCTGGCGGGCGGAGCGGTCGGCGACGTCCTCGCCGCGTTCGCCCTCCGCGGGGGCGAGGAGGAGGGCGATGCCGGTCTCGTGGACGTAGACGGCGTCCTGGAGGACGCGCGGCGAGATGTCGTCGACGGCGGCGAGGTCGGCGACCGAGCGGCGGAACTGGACATCGAGGTAGGAGGCGATGTCGCCGCCCTGGAGGTCCATGTCGACGAGGGCGACGGTACGGCCCGAGGCGCGTGAGGCCAGGGCGAGTTGGACGGCGGTGACGGTGGTCCCGACGCCGCCCTTGGCGCCGCTGACGGTGACGACGGTGCCGCCGGGGCCGGTCGGCGCGTCCGCTCCGCCGCCGAGGTGGCGGCGGACGCCGACGGACCACTGGGCGGCCGCCTGGACGCGGCTGGCCAGTTCCTCGTAGCCGAGCGGGAGGGTGACGAGGCCGCGCGCGCCGGAGTCCATGGCGGCGGAGAAGAGCACGGGGCTGGCGTCGGCGGTGATGAGGACGACGCCGACGGCGGGGAAGCGGAGGGCGACCTCGCGGATGAGTTCGAGGGCCGGGACCGGGCCGATCCGCTCGTGGACGAGGACGACTTCGGGGAGTTCGTCGAGGGATTCGGCGGCCAGCCGGGCGAGCGTGTCTACGAGCTGGGTGGAGTCGGCGACGGGCGGGGCGGGTTCGGCGCCGGGGAGCTGGCTGAGCAGGCTGGTGACGGCCCGGGCGGCGTCGGGGTCGGCGACGGCCGGCAGGATCCTGGTGGTCATACCGGCCTCACTTGTCCTTGTCGAGCGTGTAGGTGCGGTCGCCGGGGGCGAGGGCGGGTTCGCCGCCGGGGGCGACGAGGGCGAGCCGTACGTGCTCGGCGAAGGACTCGGCGTACGCGACGCGCTGGGTGTCGATGGTGGAGAGCGCGAAGGTGATCGGGACGGCTTCGGTGGGGCCGTCGGTCCGGTCGGTGCGGTCGGAGATGGGGGTGAGCTTGCCGACGTCGAGGACGCGGGCGTTGCTGACGATGACCTTGGACTGGGCGGCCTTGCCGCCCTTCTCGCCGGCGAACGTGGCGTAGATGTTGACCGTGGCACCGGCGGTGATCTTGCCCGCGACGCCCGTGGCCGCGTCGATCATGATGGCGATCTCCTGCTGGCCGGGCTGGAGCGCGGGCCGCTGGACGATCATGTCGGTCTGGAGGAGGGATCCCGCTTCGAGCGTGGTGACGGCGATCTTCCCCTTGATCCGGTCGAGGTCGGTGACGGCGGTCTTCGAGAGCCAGCGCTTCGGCATCGAGACCTCCTCGAACTGCCCGGCGTTCAGCGCGGTGTAGGGATCCACCCTGTCCTTGACGCGGTACGCCGTCACCTCGGGTCCGACCTTGGAGTTCACGTCGTCGATCACCGAGAGGACGCCGGCGAACGCGGCGAGGGCGCACAGGACGGAGAGCAGCAGCAGGATGACGCCACGACGCTGGCGGGAGTTCATTGCCGGACAACCTCGATCGGGGGTACGTGTGGCTCAGCGGACGGGGGGCGTGCCGGACGGGCCGGGGCCGGCGGGGGACGTGCCGGACGGATCGGAGCCGGCGGCGGGGGCGGGTGCGGCGGCGGGGGCGGTGAGCGCGCGGGGTTGTCGCACATGGGCGGGCGTGAGGGCGGCGGCGGCGGTGCGTGGCGCGGTCAGGGCGACGGTCCGGCGCGCGGACAAGGCCGTGCCCGCGCCGGTGCCCGCGCCGGTGCCCGCGCCGGTACCCGAGGCGGTGGCCTGCAGCGCGACCTGCGGCGCGGGCGGCAGCGCGGTCAGCGGGGCTGAGCAGAAGCCGCAGCGGTCGCCGATGAGCTCCATCCGGCACCAGTGGCAGGTCTCCCGCCGTACGGAGGCGACCAGCCGGTGCAGTACGGCGATGTCGGACAGGTACGCGGTGAACTCCACCATCCGGCCCGTCCCCCACCAGCGGGGCGACTCGGCAGGCAGCGGTGCCTCGTGCACGGCCTGGACCTGCCAGCGCGGGGCGAGCGTGCCGGTGGGCCAGTCGGTCTGCAACTGGCCTCTGGCCAGGAGGAGCTGGGTGGCGAACTCGGGGCCGGCGGGCGGTTCGGCGCCCGCGCCGAGCCGGACGAGCTGCGGCGTCGGCGCGGCGAGTACGGCGAACTGGGCGCCGGGCAGCCAGCCCTTGACGTGGGACTTCAGGCCGACGGGTACGCGGTCGAGCTTGGCGACGGAGCCGAGGACGGCCCCGGCGTAGATGTAGTGGGCGAGCAGCCGGGCCGCGGAGGCGACGACGCCGGGGCTGAAGTCGCAGGCGGAGAGCTGGCGCAGCTGCCGGGCCAGTACGGCGGTGCCGAGCGGCGGGAGGTCGGTCTTGACCAGGGCGATCCGGTCGCTCTCCAGGAGGGAGCGGATGGCGTGGAGCCGCTGTTCGGCCGGTTTCGGCAGGGAGGTCGGGCAGAGCACGATCACATGGCCGTAGCGGTCGAGGAGGAGTTGGAGGTCGGCCAGGGCGGAGGCGAGGGGCCGGCTCTCGGGTGCGGGCAGGACGGCGGCGGTGGGTGTCTGCTGGTCGGTCGGTGGCAGCACCAGGTCGGCACTGGTGACCGCGATCGCTGTCGGCACGTCGGGCTCCCCGTCCCCAGTCCCCATGTCCCATGTCGCCATGTCGCCATGTCCCATGTCGCCATGTCCCATGTCGCCATGACTCACTGCGTTCACCGCGTTACTGCGCAGCGCGATGCTCTGCACTTTATCCAGGACGCGCGGGGTGGTGAACACACAATCCGCCAAGCACAACGAGAAATCTGGGCCCGAATGGGTCTTGTGGTGGGCCTGTGACTGGGCCCTGCGGTAGGCCCTGAGGCCCACCCGCCCAACTCCCCCACCCCGCCAGAGGTCTTGACAACTCGATTGGTCTGGACCAGCTTGTTCCCCCAACGGTGGCCACCGTTCCCGAATCCTCCCGTCGCACCTTCCCAGCCCCTCCCGACTCCCCGACTCCCCGACTCCCTGACTCCCCAACTCCCCCACCGGAGGCAGCAAGTGGACCGCACCACCACACGCTCGCGCAGATGGATCGGCAGTGCCCTCGCGCTCGCCGTCGGCTCCGGGCTCGTCCTCGTCGGCGGCGCCGGCACCGCCCAGGCCGCCGACGTCAACGTGGCCAAGAACGCGGGCTTCGAGTCCGGCCTCGCCAACTGGACCTGCACGGCCGGAAGCGGCGCCGCTTCCTCCTCGCCCGTACGGACCGGCGCCGGCGCCCTCAAGGCGAGCCCGGCGGGCCAGGACAACGCCCGCTGCAGCCAGGTCGTCACGGTCAAGCCCAACTCGACGTACACGCTGAGCGCCTGGGTGCAGGGCGGCTACGCCTACCTCGGCGCGACCGGCACCGGGACCACCGACGTCTCCACCTGGACGCCCGACAGCGCCTCCTGGAAGCAGCTGACCACCAGCTTCACCACGGGCGCGAGCACCACCCAGGTGACCGTCTACACCCACGGCTGGTACGGCCAGGCCGCCTACAACGTCGACGACGTCTCCGTCTTCGGCCCCGACGGCGGCGGCACCCCCGACCCCGACCCGGTCGTCCCGTCGACCCCGGCCGGCCTCGCCGCGGGTACCGTCACCTCGTCCTCGGTCGCCCTCAGCTGGAACGCCGTGTCCGGCGCCACCGGCTACAAGGTGTACCGCGACGGCACCCTCGCCCAGA
This sequence comes from Streptomyces sp. P9(2023), assembly GCF_032436795.1. Lineage (NCBI taxonomy): Bacteria > Bacillati > Actinomycetota > Actinomycetes > Kitasatosporales > Streptomycetaceae > Streptomyces > Streptomyces sp. P9(2023). Next base: position 389,473 of record NZ_JAUPWM010000004.1, read on the forward strand.
CCGTCTCCGGTACGTCGGCCACTGTCACGGGCCTCGCCGCCAACACCACGTACCAGTTCCAGGTCGCCGCGACCAACACGGCGGGCGAGTCGGCCAAGTCCACGGCCGTCTCCGCGCGGACCAGCAGCACCAACCCGGGCCCCGGCCCGTCCGTCCCCAAGCACGCCCTGACCGGCTACTGGCAGAACTTCAACAACGGGGCGACCGTCCAGAAGCTGCGGGACGTCCAGGCGCAGTACGACATCATCGCCGTCTCCTTCGCCGACTCGACGACCACGCCCGGCCAGATCGTCTTCAACCTCGACCCGGCCGTCGGCTACGCCTCCACCGCCGACTTCAAGGCCGACATCGCCGCGAAGAAGGCCGCTGGCAAGTCGGTCATCATCTCGGTCGGCGGCGAGAAGGGGAACGTCACGATCAACAGTGACGCCTCGGCGACCGCCTTCGCGGACAGCGCGTACGCACTGATGCAGGAGTACGGCTTCAACGGGGTCGACATCGACCTGGAGCACGGCATCAACTCCACGTACCTGACGAAGGCGCTGCGCCAGCTCTCCGCCAAGGCGGGCTCGTCCATGGTCCTGACGATGGCCCCGCAGACCATCGACATGCAGAACACCGGCACCGAGTACTTCAAGACCGCGCTGGCCGTGAAGGACATCCTGACGGTCGTCAACATGCAGTACTACAACAGCGGTTCGATGCTCGGCTGCGACGGCAAGGTGTACTCGCAGGGTTCGGTGGACTTCCTCACCGCGCTCGCCTGCATCCAGCTCCAGGGCGGCCTCGACGCCTCCCAGGTCGGCCTGGGCGTGCCGGCCTCGACCCGGGGCGCGGGCAGCGGCTACGTCGACCCGTCGATCGTGAAGAACGCGCTCGACTGCCTCACCCGCGGCACCAACTGCGGTTCCTTCAAGCCCTCGCAGACCTGGCCGAACCTGCGCGGCGCGATGACCTGGTCCACCAACTGGGACGCGACGGCCGGCAACGCCTGGTCCAACGCGGTCGGCCCGCACGTCCACAACCTGCCGTAACACCGCACGACGTCACGAACGCGGCGCCGTCGCTCGCTTCCGAGCGACGGCGCCGCCGTTTGTACGTATGGCTGTATGGCTCACCAGGGAAGCTGGCGCACCTGCTCGACGCACAGCACCACGAAGAGCAGCCCCGCCGCCCCGAGCATCACGTTGCTCAGGATCCCGTTGCGCCATTCGGCAGGCGTACGGGAGGAGTTGAGGAGCCGGACCAGGGTCAGCGCCAGGAACGGCATGAAGAACGCGCCGATCACTCCGTACACGATGACCAGGCCGAACGGCTGGTCCAGGAAGAGCAGCGCGATCGGCGGGAACGTCAGCCAGAGCAGGTACGCGCGGAACGGCTTCGACCTGTCGCGGGGCGTGCCCTCGGGGACGAGGGCGGGCCGGTAATGCGCGACGAAGTCGGCGAACATCAGGCTGACGCCGTGCCACACGCCGATGAGGGAGGTGAAGGACGTGGCGAAGAAGCCGATCAGGAAGAGCTTGCTGGTGGCGTCGCCGTACCGCTCGGCGAGGATGCCGCCGAGGTCGATCAGCCCCTTGTCGCCCTTGGCGAGCGCGAGGCCGGAGGAGTGCAGCAGTTCGGCGCCGACGAAGAGCATCGCGACGACGAAGATGCCGGTGGTGAGGTAGGCGACGCGGTTGTCGAGCCGCATCACCTTCATCCAGCCGGTGTCGCGCCAGCCCTTGGCGTTGACCCAGTAGCCGTACGCGGCCAGGGTGATGGTGCCGCCGACGCCGCCGATCAGGCCGAGGGTGTAGACGAGGGAGCCGTCGGGGAGCACCGGGACGAGGCCGGCGAGGGCTTCGCCGAGGTGGGGCGTGACCCGGACGGCCAGGTAGACGGTGACCAGGAACATCACGCCGACCAGGACGGTCATGACCTTCTCGAAGACGGCGTACCGGTTGAACCAGACGAAGACCAGGCCCACCAGGCCGCACAGCACCGCCCAGACCTTGAGGTCCAGGAGGTCGGGGAAGAGCGCGCCGAGCGGCAGGGCGCTGGAGGACATCGCGGCCGCTCCGTAGACGAAGCCCCAGACGACGACGTAGCCGACGAAGTAGACGGTGGTCCAGGCGCCGAGGCTGCGCCAGCCGTCGAAGAGCGTGCGCCCGGTGGCCAGGTGCCAGCGGCCGGCGGCCTCGGCGAGCGAGATTTTGACGACGCAGCCGATGACGGCGGCCCAGAGCAGGGTGTAGCCGAACTTGGAGCCCGCGATCAGGGTCGCGACGAGGTCGCCGGCGCCGACGCCGGTGGCGGCGACGACGATGCCGGGGCCGATGTAGCGCCAGGAAGACTTACGCGGGGCGGTGGTGGCCCTCCCGATGTCTCCCGCGCCCTCCTCTTGAGCGATCTCCGCCATGTCCGCCCGCCTTTCGCCTGTCGCCCGCTGTCCGATGTGATCTCCTGTGGAACCCGGTCACCCAAGCGGCTGTGGCGCGTTGGCGCAAGAGGGCGTGGCCGATCCAGCCCCTTGACCAGTTCATGTCACAGCTGGACGATGCCCCGGACATCCCGCACAGCCTGTCGCACCTCCCACACTCCCCACCCAGGAGACAGCATGCGACTTCGAACCCTCAGAGGAAGGTCCGCCACCCTCGCGGCCCTTCTGGCGCTGGCCCTCGCGGCGCCGCTCTCCCTCGGCGTCCACCAGGCCGGAGCCGACTCCGAGCCGACCGCCGCCACCACCGGCACCACCGGCACCACCGAGGAAGTGATCCGCCAGTACAAGATCCCCGGCCCGTCCACCGTCGCCGAACGCACCGAACTCGCCGCCACCGGAGTCTCCATCGACGAGGCCGACGACCACAGCGTCGTCGTCAGCGCCAACTCCGCCCAGCTGCGCAAGCTCCGCGCCCTGGGCCACCGCCCCGAGGCGCTGCCGGCCCCGCCGGACCGGTCGGCCAAGGGCTTGGCCGCCGAGCCCTTCGACTTCCCTTCGGCCGACTCGAAATACAACAACTTCGCCGAGATGACGGCGGAGATCGACCAGCGGATCGCCCAGTACCCGACCCTCATGAGCAAGCGGGTCATCGGCAAGACCTACCAGGGACGGGACATCGTCGCCATCAAGATCAGCGACAACGTCGGTACGGACGAGGCCGAGCCGGAGGTCCTCTTCACCCACCAGCAGCACGCCCGCGAGCACCTCACCGTCGAGATGGCGCTGTACCTGCTGCGCGAACTCGGAGCGGGCTACGGCTCCGACAGCCGCGTCACCAACATGGTGAACAACCGCGAGATCTGGATCGTGCCGGCCCTCAACCCGGACGGCAGCGAGTACGACATCGCCTCCGGCTCCTACCGCAGCTGGCGCAAGAACCGGCAGCCCAACGCCGGCTCCTCGTACGTCGGCACGGACATGAACCGGAACTGGGACTACAAGTGGGGCTGCTGCGGCGGCTCCTCGGGCTCCAAGAGCTCCGAGACCTACCGGGGCACGGCCCCCGAGTCCGCCCCCGAGGTGAAGGTCGTCGCCGACTTCGTCCGCTCCCGGGTGGTGGGCGGCAAGCAGCAGATCAGGACGGCGATCGACTTCCACACGTACAGCGAACTCGTCCTCTGGCCCTTCGGCTGGACCACCGCGAACACCGCGCCGGGCATGACCCAGGACGACCGGGACGCGTTCGCGGCGGTCGGCGGGAAGATGGGCGCGAGCAACGGCTACACGGCCGAGCAGTCCAGCGACCTGTACATCACGGACGGGTCGATCGACGACTGGCTGTGGGGCTCGCAGCGGATTTTCGGCTATACGTTCGAGATGTATCCGACCTCGTCCTGGAACGGCGGCTTCTACCCGCCCGACGAGGTGATCGAACGCGAGACGAGCCGCAACAGGGACGCCGTGCTCCAGCTCCTGGAGAACTCGGATTGCATGTACCGCTCGATCGGCAAGCAGGCGCAGTACTGCACGAGCTGACGGTACGGAGGCACGAGGAGGGCGCCCCCGGAGCTTCCGGGGGCGCCCTCTCCCGTACGTGAAGGGGCGGCTAGACCAGGAGACTCAGCACGGCGGCGACGGCGAACCCGGCAAGGGAGAGGACCGACTCCAGCACCGTCCAGGACTTCAGGGTGTCCCGCTCCGAGATGCCGAAGTACTTCGACACGATCCAGAAGCCGCCGTCGTTGACGTGGGAGGCGAAGATCGAGCCGGCCGAGATCGCCATGATGACCAGGGCGAGGAAGGCCTGCGAGTGGTCGCCGCCCTCGACCAGCGGCAGCACGATGCCGGCGGTGGTGACGATCGCGACCGTCGCCGAACCCTGGGCGACGCGCAGGACGAGCGAGATCAGGTAGGCGAGGACGATCACCGGCAGGCCGACGTCGTTGAAGGTGTCGGAGAGGGCCTGCGCGACACCGCTCGCCTTGAGGATCGCGCCGAAGACACCGCCCGCGCCGACCACGAGCAGGATGTTGCCGACCGGCTTCAGGGACGAGGTGGAGACCTGCTCCAGGGACTTGCGGGACCAGCCGCGGCGGATGCCGAGCAGGTAGTACGCGAGGAACAGCGCGATCGTCAGGGCGACGAACGGGTTGCCGAAGAACTCGATCACGGAGCGGGGGGTCGACTCGTCCAGCGCGATCGAGGAGAAGGTCGCGGCGAGGATGAGGACCAGCGGCGTACCGATGATGAGGAGCACGGTGGAGAGGGAGACGGGCGCCTCGGAGGCACCGTCCCTGCGCTCGGCGGCGACCTTGGCCTTGGCCTCCTCGGCGGCCTCGACCATGTCCTGCGGGACCTCGACGAAGAGGCGCTTGCCGATCCAGGCGGCGTAGGCCCAGGCGGCGAGGACGGCGGGGATGCCGACGACGATGCCCATGAGGATGACCCAGCCGAGCGAGACCTGCAGCAGTCCGGCGGCGGCGACCGGGCCGGGGTGCGGCGGCAGGAAGGCGTGGGTCATGGAGAGACCCGCGAGCAGCGGCATGCAGTAGAGCAGGATCGACTTGCCGGACCGCTTGGCGGCGGCGTAGACGATCGGCGCGAGGACGAAGATGCCGACGTCGAAGAAGACCGGGATGCCGAAGATGAGGCCGGTGAGGCCCATGGCGAGCGGGGCGCGCTTCTCTCCGAAGAGGCCGAGGAGGCGGGAGGAGAGCACCTCGGCGCCGCCGGAGACCTCGAGTATCGCGCCGAGCATGGTGCCCAGGCCGATGATGATCGCGACATGGCCGAGGATGCCGCCCATGCCGGTCTCGATGACGGAGGTGGCGGCGGACTTCTGGACCGTGCCGAAGAGTTCGGTGACGGAGAGGCCGGCGGCGAGTCCGACGGTGATGGAGACGGCGAGCAGCGCGACGAACGGCTGCAGCCGGACCTTGATGATCAGCAGGAGCAGGAGGGCGATACCGAGGGCGGCGACGGTGAGCAGTCCGGCGGTGCCCGGGATGAGGAGGAGCAGTCCTCCGGTGTGGGGTGGCGCCTCGGCGGCGGGGGGTGCGGCGGCGAGCAGCATGGCGGGGGCCTCGTTTTTGGGTAGGGGGGAGCGCGGCACGGCGTTCCGGGGGCGAACGCCGTGCCGTGAAGCAGCGGTTTCAGGAAGATCAGCTCAGGCTCGGAAAGTGCCGGTTCAGGCTCAGGTTCTGGCTCAGGAGAGGACGGCGAGGGCGTCGATCTCGATGAGGAGCCCCTTGGGCAGACCGACGTAGACGGTCGTACGAGCGGAGGCGGGGGCCTTCAGGCCCTGCTCCTCGAAGTACTGGTTGTAGATCGCGTTCATCTCGGCGAAGTGGTCGACGTCGGTGAGGTAGACGCGCATCATCATCACGTCGTCCCAGCTCGCGCCGCCCTCCTCCAGGATCGCCTTGACGTTGGCGAAGGTCTGAAGGGTCTGCTCGCGCAGGGTGGGCCCGGCGGGCGTGGGGGCCTTGCCCTCCTCCGCGGGCAGGAAGCCGACCTGGCCGGCGACCTGCAGGATGTTGCCCTTCTTGACGCCGTGCGAGAACTTCGCGGGCGGGGCGGTGTGGGTGGCGGGGGTGAGCGCGATCTTCTCGGTCATGTCCGGTCCTTGGTAGGGGTGTTGCCTGAGTAGTCCCGGCTGATGGCGTCGGCGGTGCGGCGCACCAGCGGGAGCAGGGTGAGGAGTTCCTCGGCGGTCACGACGACATTGGGAGCCGAGACCGACATGGCGGCGACGACACGGCCGTCGGCGCCGCGGATGGGCGCTCCGACGCAGTTGATGGACTCCTCGTGGCCGCCGAGGTCGGTGGCCCAGCCCTGTTCGCGTACGGTCGCCAGCTCCTTGAGGAACGCGGCGGCGTTGGGGGTCGAACGGGGCGTGTACATGGGGTAGTCGAGCTTGCCGGCGATGGTGCGCCGCTCGGGCTCGGGCAGGTCGGCGAGGAGCAGCTTGGCGACGGCGGCGACGGTGATCGCGACGGGCTTGCCGATACGGGAGTACATCCGGACCGGGTAGCGGCTCTCGACCTTGTCGATGTAGAGGACCTCGCTCTCCTCGTACACGGCGAGGTGGATGGTGTGCCCGATCTGCTCGTTGAGCGCGGCGAGGTGGGGGTGCGCGATCTCCCGGATGTCGAGGTTCTCGACGGCCTCCTGCGCGAGGGCGAAGAGCCGGGCGCCGAGGCGGTAGCGCTGGTCCTGCTGACGGTAGACGAGGCCGTGCTCGTGCAGGGTGCGGAGCAGCCGCAGGGCGGTGGACTTGTGCACCCCGAGCCGGTCGGCGACCTGTCCGAGGTCGGCGGGCCCCTGGGCGAGCAGCGGCAGGATGCTCAGCGCACGGTCGACGGTCTGGCTCATGGCGTACGTACCTCCTGGTCCTGGCCCGTCCAGCCGGGGCCGAGGTGCAGTCTCTCCCAGGCGGCGTCGTCGAGGGCGACGAGCCGGTCGGCGTGTACGCGGGCGGGCGGCGCGGCGAGGTCCCCGGGCACGGTGAGCGCGGCGGCGGCGGCGAGGTGCCCGTGCCGCAGCCGCGCCTTGGCCCCGAGCCCACGAAGCGTGGCGCCGAGGAACCCGGCGGCGAACGCGTCCCCGGCACCGACGGCGGCGACGACGTCGACGGTGGGGGCGGGGACGGTGGTGACGGTGTCACCCCAGGGGGCAAAAACAGCCCCGCCGGGGGTCCCCCCACGCCCCTGGGCGTAGGGGGAGCTTGAGGCGCGGGGGTCCGGGGGCAGAGCCCCCGGTTGGGGAAGGGGCGGGGTGGGGGAAGAGCCCGCGCAGCGCTCGAACACCACCGCACCCGCCGCACCCCGCTTCACCACAAGAACACCCGGCTCCGGAAGCGCCGCCCGAATCGCGCGGGCCCCCACAACCCCCCACGCCTCCTCCGCCTCGTCCTCCCCCACGAACACCAGATCCGCCCCCCGAGCCAGCTCCAGCAGAACCCGTCCGCCCACACCCGCGTCCCGCCAGAGCCCCGCCCGGAAGTTCACGTCGAACGACACGAGGGGCCGACAGGAACGCGGCGCGGTCACCGACCGCATCAGCGCGAGGCAGTCGTCCGACAGCGCGGCCGTGATCCCGGAGACGTGCAGCACTCGCCCGTCACCGACCGCCGACCACGCCACGGTCACCGGCGACATCGCCGACGCCGCCGACCCGGCCCGGTAGTACGCGACCTCGTGCGCGGCCGTCGCCCGGTCCGTGGCGGTACGGAAGTAGATCCCGGTCGGCCGCTCGGCGTCCCGCCCGACCGCCGACACGTCGACCCCGTACGCTCCGATCGCCTCGATCAGGTGGTCGCCGAAGCCGTCCGCCCCCACCCGGCTCACCCATTTCGCGCGGTGCCCGGCCGCGGCCAGCGCGCAGGCCACGTTGGACTCGGCGCCGCCGATGGCGCGGGCGAAGGCCGGTACGTCGGATAGACGGCCGGGCCGGGAGGGCAGGAAGGTGACCATGGACTCGCCGAGGCAGACGACGTCCACGGGTGGCGCGTCCACGGTCGGGTGGTCTCCGATCAGGGTCACCTGCGGGCTCCTCGTCGATCACGCGGGTCCATTGACCCGGCGTTGGCCCGGATGTTAGACACCACTAAGCGATATACGCAATGACCGTTGCACACAATGCAACGGCATCGCCTGGAGGAGCGAGGAGCCCCATGCAGCAGCCGCAGCCCAGCCAGCAGCCCACCCCCACCCAGCAGCTGGCGGACGAGCGCGTCGACCACCGCTTCAAGGCCCTGCCGCCCGACGCCGAGGGGCTGACCGTCGGCGAGCTGGCCGCCCAGCGCCGCAACCTCTTCACGGGCGGCTTCACCACCCCCGTCCTCGCCCTCTCCGCCGAGTCCGTCGAGCACAACCTGCGCCTCCTGGAGACGTACGCCGAGCGCCACGGCCTCGCCTTCGCCCCGCACGGCAAGACGTCCATGGCCCCGCAGCTCTTCGACCGCCAGCTGGAGCACGGCGCCTGGGGCATCACCGCCGCCGTCCCGCACCAGGCCCGCGTCTACCGCGCCCACGGCATCGCCCGGATCTTCCTCGCCAACGAGCTCGTCGACGCCACCGCCCTCCGCTGGCTGGCCGCCGAACTCGACGCGGACCCCGACTTCCGCTTCATCTGTTACGTCGACTCCGTGCGCGGGGCCGAGCTGATGGACGCCGCCCTCACCGAGGCCGGTGCCCGCCGCCCCGTCGACGTCGTCATCGAGCTCGGCGCCGGCGAGGGAGCCCGTACCGGAGCCCGTACCGAGGCCGACTGCACCGCCGTCGCCGACGCGGTCGCCGCGACGACCACCCTGCGCCTGGTCGGCGTGGCCGGCTATGAGGCCTCGGTCCCGCAGGCCGACCCCGAGCGCATCCGTGCCTGGCTGCACCGCCTGATCTCGCTCGCCGCCGACTTCGACAAGGCGGGCCGCTTCTCCGCCGACCCGGGCCTCGACGAGATCGTGATCAGCGCCGGCGGCAGCGAATGGTTCGACGCGGTCGCGGACGTCTTCGTCGAGATCCCCGAACTCTCCCACCCGGTCCTGAAGTTGCTGCGCTCGGGCGCGTACGTCTCACACGACGACGGCCAGTACCGGAACCTCACCCCCTTCAACCGGATCCCCGAAGAGGGCGCGCTGGAACCCGCGTTCCGGCTCTGGTCCCAGGTCGTCTCCCGCCCGGCCCCCGAGCAGGCGTTCACCAACGCGGGCAAGCGCGACGCGGCGTACGACCTCCACCTCCCCGAGGCCCAGGTCGTCCGCGACGCCCGCACCGGCGCCGTCCGCCCCGCCGACGGCATCACGGTCACCGGCCTCTCCGACCAGCATGCCTGGCTCCGCACGGAGCCGGGCGCCGCGATCGAGGTCGGCGACTGGCTGGGCATGGGCCTGTCCCACCCCTGTACGTCCTTCGACAAGTGGCAGCTGATCCCGCTGGTCGAGGCGGACGGCACGGTCGTCGACTACATCCGTACGTTCTTCTAGAGGAGCCGGTCAGCATGGACCTCGTCATCCGCGACGTGGACGTCATCGACGGCTCAGGCGGCGACTCGTACCGCGCCGATGTCGCCGTCGACGGCGGCCGTATCGCCGCCATCGTCAAGGAGGGCGCGGCGGCGGGCTGCCAGCGCCCCACCGCCCGGCGCGTCCTGGACGCCGAGGGCCTCGCCCTGTCCCCCGGCTTCATCGACATGCACGCGCACTCCGACCTCGCGCTGCTCCGCGACCCGGAGCACACCGCGAAGGCCGCGCAGGGCGTGACCCTCGAAGTGCTGGGCCAGGACGGCCTCTCGTACGCCCCGGTCGACGACCGCACGCTCGCGGAGGTCCGCCGGGCGATCACCGGCTGGAACGGCGACGGCTCGGACATCGACTTCGACTGGCGCACGGTCGGCGAGTACCTGGACCGCCTGGACCGAGGGATCGCGGTGAACGCGGCCTACCTCATCCCCCAGGGCACGGTCCGGATGTACGCGGTGGGCTGGGACGACCGCCCGGCGACGGAGTCCGAGCTGAACCGGATGCGTCAACTGGTGGCCGAGGGCATGGAGCAGGGCGCGGTAGGCATGTCGTCAGGGTTGACCTACACCCCCGGCATGTACGCGAAGGACGCGGAACTGGCGGAACTCTGCAAGGTCGTGGCCCGGTACGACGGCTACTACTGCCCGCACCACCGCTCGTACGGCGCCGGCGCGCTCCAGGCGTACGAGGAGATGGTCGCCCTCACCCGGGACGCGGGCTGCGCGCTGCACCTGGCGCACGCGACGATGAACTTCGGCGTGAACAAGGGCAGGGCCCCGGACCTGCTGGCCCTCCTCGACGGAGCGCTCGCGGACGGCTCCGACATCACCCTGGACACGTACCCCTACACCCCGGGCTGTACGACGCTGGTGGCGATGCTCCCGAGCTGGGCGGCGGAGGGCGGCCCGGAGGCGCTGCTGGCGCGCCTGAAGGACGACGAGACGGCGGAAGGCATCCGGCACCACCTCGAAGTCGTCGGCTCGGACGGCTGCCACGGGGTGCCGATCGAGTGGGACACGATCGAGATCTCGGGCGTGAGCGACCCGGGCCTGGCGTCGTGCGTAGGCAGAACGATCCAGCAGTCGGCGGACATGCGCGGCGAGGCCCCGTGGGTCACGGCCCGCCGCCTCCTGATCGACGACCGGCTGGGCTCGACGATCCTCCAGCACGTCGGCCACGAGGAGAACGTCCGCACGATCATGCGCCACCGGGTGCACACCGGCGGCTCGGACGGCATCCTCCAGGGCTTCAAGCCCCACCCGAGGGCGTACGGGACGTTCCCGCAGTACCTGGGGAAGTACGTACGCGAGGAGGGCGTCCTCTCCCTGGAGGAGTGCGTGGCCCACCTGACGTCCCGCCCGGCGGCCCGCCTCCGCCTCCCGGACCGCGGCCTGATCCACGAGGGCTACGTGGCGGACCTGGTCCTCTTCGACCCGACGACGGTAGCGGCAGGCTCGACGTACGAGGCCCCGCGCACCCTCCCGGTCGGCATCCCGCACGTCCTGATCGACGGAAAGTTCGTGATCGAAGACGGCAAGCGCACGACGGCCCTGGCGGGCAGGTCGATCCGCCGAGCCCCGTGACCCATCCCGTTGCGGGGCGACCGGCCCGCCCCGCCTCCCCGTGTGGGCAATCGTCCCGCTGGGGCGATGGGGGTCCCCCCTGCTCGAGCGAAGCCGAGAGCTTGGGGGAGGGTGGGCACACGGGACGGCGCCCCTACGGGCGCGTCCGCTCCATGTGCCCGCCCACCACGGGTTCGGCGCCGAACACCGGCTCCCGAGGCCACGGCTCCCGCCGCACCCACAAGAGCCCCAGCAGCAGCACGCCCCCCGCAAGGGCGAACCCATACGCGGGGGTGTGTCCGGACGGCGCGGTCTCATACACAAGCGCCCCCGACAAAACGGCGAGCACCTGCCCCGCCTGCCCCCGCCACGCGGCCGTCGCAGCGACAACCACAACACCCCACAGCAGGTACCAGGGCTGCACCATCGGCGACAACGCCACAAGAGCCACCAGAGAAAGCCCCAACCCCACAACGGGATCGATCCGCCCCCTGAACGCCCGCCACGCCAGCGCCAGGATGACGGCCACCGCCACCACGAGCCCAAGCTTCTGTACGACGCCCTTGACCGGCTCGGGCCCATCCCCGAGGAGCAACCCCAGCCCAAGCCCCACATCACTCGTCACCGACAGCGCCGTGTGAATCGCCCCGGCCACGCTCTGCGTCCGCAGCCACCCGAACCCGGTCCCCGCGGCGACCGTCGCCGCGACGGCGACGGCCCCCGCAACCACCCCCGGCACGACCAGCCCCCGAACCACCCCCCGCACGCCCCCGTGCCGCCGCGCGACCATCACCCCGATGAACAGCAACGCCACCGCCGCAGGCGACTTGATCATCACCGCCAGCCCCACCAGCACACTCCCCAGCACCCACCGCCCCCGCGAGGCCAGCAGCACACCGCTCAGCATGAGCCCGGTCATCAGCCCGTCGTTGTGCATCCCGCCGACGACGTGGATCAGAAGGAGCGGATTCAGCGCGCCGAGCCACAGAACCCCGCCCGCCCCGAGCCCACGATCACGCGCGAGCCCCCGCACCGCCCACACGATCAACGCCAACGCCCCGAGCGCGATCAGCCGCATCCCGAACACCGCCGGGACGATCTCCCCGCCGGTCACCTTCACCACGGCCTGCGCGAGGACGAGGAAGACCGGTCCGTACGGCGCCGGGGTGTCCGTCCAATGGCCCCCCACGCTCGCCGCCGCGTCCGCGCCGAGATCCCCGGGGCCGAGGACCGACGGCCCCGCCCCGTACACGTCGTACCCCTCCAGGACCATGGCGCCCTGGGCGATGTAGCTGTAGACGTCCGCGCTGTACAGCGGCGGAGCGAGCACCAGCGGCGCGGTCCACCACGCCAGCGTGCCGAGCACCCGCTCCCGGGCCCCCTCCGCGCCCCGCGCGAGCAGCACCCCGTACCGCCACCACGCCGCGACGAGCAGCGTCAGCCCCAGATACGCGAGCACCGCGCCCGCCACCGTCAGCGCGGACCCCCGCGCCGCCCACAGCCCCCACGGCTCCCGCTCCGGCAGCGTCCCGGCCGCGTAGCCGCCCACGGCGACGGCGAGCGTCCCGACGGCACCCGCCCAACGGCATCCGGAAGCGCTGAAAACCCACATGAGGGGTCAACCTACCTGGGACGCTTCGACGCCCCCGGGGCCGAGCCCGACTTCCCCGGCTTCCCCGACTCCTCGTCGGAGGCCGCATCGGAGCCCGCCCCGGAGCCATCAGGCGTGACGGCGGGCGACCCGGTCAGGGCCCCCGACGGAGTCGCGGCGCTCGGGTGAGCCGGTGTCGTCGTGGCGCCCGTGCCCGCCGGGGCGCTGGGCCGCGGCGCCCCGGTCGCCTCCCCCTCGTCACCCGGCTCCGCCTCGCCCGAGGGATCGGCCTGGATCAGCGACGGGAGCCCCGGGCGACCATCGTCTCCCTCGGGCGGCGCGCCGGTCTCCCCGGTGTGGAAGGCCCCGGCGACGACCGCGACCAGGAGCCCGAGCCCGACAGCACCCCCGCCGACGACGAGCGCCCACCGCGCACTCCCGCCGCGCCGCGCCGACGCATGCCGTCGGCGACGCCCCGTGGCGCCCTCCTCGTTGCTCATAGCGGCGAATTCTAGGGAGCCGGGGACCAGGAGATCGAGCCAGGTCACATTCCGGACGAACGCCCACCCACCCCGATTCCGCCCGACGTGTCCCAAAACACGAGGCGCCTCCCGCCACCCCGCCGTAAGCTCTCGACATGCAGGTGATCCAGTCCACGAAGCTCGCCAACGTCTGTTACGAAATCCGGGGCCCGGTGCTCGAAGAGGCGATGCGGCTGGAGGCTGCCGGTCATCGCATCCTCAAGCTCAACACCGGAAACCCGGCCGCGTTCGGCTTCGAGTGCCCGCCGGCGATCCTTGAGGACGTCCTGCGCAACCTCTCCGGCGCGCACGGTTACGGCGACGCGAAGGGCCTGCTCGCCGCCCGCCGCGCGGTGATGAGCCACTACGAGACCAAGGGCATCCCGCTCTCCGTCGAGGACATCTACCTCGGCAACGGCGTCTCCGAGCTGATCCAGATGTCGATGCAGGCGCTGCTCGACGACGGCGACGAGGTGCTCGTCCCCGCCCCGGACTACCCGCTGTGGACCGCCTCGGTCTCGCTGGCCGGCGGCACGGCCGTGCATTACCGCTGCGACGAGCAGGCGGACTGGATGCCGGACCTCGCCGACATCGAGCGGAAGATCACCGACCGCACCAAGGCGATCGTGATCATCAACCCGAACAACCCCACCGGCGCCGTCTACGACGACGAGATGCTGCGCTCCCTCACCGAGATCGCCCGCCGGCACAACCTGGTCGTCTGCTCGGACGAGATCTACGACAAGATCCTCTACGACGGCGCCACGCACACCCCCACCGCCGCCGTCGCCCCCGATCTGCTCGTCCTCACCTTCAACGGGATGAGCAAGAACTACCGGGTGGCCGGCTTCCGCTCCGGCTGGCTCGCGGTCTGCGGCCCGAAGGCCCACGCCTCCTCGTACATCGAGGGCCTGACGATCCTCGCCAACATGCGGCTGTGCGCCAACATGCCGGCGCAGCACGCGGTGGCCGCCGCCCTGCAGGGCCGGCAGTCGATCGAGGACCTGGTGCTGCCGGGCGGGCGGCTCCTGGAGCAGCGGGACGTGGCGTACGACCTGCTGACGCAGATCCCGGGCGTGACCTGTGTGAAGCCGAAGGGCGCGCTGTACCTCTTCCCGCGCCTCGACCCGAGCGTCTACAAGGTCAAGGACGACCGTCAGATGGTCCTGGACCTGCTGCGGGCCGAGAAGATCATGGTGGTGCACGGCACCGGCTTCAACTGGCACGAGCCGGACCACTTCCGGATCGTCACGCTGCCGAACGCCAAGGATCTGGCGGACGCGGTGACCCGGATCGGCACCTTCCTGGACGGCTACAGCCAGCACTAGCCGCGGACGGGACGGTCACCGCCGGCATCAGCCGCGGCTCGGTCGCCGACACCGTAAGACCATACTCAACTTTAGATTGAATCTAAGCTAGGATGGCTCCAGAGACACCTCAGGAGGCCATCCCCCATGTACGAGCCGATCCGCACGAAGTCGGTCCACCGGATGGCCGACGACGACCAGAACGCGTACCCGCACCGCTCCCGCGAGGAGGAGCTGGACATCCAGCTCGCCGGACACCTCGCCGCCCTGCTCGCCGTCACGGACGAGCTGGGCGACGCGGAGGCCGGCGATCTCGTCGCCCGGCAGGTCGCGCGGCTGCGCGGCGCGCCGCCCGCCCGGCACGCCGGACTGAGCGGCTCGAACACCCCCTCGCTGCACCGGCGCGCGCACGCCCTCGCGGGCCGCGCCCTGGTCGTCGCCGCCTCCCGGGCCGACACGGCCGCCGCGATCCTCGCCGCCGAGCGCATGGACGCGCACACGGCGGCGCTGGCCGCGGCCGAGCTGGCCACCACCCCCTGACGGCCCCGGTCCGCGCGCGTCACCGCCGCGCGGGCCGGGTGCCACCCACACCGCCAACTCTCCGCCCCCACAGGCCAGTCCACGGGCACTCCGGTTCCGTACCGGGATCACCACTTAACCCTTCGTACACCCAACTCCCCCTGGAATGTGGGGTTCCGCGAGCAATCTGCACCTCGTGAGACGCATCCTGGGAATCGTCCTGGCCGTCCTGCTCCTGGGCGGCGTGGCCGCCGTCTTCGTGGTGGGCGGCGACAAGGACACGAGCACGGCAACGAAGACCGTGCGAGGAGTGATCGGGTCGGAGAAGGCGGAGTTCTTCGCCGACCCGAAGGTCGTGAAGGCCCTGGCCGACGAGGGCTTCACCGTACGGACGGAGACCTCCGGGTCCTGGGACATGGAGGAACTGCCCCTCAAGGGCTATGACTTCGCGTTCCCGTCCGCCAAGGCACCCGCCGACGAGCTGCGGGCCAAGAACGGCGTGAAGGCGGCCGCGCTGCGGCCCTTCTACTCGCCGCTGGTCGTCGTCGCCCACCGGGGCGCCGCCGAGGTCCTCGCCGACAACGGGCTGGTCGCGTTCGCCAAGGGGGGCCAGACCGGCACCCTGCGAATGAAGCCGTACCTGAAGGCCGCCAAGGCCGACCGGACCTGGCAGCAGCTCAAGGGATCGGCAGGCCGGCCGGAACTGAGCGGCACGGTCTTCATCACCTCGACCGACCCCATCGCCTCGAACTCCGGCGCGCTCTACCTCGCCGCCGCGAGCTTCGTCGCCGACGGCGGCAGGGTGGCCGGCGACAAGGCGGCCGTGAACCGCACGGCGCCGCTGCTGCGCAAGCTGATCCAGGTCCAGGGGGCCCAGCAGTCCAGCTCCGACGCGCCGTTCCGCGACTTCATCAGCGGCGTCGGCAACCAGCTGGTGCTCGTGTACGAGTCCCAGGTCACCTCCCAGCTCCTCGCGAAGCGGCAGATGGGCGACCTCGTGGTGCTCTACCCGGACACCACCGTGATCAGCGACCACACCGTCGTACCGCTCACCGACAGCGGTCGGGAACTCGGTGAACTCCTCACCAACGACCCGGAGTTGCGTGAGCTGGCGGTCCGCCACGGCTTCCGTCCGCAGGGCGCCGGCTCCGAGTTCACGGCCGCGACCGCCGATCTCGGGGACCGCATCAACCAGACACTGACCGGGGTCCGCCAGGCGCCCGTGCCCACCAGCCAGGTGCTGCACGAGATGGCGCTGCGGGCCCGTGACCAGGGGGACACCGCATGACCACGCCCGACCCTCGCATCAGCACGCCCCACGACCCGGCCACCGCGCAGCTGGTCCTGACGCCACCGGAGCCGGTGCCGCCGGTCCGCGCCGAGCAGGCCTCGGGGCTCGTCCCGCTGGACGAGTCCGTCCGTACGGAGATGAGCCGGCGCGCGGTCGAGTACGTCGACTCGCTCGCCGGGCTCGACACCCGCTCGCCCGAGTTCGCCGGCCGTATCGGGGAGATCGCCGCGCTCGGGGCCGGCGAGATGCGCAGCGCGGCCGCCCAGTCCAACCGCATGCTCGACCGCACGGTCCGCTCGCTGAAGGAGGCCGGCGGTGACGCGCAGTCCCGGGTCGGCTCCTCGCTCGTGGAGCTGCGCCGCACCGTCGAGGACCTCGACCCGCGGGACACCAAGGGGCCGCGGAAGTTCCTGTCCAGGCTGCCCGGCGGCAACAAGCTGCGCGACCACGTCGCCAAGTACGCCTCCTCGCAGGGCACGTTGACGAAGATCGTCAGTACGCTCCGGGGCGGCCAGGACGAACTGCGGCGCGACAACGCGGCGTTGCAGACCGAGCGGGGCCGGCTCTGGGAGACCATGGGCAAGCTGCAGGAGTACGCGGTCCTCACCGAGGCCCTCGACGCGGCCGTCGAGGAGCGCATCGCGCTGACCCCGGACCCCGCCGCGGCGGACGCGCTCCGCTCCGACGTGCTCTTCCCGGTCCGCCAGAAGCACCAGGACCTGCTGACCCAACTCGCCGTCTGCGCACAGGGATACCTGGCGATGGACGTGGTCCGGCGCAACAACGACGAGCTGATCAAGGGCGTCGACCGGGCGGCGACGACCACGGTCTCGGCGCTGCGCATCGCGGTCATGCTCTCCTCCGCGCTGGAGAACCAGCGCAAGGTGGCCGAGCAGGTCAACGTGCTCCGCTCGACGACCGAGGACCTGATCCGCGGCAACGCGGAGATGCTGGCGACCCAGAGCGGCGAGATCCAGCGTATCGCGGCGGACCCGGCGGTGGGCGCGGAGACGCTGCGCAACGCGTTCCAGCAGATCTACCGGACGCTCGACGCGATCGACACGTACAAGGTGCAGGCGACCGAGTCGATGGCGGCGACGGTGGAGTCCCTGACCAACGAACTCCGGACGGCCGGTGCGTATCTGGACCGCACCCGCCGCACGAGCGCGCTGGAAGGCGGCCTGGAATGAGATCCTTCCGCCGTCGGGCCACCTCGGCCGTCGCCCTCCTCGCCGCCCTGACCCTGGCCGCCTGCACCGACGGGGGCGGGGAGAGCGGGAGCAGCGGCGGCGGTACGGGCGGCGGCGACGACGCCGGCTCCCCCTACACCCTCCGCGTCCTCGCCTCCTCCGAGCTCTCGGACATGGAGCCGGTCCTCGAAGAGGCCAGGAAGACGACCGGGGTCACCGTCGAGCCCACGTACGTCGGCACGCTCGACGCCGTCGACCAGATCGCGTCCGGCGCGGCGGAGAAGTCGTACGACGCGGTCTGGCTCTCCTCCAACGACTACCTGCGGCTGCGCCCCGATACCGCGAAGAAGATCACCGGCGAGACCCCGGTCATGACCTCCCCGGTCGCCCTCGGCCTCCGCCCGGACGCGGTGCGGAAGCTCGGCTGGGACCCGGCCAAGGTCACCTGGTCGCAGATCCACAAGGCCGTCGCGATGAAGAAGCTCGGGTACGGCATGACCGACCCGGCCCGCTCCAACTCCGGTTTCTCCGCGCTCGTCTCGATCGCCTCGGGCCTCTCCGGTGCGCAGTCGGCGCTCACCGAGCAGGACGTCACCGCGGCCACCCCGAAGCTCAAGGAGTTCTTCGGCGGACAGCAGCTGACCTCCGGCTCCTCCGGCTGGCTGGCCACCGCCTGGTCGCGCCGCACGGACGTCGACGCGCTGATCAACTACGAGTCGGTGCTGCTCGGCATGGGCAAGGACATCACGGTCGTCCGCCCCGCCGACGGCGTCGTCACCGCCGACTACCCGTTCACCCTGCTCACCACGGCGAGCCCGGACGCCAAGCAGGCCGCCGCCCGCCTCACCACCCATCTCCGTACCCCGGCCGCCCAGCGGTTGATCACCAACCGGACGCTGCGCCGCCCGGTCGTCCCGGGCGTGGAGCTCGCCCAGCCGCTCACCGCCGACCAGCGCCGCGAACTGCCGTTCCCCGGCAGCCGCGCCGTGGCGGACGGCCTCCTCGACGCGTACGAGAACAAGCTCCGCCGCCCCTCCCGTACGGTCTACGTCCTCGACACCTCCGGCTCCATGCAAGGTGAGCGGCTCCAGCGGCTCAGGTCGGCGCTCGCCGAGCTGACCGGGGACTTCCGGGACCGCGAGACGGTCACCCTGATGCCCTTCGGCTCGGCGGTGAAGCAGAACGAGGTACGGACGTACACGGTCGACCCGGCCGCCCCGAAGAAGGCCATCGGCGCGATGCGCGCCCAGGCCAACGGGCTGACCGCCTCGGGCGGCACGGCGATCTACTCCTCCCTGAAGGAGGCGTACGACCAACTCGGCCCCGAGGGCGACTCGTTCACCTCGATCGTGCTGATGACGGACGGCGAGAACACCGACGGCGACCCGGCCGGCGCGTTCGACGCCTTCTACCGTGATCTGCCGCCCGCGCAGAAGCGGACCCCGGTCTTCCCGATCCTCTTCGGGGACTCCGACCGCACCGCCCTCGACCACATCGCGAGCCTCACCGGCGGCCGGCTCTTCGACGCCACCACCGGCTCGCTCGACGGAGCCTTCGAGGAGATCCGTGGCTACCAGTAATCCGGTCATGCGGTACCTCGAATCCCGCAAGAACCTCACCGGCAGCGCCTGCGGCATCGCCGGCATCGTCCTCTCCTTCACCGGAGCGGCCGGTTCGCTCTGGCCCGTGATCGTCGTGGCCCTGTATGCGGCGGGGGCGCTGATCGCCCCGCCCGAGCGGCCGCCGGCCCCGGCGTTCCCGGACGCGGCGGAGCAGTTGGACGCGCTGCGGTCGGACTTCACGACCCTGCGCGCGTACCTCGCCGAGGTCGAGCTGCCGCCGGCCGCGGCCGGCCGTCTCAGCGAGCTGGACACGCTCTTCGAGGCGCTCCTCGAACCGGGCTGGGTGAGCGACCCGGACCACCTGCACATGCTGGCCCGCGCGGTGCGGCAGGACGTTCCGGAGGCGGTGGACACCTTCGTACGGACGCGCTGGTGGAGCCGGGTCGCGCCGGGCTCCGAGCCGCCCGAGCGCCATCTCGAACGGCAGCTGTCCGCGCTCCACGAGGAGGCCGGGCGGATCGCGGCCGCCCTCCAGGACGCGGAGGCGATCCGGCAGGAGGCGCACACCCGCTACCTGGAGGAGCGCGGCAAGTCCTGACCTGCAGGGGTCACGCACGCCGTGCTCGCGTCACGAAGACCGGGGGGAAGATCCGCAACCACCCTCACGATCGGTTATCTTCCGGCCATGACTACGGATCATCCTTCCGCACCGCGTTCCGCCTCCCGCCGCACGGTCCTCACGGCCCTGGCCGCGGCGGCGACCGCGGGCTCCCCGCTGCTCGCCCAACTGGCCACCGCCGCACCGGCGAACGCTGCGGAGGTCGAGTACCCCTCGAACACCGCCCTGTACCAGCAGCTGGCCGGCCAGGAAGGCACCACCTTCAGCCGCCGCTTCCGCCGCCACGAACAGTTCGACACCTCGATGACCACCCTCGCGCCGGTCCGGCGCACCGCGATCCTCGCCCTGCACGGCGGTGGCATCGAGATCGGCACCAGCGAACTCTGCCTGGGCATCGCCGGATACAGCCCGGGCGACGCGGCCGGCGCCCCGGTCCTGCCGACCGTGCACGACTACTGGATGTTCGAGGGCCTGCTCTCGGCCGGCAACCGGGACCTGCACGTCACCTCGAAGAACTGCGACGACCACGTCGCCCTGTCGACGGCGGCGAGCCATCTCAACGTCCTCAGCCTGCACGGCTGTACGTTCGACCAGCTGAAGCTGCCCACCGCCACCTACCCGCCGACCGGCGACCGGCGGATGGCCGTGGTCGGCGGCCTCAACAAGACCTTCCGTACGGCGCTGGTGCAGGAGCTGAACGCGGCGGGCTTCCCGGCGATCGACTCCCTCGCCCCGGCCTGGGCGACGCTGCTCACGGAGTACAACGGCGACCACGTCGCGAACCCCTGCAACAAGACGATGCTGGGCATGGGCGCGCAGCTGGAGCTCACCACCGAGCTGCGCAAGAGCCTGTTCGACGACCCCGACAGCCGCGGCGGCCGGGCGAGCAGCTGGAACGGCGAGTTCGTGAAGTTCCGCGACGCCTGCCGCAGGGCCGTCGAGACGGTCGAGGCCGGTCAGCCGCTGCTCTGATCCGCACATGCACCGGCCCCCGGAGCCGTGAGGGGGCTTCGGGGGCCGGTGTGCATCGTGGCGGGCCGTTCGTGACCCCACTGGTCAGGGCGGTGTTCGGGGCGACCCGGCCACGAGTCTGCGGTGCTGGTGGCTAGCCCAGGCGCTCGACCAGCGCGCGGTACTCGTCCCACAGCTCCTTCGGCGTGTGGTCGCCGAAGGTGTTGAGGTGCTCGGGGACCAGGGCGGCCTCCTCGCGCCAGACGTCACGGTCGACCTTGAGCAGGAACTCCAGGTCCTCCGCCGGCAGCTCCAGGCCGTCGGTGTCGAGCGCGTCGGCGGTCGGCAGGATGCCGATGGGGGTCTCGACGCCCTCGGCCTTGCCGTCCAGGCGCTCCACGATCCACTTCAGGACGCGGCTGTTCTCGCCGAAGCCGGGCCAGACGAACTTGCCGGCGTCGTTCTTGCGGAACCAGTTGACGTAGTAGATCTTCGGCAGCTTCGCGGCGTCCGCGTTGGCTCCGACCTTGATCCAGTGCGCCATGTAGTCGCCCATGTTGTAGCCGCAGAACGGCAGCATGGCGAACGGGTCGCGGCGCAGCTCGCCGACCTTGCCCTCGGCGGCGGCGGTCTTCTCTGAGGCGACGTTCGCGCCGAGGAAGACACCGTGGTTCCAGTCGAAGGACTCGGTGACCAGCGGGACGGCGGAGGCGCGGCGGCCGCCGAAGAGGATCGCCGAGATCGGCACGCCCTTCGGGTCCTCCCACTCCGGCGCGATGATCGGGCACTGCCCGGCCGGGACGGTGAAGCGGGCGTTCGGGTGGGCCGCCGGGGTCTCCGACTCCGGGGTCCAGTCGTTGCCCTTCCAGTCGACGAGGTGCTTGGGCGCCTCTTCGGTCATGCCCTCCCACCACACGTCGCCGTCGTCGGTGAGCGCGACGTTGGTGAAGACGGAGTTGCCCCACAGGGTCTTCATGGCGTTGGCGTTGGTGTGCTCGCCGGTGCCGGGCGCGACGCCGAAGAAACCGGCCTCGGGGTTGATCGCGTAGAGGCGGCCGTCCTCGCCGAACCGCATCCAGGCGATGTCGTCACCGATGGTCTCGACGGTCCAGCCGGAGATCGTGGGCTCCAGCATGGCGAGGTTGGTCTTGCCACAGGCGGACGGGAAGGCGGCGGCGACGTACTTCGACTCGCCCTGCGGCGGGGTGAGCTTGAGGATCAGCATGTGCTCGGCGAGCCAGCCCTCGTCACGCGCCATGACGGAGGCGATGCGCAGCGCGTAGCACTTCTTGCCGAGCAGGGCGTTGCCGCCGTAGCCGGAGCCGTACGACCAGATCTCGCGGCTCTCGGGGAAGTGCGAGATGTACTTGGTGGAGTTGCACGGCCACGGCACGTCGGCCTCGCCCTCCGCCAGCGGGGCGCCGAGGGTGTGGACGGCCCTGACGAAGAAGCCGTCGGTGCCGAGCTCGTCCAGGACGGCCTGTCCCATGCGGGTCATGGTGCGCATGGAGACGGCGACGTACGCGGAGTCGGTGATCTCGACGCCGATGGCGGAGAGCTCCGAGCCGAGCGGGCCCATGCAGAAGGGCACGACGTACATGGTGCGGCCGCGCATGGAGCCACGGAAGATCCCCTGCTCACCCGCGAAACTGTTTCCTTCTCCGGTAAAGATGGCCTTCATCTCCGCCGGAGCCTTCCAGTGGTTCGTCGGGCCCGCGTCCTCCTCCTTCTCGGAGCAGATGAAGGTCCGGTCCTCGACGCGCGCGACGTCGGTCGGGTCGGAGGCGGCGTAGTACGAGTTCGGGCGCAGCGTGGGGTCGAGCTTCTTGAACGTGCCCTTGGCGACGAGCTCCTCGCACAGGCGCTCGTACTCGGCCTCGGATCCGTCGCACCAGACGATCCGGTCCGGCTGCGTGATCTCGGCGATCTCGTTCACCCAGGCGACCAGGTCCTGGTGCTGGGTGGGGACGGCGGTGGTGGGAGCCGCGTTGTCGCGCGCCACGATTGCTCCTTGATGAGGGGTTTTTAGATGTCTGCCCCGTGGGGGCTGCGACCCGGATGCGTCGTAGCTGCTCATCCGGTGCCGACCACACTCATTTGATCATCCGACGCATGCGCCCATATGTCCAGAGGGCCGCACACGTGAGCATCGCCACTCATATCCGCGACCTACGGGGGCGTAGGTAGCATCGCTTCATGACTTCTGCCGCGCCGGACGTGCCGGACGTGACCCGTACAGAGCCCACCCCGTCCCAGCCGTCGCATGGGCTGAAGCCACGACTCCGAGGGTGGCTGCACGCCGGGATGTTCCCCGCGGTGATCATCGCGGGCCTCGTCCTCGTCGCCCTCTCCGACTCACCCCGGGCCCGGATCGCCTGCGGTGTGTACGTCCTCACCGCCTGCCTGCTCTTCGGCACCAGCGCGCTCTACCACCGCGGCGACTGGGGACCGCGCGGCGAGGCGATCCTGCGGCGGCTCGACCACGCCAACATCTTCCTGATCATCGCGGGTACCTACACCCCGCTGACGCTGCTGCTCCTCCCCGACTCGACCGGGCGCCCGCTCATGTGGGCGGTCTGGGCGGCGGCCGCCGCGGGCATCGCCTTCCGGGTCTTCTGGGTCGGCGCCCCTCGCTGGCTGTACACGCCCTGCTACATCGCCATGGGCTGGGCCGCCGTCTTCTTCCTGCCCGACTTCATGCGGGCCGGCGGCATCGCCGTCCTCGTCCTGGTGATCGTCGGCGGCCTGCTCTACAGCGCGGGCGGAGTCATCTACGGCATCAAGCGCCCGAACCCGTCCCCGCGCTGGTTCGGCTTCCACGAGGTCTTCCACTCCTTCACCCTCGCGGCCTTCATCGTCCACTACGTCGGCATCTCGCTGGTCGCCTACAACGCGTGAACCTCACCGGCCACCCGGGACCGCCCCCAGCGCGCCCCTGACCACCTCGCCCGACTCCGGATTGTCCGCGCACCCCCACACCCCGTGGGGGCAGTAGTCCGTGAACGTCTGGTAGACCGGCCGGTACCGCGCGAACCAGTCGAGCATCCCCCGTACGTACGCCGGGTTGTCGCCGTTGCGGAAGAGCCCCCACTCCGGATACGAGACGGGCTTGCCGTGCGCCGCCGCGAACCGCACATGGTGCGCGAGCCCGAACTCCTCCGTCACCTGCTCCTCGAACCCGAGCCCCTCGGGCTGGTCGTAGGCGTCGAGCCCGATGATGTCGACGTACGCGTCGCCCGGGTAGCAGCGCGGCCACTCCACGGCGTCCCGCCCCCGGCTCGCCGTGAAGTCGAACCGGAACCGCTGCCCCGGCACCCCCCGCAGCACCCCCACGACCCGCTTCCAGTACGCCTTCCAGGCCTCGGGATCCGGCCCGCAGCGATGGCTGTAGGTGGTGCCGTTCATCTCCCAGCCCAGGACCAGGACCGCGTCGGAGAGCCGGTTCGCGACCAGCCGCTCCCCCAGCGTGCGGAAGTGAGCGTCGTACGCGCCCGCCGCCCCGCGCCGCAGCCCCGCCCGGACCTCGTCGTCCGGCAGCCCCGCCTCGCTGCGGTCGAGCAGCGGCACGTTCAGGACGAAGAGCCGCCCCGGCCGCTCCTCCTTCCACCGCGCCCACGGCTCGAAGAGCGCGGGATGGCCCTCGATGTTGGACCACCGGTCGCCGGGGAGGTAGGTGTGCCCGACGGTCAGCGACCCGCCGCCGAGCCAGCGCTGCACCTCGGCGATCCGCGCCACCCCGGTCGCGTCGGAGCCGGTGAAGAACCCGGAAGGAACGTTCAAGCGCTCGGGGCGGGGGGTGACCGGGGACTCGACCTCGGCCTCCGACCCCGGTACGGAACCCCCGGGCGCGATCCGGCCGCCCGGCAGGACGACGAGCGCGAGAACGGCCGCGAGCAGCACGGTCAGTGCGGCCCGCGGCCAGGAGAAGAGGGTCACGTCAGCTGGTCCAGAAGTCCCACCATCGGGTCAGGATCAGCATCCCGATGATCCCGATGTGCAGCACCGGCAGCGCGAAGGTGAACTCCTCGAAGAACCCCTTCACGGCGGCGGGCGCCGGCAGCACGCCCGTACGGACGTTGTGCGAGGTCACGTACCAGAACATGACGAGGGTGCCGACCCAGGCGAGGCAGCACCACAGGCAGAGCGCGTTGATCTCGTACAGCGACTGGTACATCAGCCAGGTGCAGAACCCGACGCCGAAGAGCATCCCGGCGTTGAGCCCGAGCCAGAACCAGCCCCGGTAGCGGGCCCCGGCCAGTACCCCGGCGCCGATCGCCACGACCATCGCGTACGTCACGAGGCCGAGCATCGGGTTCGGGAAGCCGAACACCGCCGCCTGCTCGCTCTTCATGATGTTCCCGCAGGACACCACCGGGTTGAGGCTGCACCCCGGCTGAAAGTTCGGGTCCTCCAGGAGCTTGAACTTGTCGATCGTGATCACCCAGCCGGCCAGCACCCCGGCCGCCCCGGTGATCACGAGCAGCAGCCCGAGCGCCCGGCTCGCGCCGACCGTCCCGACGGTCTCCGGGGCGTCCTCCTGCCGCTGCCCCGGCACTCCGCCGCGTACGTTCACCGTCGCCATACCGCCACCCCCTCTCCCCTCGACTCCGCTCAGCCCTGCAGCCGCCGCACCGGCAGCCGGACGTGCGCGGCGGCCGCCACGACCTGGTCGTCGGTGACGAAGGACTTCAGCTTCTGCTCGGAGACCGGCTCACCGGGCACGGCGTCCGGCCAGGGGCGGACCGAGCAGATCAGGAAGACGTGCCCGTTCTCCTTGGCGGCCGCCTCCCACTCCGCGGGGACCGGGCACTGCGCCTTCATGAACGGCATCGTGAGCACGGCCCGCTGGGCCTCGACGAGCAGATGGGCACCGGTCCCGCGCTCGACGGCGGCGTCGACGACCCGCTCCCCGATCGACAGGCCCATGCCGTCCAGGGCGGCCCGCATCGCTTCCTCGCCGGCCTCGGGTCCGTCACGGCCGTCCCCGAGCGAATACACCATCAGAAAGGGGGTGACGGGGGTCTCGGCGGTGGGACCGATGGTCCACGGAACGACGGTGAGCGTTCCCAGCGGATTGTCGCTGCGCGCCGCGGAAACGGTGTGAGGAGTGGTCATGCATCCGGATGCTAGGGGACGAACGACCGTACACCCGCAACGAATTCACTCGATCGGCCGACATTCCACCGTCTGGCATTTCGCTCGCAACGAAGTCGGGATTCCATCGTTGTGCCCTGAGGGCATTTCTCCGACCGCTTGGAGACCATTCATGATCGTCCCGCGCCGCGTCGCACTGCGGTCACTTTTCACCCTGGCCGTCGCCGCCTTCACCGGCGGGACCCTGGCCCGCATCGCCGCCACCCCGGACGAGCGGAACGCCCGCGCCGCCTCCGGCCCATCCGCCGACGAGTCCTTCGACGAGATGTACGGGGGCCGGCGCATCCGGGGTCTGACCGGACCCTCCGGCGACCTGCTCGTCCTCGTCGACGGCCGCCCGCTCCATGTGATGCGCCGCGCCGACGGCGGCTACCTCACCCCCATCGACCACTACGAGTCCCATGCGACACCGCTGGCGGCCACCCGCGCGGCCGTGGACGAGCTGGGGCCCGCCCCGCTGACCCGCTACGCCGCCGCCCACGGCGTCCATCCGGGAGGGAGCCCGCGTGGCCTACACACGTAAGAACCAGCGCGATCTGACGAGCGCCGAGCGGAGGAAGTTCGTCTCCGCCGTCCTGGAGCTCAAGCGCCGGGGCACGTACGACGAGTTCGTCCGTACGCACATCGACTACTACGTCGCCGACGGGGACGACCGCCTCCGCGTCGCCCACATGACCCCCAGCTTCCTGCCCTGGCACCGCAAGTACCTGCTGGAGTTCGAGCGCGCTCTGCGCGTGATCGACCCGACCGTCACCGTCCCGTACTGGGACTGGACCCAGGACGACACCCCGGCCGCATCCCTGTGGAGCGAGGACTTCATGGGCGGCAACGGCCGCCCCGACGACCTCCAGGTGACGACCGGCCCCTTCGCCTACGCGGGCGGGCGCTGGACGGTCAAGCACGGCATGACCGAAGGCAAGTTCCTGACCAGGGACTTCGGCCGCCCCCAGGACCCGATCACGCTGCCGACGAAGGCACAGCTGGACGAGGTCATGCGGGAGACCGTCTACGACGCGGAGCCCTGGAACTCCACGAGCCGGTCCGGGTTCCGCAACGCGCTGGAGGGCTGGGCCCCGGGACGGGGCAACGAGCGGTTCCGGATCCACAACCGGGTGCACCGCTGGGTCGGCGGCCTGATGCTCGGCGGCGCCTCCGTCAACGACCCGGTCTTCTGGCTCCACCACTCCTTCGTCGACCGGGTCTGGTCACGCTGGCAGCAGCGCAACCCCAAGGCCGGCTACCTCCCGACCGAGCCGCCTCAGCTGGGCGATTCGCAGTACCGCCGGATCGCGGCCCGCGACGAGAAGATGGGCCCCTGGGGCGTCACCCCGGCATCGCTGCTCGACCACAGCGCGATCTACCGGTACGCATGACGAGAACGTCCCCCCGGCCGACGGGCCGGGGGGACGTCACGTAGGGGAGGGGCGAGCGTCAGCCGCCGTAGCCGCCGTCACCGCGGCCGTCGACGTTCGCGCAGGTGTTGCCGAACGCCGGGTTGATCAGGCCGATGACCGAGACGGTGTTGCCGCACAGGTTGATCGGCACGTGGATCGGGACCTGGACGGCGTTGCCCGAAGCGACGCCGGGCGAGTGGGCGGCGACGCCCTGGGCGCCCGAGTCGGCGACGGCCATGCCGGCTCCGCTGAGGGCAACGGCACCCGTGCCGGCGAGAACAGCGGCAGCCTTCGCGATGCGAGACATCAAGAACTCCTTGGACGTGGAAAGGTGACCGCGAGAATCACGGCCGACATTCCCGTTCAACGCCGAAATGGCGCACGGGTCACGGCCATTGGGCCGGACGGGAGAAAAAGGTGGGGGAAGGCCCGCAGAACCGGTGGGCCCGCCCGCCGTCGGATACGACGGAACGGGCCCGGGAACTGCGGGCCACGGCCATGCGACCAGCCTTCAGTTGTAACGAGCAACGACCCCTCGGGTGGCGGGGAA
Organism: Streptomyces sp. P9(2023); assembly: GCF_032436795.1. Taxonomy (NCBI): domain Bacteria; kingdom Bacillati; phylum Actinomycetota; class Actinomycetes; order Kitasatosporales; family Streptomycetaceae; genus Streptomyces; species Streptomyces sp. P9(2023). Next base: position 417,124 of record NZ_JAUPWM010000004.1, read on the forward strand.
GAATCGTGCCTTCACCCGCCGGGTCATTGGTCGTACAAAACGAACGCGGGCGTCAGGCCGTCGGCTGCGCCAGACCCAGCTGCGAGTCCAGCGCCCCGCGCAGCGCCGGGGCGACGACGCCGACCTGCGGCACGGCGAGGTCCGGCAGCCCGAGCCGGTCACCGCGCGGCGCGACGATCGGGTTGCCGACCGTGGCACCCGGGGTGGCGGCCGCCATCTCCGAACGGGGGGTGGTGAACAGGGCCTGACCCGGCTCACTGCCCTCGATCACCTCGGGCAGATCGGCGGCCAGGACGGTCGCCGGGAGCGTGCTGGTGAACGGCACCCGCGGCAGGGTGACGTCCGGCAGCAGCCCGGACTGCCCCTCCTGGAAGCCGGTCGGACCGCCCGGCACGGGCAGCGGAACCCCGGTGGCCACCGTGGGGGCGTCCATCGGGATCACCGGCTCAAGTCCCTGGAGCGGGACGACGACCGGCGCGTCGGCGGCGACGGCGGGCGACGCCATGGCCGCGGAGGCGAGAGCGGTCATGAGGATTCCCATGCCGGCGTGAGAGCGCAGATTCATGACTGCGTAGGCCCTTCAGAGCAGGTGTCGACGGTACTGAGGTACTGCGCCCTGAGAACGAGCCCGACGCCCTGAACGTCGCGAAATTCGCCTGTGTGCAGCAACGCGGAAGACCCCCACCGGTGAGGGTGGGGGTCTTCGTTGACGCTTCGTCGGTGCGAGGGGTCAGCCACGGGAGCGGCACGCTGCGGGAGCCGGGACCACACGGCTCGGAACCGCGGGTGTGCGGTGGGGCTGTGTTGCTGAGGGCGCGTCAGCCGCCCAGCGGGAGGCCCGCCGGGACGCCGCCGAGCAGCGGGGCGTTCTGGGTCGTCTGGTTCAGCTGGCCCGCGGTGTCCCCGACGGTCTTGACCACGGAGCCGTCCGTGGTGCTGCTCAGCGCGTCCGTCTTCAGGCCCTCGCTGGCGAGCGCCGAGAGGCCACCGTTCAGGCTGGTGGGCGTCATCTCGGCGGCCATGGCGGGCGCGGCGGCACCCAGAGCCATCACAGAACCGGCGACGACGGCGGCAACCTTGGTGGGCTTCATGACTGGAGTCCTTCCTCTGTTTTTCACGTCACTGTGCAAGCAAGTCGCTTGCTGTACAGGCCTCTTGGCCGATTCCTGTACGTCGTTCTGCCTTCTGTAACGAGAGGTGCGCGCCCCGGAAACTCCGGGAGAAGGGATTTCTCTCCACTGCACTCGAATGATGACGGCGGTCCTATTTGCGGACCGGACAGCCGAACGCCGTGCCGTCCGGCGGGAGGCCGGGCGGCACGGCGCGGGTGGTACGACCGTGGCTACGCGAGCGTGACTACCTGACCGGCAACGGCGCCGCCGGCAGGCCGACCGGCGGGTCGACCGGGAGCTCGGGCGCCTCGACCGGGAGCGTCGGCAGGGTCGGCAGCCCCGCGAGGTCCGCCGCGGGCAGCCCGCTGCCGAGGACCGTGGCGACGACCAGGTTGACCAGCGAGGTCAGGGTCGCGGTGACCTGCGGGACGACACCGGTGGCGCCTCCGGAGGTGACCGCCGCGAGCAGACCGGCGACGGCCTTCTCGACGGTGGCGAGAGCGTCGGTGACGATGTCGGCCGGGGCCGCCTTCGCGGCCTTCGCACCGCCGGTGGCGACCGGGAGGGTCGGGGCCTGAACGGCGGGCGCCTGTACGGCGGGAGCCTCGGCGGGCGTCTGCACGGCCGGGGCCTCGGCGGCCGGGGCCTCGGGCAGCGGCGCCGGGACGGTGCCCTTGGCGGCGTCGACGGCCGCCGTGATCTTGTCCTTGAGCGCGGCGGCGTCGGCGGCGGGGATCTGACCGCCGTCGGCCTTGAGGACGGCCTCGAGGAGGTCCGTGACCGTGGTGGTCACCGAGCTCATGTTGCCCAGTGCGTCGGCCTGCTTGAGGAGCGCCGCGGCGTCCGGCAGGGGTGCCAGCGCGGTCGGGGCGGAGATGCGGGACGGGTGGTGTTCGTCGGCGAGGGCGGGTCCCGCCGTGCCGAGGGTGATGACGGCGGATATCGCCAGGGCGGTGATGCGGCTGAGAGCCAGGGGACGCATATTTGTTCCTTTTCCGTATGCGCCGGACAACAACGCCCCCACCGTGTCCTGCTCACATAGCGCTCCGCAACGGGAGGACTACGGAGCGCCACCCCCTCCGTTCGGGTGAATCCACTGCGCTGACCTGGTCCTCCGAGGGGCGTACGCCGTTGCACCGGGCGGCGTACGAGGGTGCGTCCGAATGAGCGGAAGGCCGGCGCGCCACCCCTGGCAGGGGCGGCGCGCCGGCCTCGGAAGGACCACGATCCGGCGTGCGAGATCAGGCGTTGACGCAGGTGTTGCCGAAGGCCGGGTTCAGGGCGCCGATGACGTTGACGGTGTTGCCGCACAGGTTGATCGGCACGTGGACCGGGACCTGGACCAGGTTGCCGGACAGGACGCCCGGGGACTTCACGGCCGCGCCCTCGGCGCCGGCGTCGGCGACGGCGACACCGGTGGCACCCGCGACGGACGCGGCGACACCCACGGACAGAGCTACAGCCTTCGCGATACGGGACATGGAGAAGCGCTCCTCGATTGTTGACAGATCACTGAGACGGCACGAGCGGTTTCGCCCGGCTCCTTCAACAACGCTTAGGCAATTCATCGGTTGCTCTCCCGAACGGGTGACGTTCAACCGATCTTTGGGCCATCGGAGGGGCATTCGGGCGAGTGGCCGAGGAGTGGCGCAACACGCACAACGAGGAAACTGCCCAGCAGATACGGGAGTTAGCGTTTGTGAGCATCTAATGCTTACTATCGCCCGGCGTCGGGGTTATAACGTTCCCGAGCGTCGCTTCCGGTCCAGCCGCGCGGACACCCTTTTCGCACGGTCGACATCTCCCTCTCTCCCGGTCTTCACGGGTGTTCCCTTGCTTCTCTCATCAAAGCGGAGAACCTCTATGCGGAATTCAGCGGTTCGTGCTGTGCGCCGCGGCCTGTTGTGCGCCCTGTCGTGTGCGGCCCTGTCCGCCGCGCTGCCGGCCGCCGCCGCGCCCCAGCCCAAGGAAGCCCCCCGCGTCCCCTTCGCCGAGCGGTACCAGGCGGTCCAGCGCGGCGGGATCGTCCGTGCCGCCGACACCTCGGCCACGGCCACCAACTCCAGCAGCGCCGAACTCCGGGTCCCGGAAGGCTCCCGGGTCAGCTACGCCCGGCTGTACTCCGCGGACGTCACCGACCTCGTCCGTTCGGCCCGGAGCGGGCTGTGGACGGCGGCTCAGGTGAACGCCGCCATGGGCCGTTCGGCGGTCGGCGGTTGGGGTGGCTGGACCCTTGTCGTCGCGTACGAGAACGCGGCGGAACCGATGCGCCGGCCGGCCCTCTGGGACGGTTTCGAAACCGTCGGTCCGCGCACCGGAGCACTGCGGGTCGGACTGACGGAAACGGCAGTTCCGAAGGGCTCCGCCGGACAACTCGGAGTCGTCGCCCATGACGGCGGCCGGGGTACTTCCGGGGATTACCTCGCGGTGCAAACGAGCCGGGCGAAGAGTGTCCTGCTCTCGGATTCCGCCAATTCCGCGGACGACGTGATGAACTCCAGCATCACCGATTTCGGCGACACCGGTCGGATGGAACGACTTCCGGCTCATCGGAACACCCTGGGGTACGACTCCGACGTCTTCGATCTGGGGGGTGCGCTGCGCCATGGAGCCGACCGTGTCCACGTCCGCTTCGGCGCCCGCCAGGACACCGTCCGGCTCGGAGCGCTCTTCCTCCAGGCGGACGTCCGGCGCTGACGTGTCCTTCTCCGTTCTGCACGCGGTCCAGCCCGGTGACGGCGGGGTCGCGCGGGTCGTCGTCGACCTGGTGCGCGCCCAGCTGGCCGCGGGGCTCCGGGTCGCCGTCGCCTGCCCGCCGGACACCCCGCTCGCCGAGGCCGTACGGGCCGAGGGCGCCGGGCTTTCCGACTGGCGGGCCGGGCGGGACCCCGGCCCCCGGCTGGTCCGGGAGACCCGCGACCTCGCCCGGGTGATCCGTACGGTCGACCCCGCCCTGGTCCACGCGCACAGCGCCAAGGCCGGACTGTGCGCCCGACTCGCCCTGCGCGGGCGGGTTCCGACGGTGTACCAGCCGCACGCCTGGTCCTTCGAGGCCGTCGACGACGCGGTCGGTGCGCTGGCCCGCCGCTGGGAGGTGTGGGGCGCGCGCTGGACGCACCGGATCGTCTGCGTCAGCGACGCGGAACGCCGTACCGGCGAGGCCGCGGGCGTCCGGGCGCCGTGGTCGGTCATCCACAACGGGGTCGACGTGGCGCGGTTCGGAGCGACGGCGCCGGCCGAGGACTCGGCCGACGGGCCCACCGTCGTCTGTGTCGGGCGGCTCTGCCGGCAGAAGGGGCAGGACGTCCTGCTCGCCGCCTGGCCCGCCGTCCTGGAGCGGGTGCCCACCGCCCGGCTCGTCCTGGTCGGGGACGGGCCCGACGCGGAGCGGCTGCGGGCCGCCGCCCCGCCGTCCGTGCGCTTCACCGGCAACGTCGACGACACCGCGCCCTGGTACCGGGCGGCCGATCTCGTCGTCCTGCCGTCCCGTTGGGAGGGCATGGCGCTCGCGCCCCTGGAGGCCATGGCGAGCGGACGGCCCGTCGTGGTCAGCGACGTCGACGGGGCGCGCGAGAGCCTGCCGCCCGGCCACGAACCGCTGTGCCTGGTCCCGCCCGAGGACCCGGCCGCCCTCGCCGCCGCCGTCGGCCGCCTGCTCGGCCGGCCGGAGCAGCGGCGAACCCTGGGCCGCGAGGCCCACGAACACGTACTCAGCAGATTCGATGTGCGGCGCACCGGCGCGGCCGTCGCGGACGTGTACCGCGAGCTGGCCGGAGTGCGGTGCACCGAGCACAGAGAGCCGATTTCGCCGTGACCACGGAAAGCACCAGCGTCCCTCCTTCACCGGGCCCCTGGCCCCCGGCGGGCCGGGGCAAGCTGCCCGGACTCGCCTCCCTCGCGCCGCAGCGCGGCGGCACGGACCGGCTCGCGCTGCCGCCGCGCCGTCCCGCGCCGCAGCGGCTCGCCGCCGTACCGCTGATCGCGGCCGACGGTCTGGCCGTGCTGCTCGCGGTCGGGCTGCTGCCCGAACCGCAGCGCGGGCTGCGGCTGTTCCTGCTGGTCGCCGTGTGCGTGCTGGTCCTGGACGCGCGGGCGGGGCTGCACCGGCCGACCGGTGCCCGGGCCGCCGTACTGGAGGAACTGCCCGCGCTCGCCGCGCGGGGCGGGGTCGCCTGGTGCGTGGCGGCCGCGGCCGTCGCCACGTACGCCCCCGCTACGGCGATCGGTCCGGCCGCGCTCTGCACCGCGTACGCGACGCAGGTCGTCGCCGTGTGCCTGGTGCGGGCCGTGCTGCACGCCCGGCGGCGGCGTACGGCGCGGGCGCATCCGCGCTCCGCGCTGGTCGTCGGCGCGCCGGCCGCCGCCCGCCGGTTCGCGGCGGCGCTCGCGCAGCACCCGGAGTACGGCATCCGGCCGGTCGGGATCGTCGGCGCGCGGCCGGACGCGGAGCCCGGACTTCCGGTCCTCTCCTCGGCCGAGGAGATCCACCGCGCGGTCATCCAGAACACCGTGCGCGACGCGGTGTTCCTGACCGACGACACGCCCATGGTGACGCTGTTCCAGCACTACGGCTGCGCCACCTGGCAGGTGGGCGGCGAGGGCGGCGGCGCGATGGACGACCACCTGTGGGGGTACGCCTGCCGCCGGCTGGTTCCGCTGGGCGAGCGGCCGGGTCTTACCGCGAAGCGCGCGCTCGACGTGGTCCTGGCCGGTCCCGCGCTGGCCCTGGCGCTGCCCGTGCTGCTGCTGTGCGCCCTGGCGGTCCTGCTCTCCGACGGGCCCGGCGTGCTCTTCCGGCAGGAGCGGGTGGGGCAGAACGGGCGGCTGTTCACGCTGCTGAAGTTCCGTACGCTGCGCCCGGCCGACGAGACCGAGTCGGCGACCCGGTGGAGCGTCGCCAACGACCGGCGGATGAGCCCGGTCGGCAGCTTCCTGCGGAAGTCCTCGCTCGACGAGCTGCCGCAGCTGTGGAACGTGCTGCGTGGCGACATGAGTCTGGTCGGGCCGCGGCCCGAACGGCCGTACTTCGTCGCCCAGTTCAGCAAGATCCACGCCGGTTACGCGGACCGCCACCGGATGCCCGTCGGGCTGACCGGCCTGGCGCAGGTGCACGGGTTGCGCGGCGACACGTCCATCGAGGACCGCTGCCGGTTCGACAACCACTACATCGACCACTGGTCGCTCTGGCAGGACGTCCGGATCCTGCTGCGGACCGCCGCGGGCCTGGTCCGGCCGGCGGGGAGCTGATGATGACGACGGCGACCGGGGTGCTGCCGTGGACGGCCGGGACCGAGGTGCGGGACTGGGCGCGCCGGGCCGGGGCGCTGTCCCCGGTCCTGGCGGTGATCGCGCTGCTGCTCGTCCCCGGCGGGGGCGGGGCGGAGGGCGGCACCGGCGGTTCGGGGACGGTCGCGGACGCGGCCTCGGGGCTGCTCGTGCTGATCTGCCTGGTGCGCGTGGTGCGCAGCGGGGCCCGGCCGCTCAGCCGCGCGGCGGCGGTCGTGCTCGGTCTTCCGGTCCTCGGGATCAGCCTGGCGGCGATCACCTCGGGGGACCCGGCGGCGAGCCTGCCGGGCGTCGCCCGGTACGTGCAGGTGTTCGTGCTCGTCCCGGCGGCCGTGCTGCTGATGATCCGTGACCGGCGCGACTTCGCGGTCGTGGCGTGGGCGCTGGTCGGTCTCGCGCTGCTGCAGGGCGCGGTCGGGGTCACGCAGTACCTGACCGGGACGGGCGCGTCGTACCAGGGCGAGGACATCCGGGCGGTGGGGACGTTCGGGCCGACGGACGTGATGGGGATGGCGACGGTCGTCTCGTACGGCCTGGTCGTCGTCGTCGGGATCGCGCTGGGGAGCGGGCGGGGCCGGGCGCGGACCGCCGCGCTGGTCTGCGCCGGGCTGCTCTTCCTGCCGCTGGTGCTCTCCTTCAGCCGGGGCGCGTGGATCGCGACGGTCCTCGCCGTCGCGATCCAGCTGGTCCTGTCGGGGCTGCGGCGCGCGGGGCGGGTGGCGCTCGTCGTGGGCGCGCTCGCGGTGGTCCTGGTGGGCGGGTTCGGGGTGGGCTCGGCGATGGTGAAGGACCGGGTCGCCAGCATCACGCAGGTGGCGGGGGCGCCGGACCAGTCGGTGACGGACCGGTACACGATGTGGGCGGCGGCCGGGGAGATGTGGCGGTCGGATCCGCTGACCGGGGTGGGTCTGAAGGGCTTCCCCGCGTACCGCGACTCGCACGCCTCGCTCGCGCTGTCGTCCGGCAGCGACACGGCGGGCGCGGGCGCCGCGTTCCAGCGGCAGCCGCTGCTCTCCCCGCACAACATGTACCTGCTGGTGCTGAGCGAGCAGGGCCTGGTGGGGCTGCTCGCCCTCGCGGGGAGCTGGGCGGCGCTGCTGGTGGGTGCGGTGCGGCGGCTGGGTCTGGTCGCGATCGGGCTGCTGTCGTGGCAGCTCATCGACTTCTTCTACGCGGACATCGGCGGCCCTTCGACGGTCCTGATGTCGGTCGTGCTCGGCCTCGCGGCCTGGTGGTCGCTGGCGGAGGTGAAGCGTGCGTGACCCCTGGGGCGGTGAGCCCGAGTCCACGGACCGGGTCCCGCCTCCGGAACCCCCCGGGGAGCCCGCCGCGCCCGTGTGGGCGGACCCCTGGACCCACGGCGTGCGGCGCTGGGCGGGCACGACGGCCCAAGTCCCGCACGGCGACGCCGGGTCGGTACGGCTGCCGCTGGGTCCGGCGGTCTCGGGTCCGCTCGCGGCTTCCGAGGCCGGCACCGACGCGCCCGCCGACGACGGGCTGCCGGCCTCCGTGGCGTACCCCGACGACTGGCGGCCGCGCGGCCGGCGGGGCGAAAGCCCGGGACGCGAGACCGCCGCCCCCGCGCCCGCGCCCACCCCCGTGCCGAAGGCCGCCGGGGGCGGCGGGTTTCTCCGCCGGGCCGCCGCCGTGACCGCCGGGCTGACCGCCGCCGGGGCCGTACTCGGGCTGCTACGGGACCAGAGCCTCGCGCACTACTTCGGCGCCGGGGCCGAGACCGACGCGTTCCTCGTCGCCTGGACCGTGCCCGAGTTCGCGTCGACGCTGCTCATCGAGGACGCGATGGCGCTCATCCTCGTCCCCGCGTTCAGCCGCGCCCTGACCCGCCGGGGCGCCGTCCGGGCCCTCGTACGCTCCACGCTGCCCCGGCTCCTGCTCGTCATGTCCGCCCTCGCCGGGCTCCTGATCCTCGCCGCGCCGCTGCTCGTCGCCGCCCTCGCTCCAGGGCTGCCCGACCCTCGGCTCGCCGTCGACTGCACCCGGCTCACCGCGACCTGCGTGCTGACGTTCGCGCTGGCCGGCTACTGCTCCGCCGCCCTGCGCGCCCACGGCTCGTTCCTGCCCCCGGCCACCATCTACGTCGCGTACAACATCGGCATCATCGGCACGATCGTGGTGCTCCGCGAACCCTTCGGCGTCCGGGCGGCGGCGGCCGGGGTGGCCGTCGGCGGCGCGCTGATGGTGGCGGTCCAGGCGCCTTATCTCGTACGGGAGTTGCGCCGCGGGCCCGCGCCGCACGCAGGGCCGGCCGTCGACGGGCGGCTGCTCGTCCTCGGCCTCATCGCGCCCGTCATCGCCTTCACCGTCTCCCGCCAGTCGCAGATCCTCATCGAGCGCTTCCTCGCCTCGCCGCTGCCCTCCGGGGCCATCTCGCATCTGAACTACGCGCAGAAGGTCGCGCAGATGCCGATGATCCTCTCGCTGATGCTGTGCACGGTCAGTTTCCCCGTCGTCGCCCGCGCCATGGCCTCGGGCGACGCGGACGGCGCCCGCCGCCGTGTCGAGCGGGACCTGCTGCTGGCCGCCGTCGTCGTCCTCGTCGGCGCCTCGATCGTGATCGCCGCCGCCCCCCAGATCGTCGAAGTCCTCTTCCAGCGCGGCGCCTTCGACGCGTCCGACACCTCCGCGACCGCCGCCGTGATGCGGGTCTACGCCCTCGGACTGCTCGGCCAGACCACCGTCGGCACCCTGGTCCGCTGCTACTTCTCCGCCGCCCGCCCGCTCTGGTACCCGGCCGCCGCGATGGCCGCCGGCCTCGCCGTGACCGCCGTCGCGGGCGTCGTCGGCGCCGGGCTCTGGGGCGCCGTCGGCATCGCCGCCGCCAACGCCCTCGGGATCACGGTGACCGCCGTCCTGATGCTGCTCGGCGCGCGCCGACAGGCCATCCCGGTCCGGATCCGCTACCTCGGCGAGGGGCTGCTCCGGCTCGCGACCGCCGCCGCCTGGGCCACCACCGCCGGCTGGCTCTGCTCGGTCCTGGTCACCCCCGCGCTGCTCTCCCTCGCCGTCGCGAGCGTGGTCTGCGCCGCCGTCTTCCTGCTCTTCGTCGCCTGCGCCGCCAACGCGCCGGACATCCCACCCCTCACCCGCACCGCATCACGAAGGCTCGCCCATGCCCGCTGCCACGGCGCCCCCCACCGCCGCGATCCGTCGACTGCTGCCGAAGCCACCCCCGTGGGTGGTGATGTACCACTCGATCGCCGACACCACGGATGACCCGTACCGGGTGACGGTCTCCCCCGTACGGTTCGCCCGGCAGCTGCACTGGCTGAACGACCGGGGGCTGCGCGGGGTCTCCGTGCGCGAGCTGCTCACCGCGCGCGCCGAGGGCCGCGCGAAGGGGCTCGTCGGCCTCACCTTCGACGACGGGTACGCCGACTTCGTCGAGTCGGCGCTGCCGCTGCTGCGCCGCCACGGCTTCACCGCCACCGTCTACGTCCTGCCCGGCCGCATCGGCGGCGACAACGACTGGGACGGCGACGGCCCGCGCAAACCGCTGCTGTCGGAGGACGGCATCCTGCGCGTCGCCCAGGCGGGCATGGAGATCGGTTCGCACGGCCTGCGGCACGTCTCGCTGCCCACGCTCGACGCGCCGACGCTCGTCCGGGAGACCGCGCGCAGCCGGGAGCTCCTGCAGGAGATCACCGGCACGCCGGTGGACGGCTTCTGCTACCCGTACGGGGACGTCGACGCCCGCGCGGTCCAGGCCGTACGGGACGCCGGCTACCGCTACGGCTGCGCCATCGACCCGGGCGACCTGACCTGCGCGCACGCGCTCCCCAGGGTCCACATCGGCGAGCAGGACACCCCCTGGCGGCTCACCGTGAAGCGGCTCCTGCATCCGCTGCGCCGCCGCCGGCCGGCCGATCTCGAACGCGTCGTCCTCCAGGAGACGCCATGAAGGTCCTGCACGTCATCACCGGCCTCGGGATCGGCGGCGCCGAGCAGCAGCTGCGGCTGATGCTACGTCACCTCCCGGTACGCAGCGAGGTCGTCACGCTCACCAATCCCGGCCCGGTCGCCCGGGGCATTGAGGCCGACGGGGTACCCGTCACGGACCTCGGCATGGCCGGCAACCGTGACCTCGGCGCGCTGCCCCGGCTCGCCGGGATCGTGCGCCGGGGCGGGTACGACCTCGTCCACACGCACCTGTACCGGGCGTGCGTGTACGGCAGGATCGCCGCCCGCCTCGGCGGGGTCCGTACCGTCCTCGCCACCGAACACTCCCTCGGGGACACCCAGATCGAGGGCCGCCCGCTCTCCACCGGCACCCGCGCGCTCTACCTGGCCACCGAACGCCTCGGCACCGCGACGGTCGCCGTCTCGCCGAGCGTCGCCCGCCGCCTGGCGGCCTGGGGCGTGCCGGCCCCGCGCATCGAGGTCGTCCCCAACGGCATCGACCGGGCGCGCTTCCGCTTCGACGAGGACGCCCGCCGCCTGACGCGGAAGCTGCTCGACCTGCCCGAGGACGCGTTCGTCGTCGGCGGGGTCGGCCGCCTCGCGCCGGGCAAGCGCTTCGACCGTCTCGTACGGGCGGTGGCGTCGGTGCCTCGGGCGCGGCTGCTGCTCGTCGGCGAGGGCCCCGAGCGGGAGCGGCTGCTCGCGGTGGCCCGGGAGTGCGGGGCGGCCGACCGGGTGCTCCTCACCGGCGCCTGCGAGGACCCGCCGGCCCCGGACTCCGCCGGTCCCGACCTGCCCGCGCTGCTCGCGGCGATGGACGCCTTCGTCTCCACCTCCCCCGACGAGACCTTCGGCCTCGCGGTCGTCGAGGCGCTGGCCGCCGGACTGCCCGCGCTGTACGTGGCCTGCCCGGCGATCGACGACCTGCCGCCGGACGAGGCGCCCGGGGCCCGGCGCGTCGGCGAGTCCGTACCCGAACTGGTCTCCGCGCTGCGCGGCATCCGCGACGCCCGGCTCGCCCGGCTGCCGCAGCCCGCCGCCGCGCGCCGCTACGACATCGCGCACAGCGCCCAGCAGTTGCTGTCCCTCTACGAACAGGCCGTCCACGGCACCCCTCCCCTCGCGAAGTGAGTCACCCGATGTCCCCGATGCCACCGAAGTCCCCGAACCCGATGACCCCCCCGACTCCCCGGCGCGCCCGGCTCGCCGCCGCCCTGCGCACCCGCCGGCGCCTGCTCGTGCTGCCCGCGTCCGTGCTGGTCGGCGCGGCGCTCGGCGCCGGGTACGGGGTCGTGAAGACCCCTGAGTACGCGGCCACCAGCTACGTCATCGTGGTCCCGGGCGAGAAGTCCGACCCGGCCGCCGCGCTCGGCTTCGCCCAGGCGTACGGGCGGGTCGCCACCGACATCGCGGTGACCGGCGACGCGCAGGTGTGGGCGGGCGTCTCCGCCGCGACCCTTCGCGAGAGCGTGCAGGCGGCGACCTCGCCGGACGCGCCGATGATCGAGATCACGGCCCGGTCGGCCAGCCGCGCCAAGGCCGTCTCCATGGCGGACGGCGTCGCCCGCGCCCTCGTCCTCAACAGCAGCCACGTCTCGGGGAACACGGGCGTGAAGGTGGTGCAGTTCTCCCGGGCGACCAAGCCCGTGGAGCCCGTCTCGCCGTCCGCCCCGCTCTCCGCGCTGGTCGGCGGCTGCGCGGGCGGACTGCTCGGCGGCCTTGCGCTGCTGGTGCGGCCCGGCCGGACCGGGGCGCGGGCGGTGCGCGCGGAGGCCCGGCACTCGCGACCGGCCGGCTCGGCCACCTCGGCGGCGGTACCCGGCCCGGCGGCGGCCCAGCACCAGCCGTCACCGGAGTCGGTGTGACCGCGCCCGGGGTGAGAGTCGAGGTCTGCCGGGACGGCGCGGAGTTCGGCGCGCTCGCCGAGCCGTGGGCGTCGCTGTACGCGCGCTGCTCCACGGCCACCCCGTTCCAGTCCCACTCCTGGCTGCACTCCTGGTGGGTGTCGTACGGCACCCCGGGCGCGCTGCGGGTGGTGCTCGTACGCCGGGAGGACGGCGAACTCGTCGCGGCGGCGCCCCTGATGCGCGCCCGGGGGCCGCTGCCGGTCCTCACCCAGCTCGGCGGCGCGATCACCGACTTCACGGACGTCCTGCTCGACGACGCCTGCCCGGTGGCGGTGCCCGCGCTGGTCCGGGGCCTGGCGGAGGCGGCGCGGGGCGCGGTGATCGATCTGCGCGAGGTCCGGCCCGGGGCGGCGGCCGAGCAGGTGTTCGCCGGCTGGCGGGGGCCGCGCCGGCGGCTTCCCGACTCGCTCTGTCTGGAGCTGCCCGCCGTGCCGATGGACGCCCTGCTCGCACGGATCCCTTCGGGCAAGGCCCAGCGGGTGCGGGCGAAGCTGCGGAAGCTGGACGCGCTCGGGATCGACGAGCGGATCGTGCCCGGGGACGAGGTGCCGGCGGCGCTGGAACGTCTCCTCACGCTGCATCAGCTGCAGTGGCAGGGGCGGGGCGTGACCGTCGAGCACACCAGCGACCGGTTCGCCCAGCATCTCGCCCGGGCCGTGCGGCCGATGGTCGAGCACGGGGCCGCGCGGGTCACGGAGTTCCGGCTCGGCGGGGACGTCGTCGCGGCGGACCTGACCCTGATGTCGCCGCGCCTCGCGGGCGGGTACCTGTACGGCGCCGATCCCGCGCTGCGCGAGCGGAAGGTCGACGTGGCGACGATGCTGCTGCGGCACGGGGCCCGGGAGACCAGCGCGAGCGGGCGGGCCACGCTGAGCATGCTGCGGGGGAACGAACCGTACAAGCAGCACTGGCGGCCGGAGACCGTGCCGAACCAGCGGCTGATGCTGGCCGGGCGCGGTACGGCTCCGCTGCTGTGGCTGCGCGCGGGCGCGGCGGACGGCAGGCGCTGGGCGGCCCGGCAGGCGCGGGAGCGGGCCTGGGTCGGGCGGGCGCTGGAGCGGCTGCCGGGACGGACGCACGGCGGCGGCGGATGATCTCCGCCGCCGCCGTGGGGGTGGGCCTCAGAAGGGCCAGGCGTCGCTGTCCAGCATGTCCTCCCAGGCGTCGTTGACCTCGGCCTCGACCTCGTCGTCCCACTTCATGTCCACGTTGGGGACGCAGACCTGCCCGCCGGTCCAACTGTCGACCAGCGAACCGAGGTTCACAGCCCAACAGTTCGGCTTGGGCTCGGGCTTGGGCTCGGGCTTGGGCTGGGGCTTCGGTTCCGGCTTGGGCTCGGGCTTCGGCTCAGGCTTGGGCTCGGGCTTCGGCTCAGGCTTGGGCTCGGGCTTCGGCTCAGGCTT